>CAZDPA010000004.1:32241-58614 GCA_964507195.1 uncultured Salinisphaerales bacterium | reverse complement strand
CGCATGGCGTGCAGTACGTCAACGCCTGGGGCGGCGAGATGACGCTGTTCAAGCGCAACAGTTTCGATGCTTCGCTGTACACCTGGCGTCGCCTCGCCGTGTACGGAACGATGGCGATCATGACCGGCTTCGTCGGCTTCGCATTGATCGGACTGATTCCGATCGACATCATCCGCGAGATGGCGCTGAACGCCTCGCTGGGCATGTTCGCGATCTTCATGACCAACAAGGTCATGATGCCGATCTGGCTGACCTGGGTCGACATCGGCGATCCGGTGGCTTTCGCCGAAAAGCAGGAAAAGCGCGACAGCGTGTTCGATCCGCTGTGGCATCTGCTGTCGAACATGGTGCGGCCGACGCCAGCGATCATCGCCATCCTGATCGGCAGTGCGCTGCTCGGCTGGAGTCTGTGGGAAGGCAAGAAGCTGCAGGTTGGCGACAGCCAGGCCGGCGTGCCGGAACTGTTGCCGGATTCGCGTTACAACAAGGATACGGCGGCGGTCACAAGCAATTTCGCGATCGGTACCGATGTGTTCAAGGTCATCGCCGAAACCGAAGCGGAGGCCTGCATCAGGTACGAGGTGATGGAGCAGATCGACCGCTTCGCGTGGCACATGGACAACACCGAGGGCGTGCAATCGACGATCTCGCTGCCTTGGGTCAGCAAGCAGGTCAACGGTGCGTTCAACGAAGCCAATCCGCGCTTCAAGATCCTGCCGCGCAACCAGTACACGATGGTGCAGGCGATCACGCCGATTCCGACGTCCTCTGGTCTGCTCAATCCGAACTGCTCGGCGATGGCGGTATTCCTGTTCACCAAGGATCATAAGGCGACGACGCTATCGCGCATCGTCGATCAGGCAAAGGCCTTCAACGTCAAGAACGGCGAGGAGTTCTTCGCCGTCCACAAGGACGTCGACAAGGCCTACTGCGATGCAAAGACCGAGGCGCGCCGCGAGATCGGCGTGCGCACGGTGGCGGCGCAGAAGTACGCCGAGAAGCTCAAGAAGAATCGCAAGGGCATCACCGATTCCGAGATCGATGCCGATGACGGGTACAAGAAGCTTGTCGCCTCTACCAGGGAAGCCGAAGCCGCGCACGCTGCGATGGACAAGGTCTGCCCGGTCAACTTCGCGCTGGCGTCCGCGCAGGTCGGTGTGATGGCGGCCACCAACGAGGAAGTTCACAGGCTCGAGAAACCGATCCTGCTGATCGTCTACGCCGGCATCATCGTCTGCGTGTTCCTGTCGTTCTTCGAGTGGCAGTCACTCGTCGCGATCATGCTGCCGCTGGCCCTGGTGTCCTGGATGGCCTACGCAGTGATGGCGGTCCTGGATATCGGCATGAAGGTGGCGACGCTGCCGGTGGTGGCCCTCGCGGCGGGTGTCGGTGTCGACTACGGAATCTATGTCTATGCGACCTTCGCCGATGCGACGGCGGCGGGCTTCAAGCTGCGAGAGGCCTACTTCAAGACTCTCAAGCTTACCGGCAAGGCAGTGGTGTTCACCGGCGTGACGCTGGCACTGGGCGGGGCGACCTGGCTGTACTCGGGCCTGCAGTTCCAGCGCGACATGGGCAAGATGCTGGTGTTCATGTTCACGGCCAACATGTTCGGCGCGATCCTGCTGCTGCCGGCCATTGCGTCCCTGATCCTCAAGCCTAAGGAACTGGCCCCCGGCGAGGAGCCGGTGTTCAAGCCGCGCCACTGAGGCGCAGGCCGCTCCGGGGAGGGTTCCCGGCGGCTTCACAGGCTCACGGAAGGCCTCGCACAGCGGGGCCTTCCCGTTTGTAGGGGCTGAGACTGCACAAGAGGGCGATCCCCGACACGACAGCCCGTGCCGCTTTCTCCATAATCCGCTCTCGATGCCCGCGCCGTGAGTGACCGTGTGGCGAGCCCGTGAATCCGAGGTAGACGATGTCGACTCGCAGTTGGAAAATCTGGAGCCTGGCCGCCGGCCTGCTGATTGCGGCTGTAGGGGTGAGCGCTCAATCGGCCGCCGAGCCGGCTGCAGCGCCGGCGACGGGGCGCGCAGTGACTCCGTTGGGCGATCTGCTCGCGGTGTGCAATGACGCGTTGCAGGCCAATCCGGCGTATCGCGCGGCGCGTGCCCAGTATCGCGCTGCCCAGGAACTGTTGCCGCAGGCCTCTGGCAAGCTGCTGCCGCAGCTCGGTCTGCGCGCGCAGTATGACTGGATCGACGAGTCGATCACCGGGGACTACTACGGCGTGGCCGACTACGACAATGATGACCAGTTCGATCGCCTGTTTTACGGTGCGCAGCTGACGCAGGCGCTATACCGGCCGGAATTGTTTGCAGATCGCAAGCAGGCACAATTGCAGATCACCCAGGCCGAGCATGTACTGCAGGCGCAGCAGGACGTGCTGCTGATCCAGGTCGCAGAGGCCTACTTCGGTTTGCTCGCCGCGCAGGACGCAGTGGCATTTTCCAGCGCCGAGACCCAGGCCCTGGCCGAGCAGCTGGAGCAGGTGCGCATCCGGGTCGAATCCGGGCTCGTCACCGACGCCGACCTCAAGGGCACGACGGCTCTGCATGAACTGGCCCTGGCGCGCGAAGTCGAAGCGCGCAACAGTGTCGCCAATGCCGAAACACGTCTGGAAGCGATCACCGGGCGCAGCTATTCCGCGGTCAAGCGCTTGCCCCTCAACATCACCCTGCTCGCGCCGCAACCGGCCGACGAGAATGTCTGGATCAAGCGCGCGGAATCCGACAATCCCGGCGTGCTGGCGCAGCGCCTCGGCGTGAGTGTCGCCGGACTCGAACAGCACAAGGCCGATCGCCTGGCCTGGCCCAAGCTCGACCTGGTGGGTCTGGCCTATGGCCTCGATGCCGGCGGCGGTGCGACCGGTGAGCGCGACGAAGTGCAGCAGCAGATCGGCGTGGTCTTCAACATGCCGTTGTATGCCGGTGGCCAGATCAGCGCGACTCGGCGCCAGGCCGAAGCGATGAACGAGCGCGCCACAGCCATGCTCGACGACGGCATCTCGCAGATTGTTCGCGACACCCGCATCGCCTATCGCAATGCGACGGCCGGACTGACCCGCGTCAATGCGCTCAAGCGCGGCCTCGACGCCACCATTGCCTACGAGGCGGCGACGCGTTCGGGCTATGAGGCCGGCACCTTGCCGAGCACCGACGTGCTTGAGGCGGTGGAACGTCGTTTTGCGGCAGAGCGCGACTTTGCATTTGCGCGCTACCAGGTCCTGCTCAGCTCGCTGCGGCTCAAGCTGCTTGCCGGCAATCTGCTGGTCGCCGATCTGGCGCAGATCAATCGCATTCTTGTTGATCCTGCACAGAAGCCCTGAAGGCATGCCGGAAGTTTGTGATGACACGCAGCGCATGGACACTCGCCTGACCTCAGCGACGTGATCAACAGTCCGTACCAGAAATTTGCGCCCGAGCAGGTACACGAGCTCGGCGCCGGCGAGTTGGAGCTGCATGCGCACGGCGGTGCCGTAGCGCTCCGCATGTCGCGAGCGGATTACACACTGGCGCAGCTGTTCGATGGTAGCCGCACCGCGCAGCAGCGACACGCTGCGGCGCAGGCTCTGGTGTCGACCGAGATCCGCGCCAGCACGCTCGAGGGTTTCGCGGCGGACCTTGCCGAGCTGCGCCTGCTGCAGCCGGGACGGCGCGAACCACTGCCGGTGTCGGCGCACGACGATCGTGAGCGCGAGCTGCTCGGCTGGGGAACTGGACCCGCCGTGCTGGTCGGCCGTGGCGCACTGGCGCTGCCCCCATCGACGCTCGCCGGATCGCGCGGCGGTGCAGGACTCACGGGCAGTCTCACCGGACTGATCTCCGGTCGGCGCGGCCAGGCCAATCAGATCGATGTGCCGCTCAAGCCCGACTTCTTCGTCGCCATCGGCCGCGCGCTGATCTGGCCGATCACCTCGCGCTGGCATGTCGCGCTTTTCGCCGCGTTCTGCGTGATGGCGGTGGCGCTGGTCTATACGCATCGCTGGGAATGGTGGGAGATGATGGCCGGCCTGTTCGGCAGCATGCGCGCCATCGTCAATGCGGTGATCTGCGCGGTGATGGTGAATTTCTTCTCGATGTCGGCACGCGCAGCGGCGATCCAGCGCTACACGCCGACGCATCCGCGCGTCGGGCTGGTGTTCGGCACCCTGAAGTTCCCGCGCATGTTCGTCGATACCGCCGGTGCGGCAGAGCACGCCTCGCGCTCGGTGCGCCTGCGCATCGTCGCCAGCGGTCTGGTTGGCAGTGCGACTCCTGCTGCCCTCGCAGTGCTGGGCTGGTTCCTGCTCGGCGAGACCCATGAATCGATTGCGCGCTTCTGTGTCGGCCTGAGTGTCGTCGGCCTGTTCTCGCTGGCGCTGCGTCTCAATCCGCTGGTGCGCTATGACGGCTACTTCCTGCTGTGTCACTGGCTGGATACGCCGGACCTGCGTGAGCAGGCAATGGGTGCGTTGCGCGGTCTGCGCGATCGCGCATGGTCGGCGCATCCACGGCATATTTCATACAACGCGCGCGTGCTGTTCGGCATCGGCGCACTATTGTTCCTGGCTGCAATTCTGGTCGGTCTGCTGTGGGGCGTCGGCAGCTGGCTGGTCGAACGCTTCGGTGGTGTCGGTTTCCTGGGTCTTTTGTGTGTGATGGGGATTTACATGGTCAAGCAGTATTCGCGTGTTGCGGTGGATCGTTCCTCGCTGGGCGAGCTCAGCAAGCCCTGGCGACCGACGCGGCGGCAGAAGATCATCGCCGCAGTCGTCGCACTGATCTGCGTGCTGCCGTATCCCTACAGTGCCAGCGGCGATTTCGACGTGCTGCCCCTCGACCGTGCCGATGTCCGCGCGCTCGTTGCCGGCGATGTGCGCGAGGTGCTCGTCAAGGAAGGCGACGCGGTGGCGCAGGGACAGGTCATTGCGCGTCTCGACGATTCGGCGCAGCGTGCCAAGGTTGCAGCGACCGAGGCCGAGAAGGCGCAGCTCAACGCCGAGCTGACGATCGTCAAGAAAGGCGCGCGCATCGAGGAGATCGACGTTGCACGCAGCCGTGTCGCCACCGCGCGTGCCGCCGCCGAAGTCGCTGAAGGCAACGCACGTCGCGTCGCAACGGCGTTCCGCGGCAAGTCGGTGACGCCGCTCGAATACGAACGCACCAAGGGTGCGGCTGAAGTGGCGCGCCAGCAGCTGGCCGAAGCCCAGCGTGCACTGGAGCTGGTCGAGAGTCCGGCGCTGGCCGAGCGCATCGAAAGCCTCGAGGCCGACATGCGCCGCGTCGAAGCGGAACTCGACTATGCCAAGCAGGAACTGCAGTACACGCAGATCAGCGCACCGATCGCCGGCCGCGTGGTTTCGTCACAGCTGCAGTTCGCGCGCGGTATCTATCTTGCGCGCGGCGACCAGCTGGGAATCATCGAGGACACCTCGCAACTGCTCGCCGACATCCGTCTGCCGGAGTCGTCGATCGGCGATATCGAGATCGATGCCGAGGCCTCGCTCAAGCCCTGGGCGTTTCCATCGAAGAGCTTTGATGGTCACGTGCGCGCCATCGCGCCGGCGGCCGAGGAGAGCACCTACGGCAAGGTGATCCGCGTGCAGGTTCAGATCGATGACAGCGGCGAGCTCAAGACCGGCATGACCGGCAACGCCAAGGTCGATGCCGGCTGGAGCCTGACCGGCATCGTCTTCACGCGTGCGATCGCGCGCTTCCTGTTCGTCGAGCTGTGGGCCTGGATTCCGTGATCGAAGCGGTGCCCGCCGGCCTCGACGAGACCCAGTTCCGCCTGACCTGCGAAAGCGGCTTCGGCGATGGCTGGAACCACTACGCGCACAGCATGGCGTGGTTTCGTGGGCAGATCTTCGTCGGTACTTCGCGCGGCACGATGGCGGCGCTGCGTCACGGATATCCGCCGCCCAACCTCAAGCCCTGGCCGATCGAGGCGCCCGAGGATCTATACGACGTCGATCGTCGCGCCGAGATATGGGCCTATCAGCCGCAGTCGCAGGAGTGGATTCGCGTCTATCAGGCCGAGCACGTGCTCGGCAGCAACGGCCGCAGCGACGTGCCGCGCTACATCAGCTTTCGCAGCATGTGCGTGCTGCAGGCGCCCGGAGATCGCGAGCCCTGCCTGTATGCGTCCGCATGGGCACCGCACACGGCGGACTCGCCGGACATCCTGCGCAGCGAAGACGGCCGCGTGTTCGCACCGATCCCGCGTCCGCCGTTCGGTCCTGCCGTGCGTGCCTGCCGCACCCTGCAGCCCTTCGACGGCCGCCTGCACATCAGCCCGACCGCATCGGGCTCGGCCAAGGGTTTTCTGCAGGACATCAGTTCCGAGGCGGTGATCTATGCGAGCGCCGATCCGTCGCGCGGCGAGTGGACCGCGGTCAACGACGAAGGCTTCGGCAATCCGGACAACGTCACGGTGTTCGAGATGGTCGAGTTTGACGGGCACCTCTACGGTGGCACCGTCAACGCCGTCACCGGGGGCGAAGTCTGGCGTGCGCCCAAAGGCAAGCCGCCGTATCAATGGCAGCCCGTCGTCGTCAAAGGCGCAGGGCGCGGCAAGCTCAATGAAGTCGCCGGTACGCTGTGCGAGTTCAACGGTGATCTGTACGTCGCCTACGGCATCATCAACGGCGGCTATCACCGCGCCGAGAACATCGGCCCGGCAGCGGCGGAGATCATCCGCCTGCGCAAGGACGGCTCATGGGACCTGATCGTCGGTGAATCGCGCACGACCGAACAGGGACTGAAATATCCGCTGTCCGGTTTTGGCCCTGGCTTCGACAGCATGTTCAACGGCTATATCTGGCGCATGTGCGTTCACGACGGCTGGCTCTACGCCGGCACGCTGAACTGGGCTGACACGATGCCCTATCTCGCGGTGAACCTGTGGCCGGAAGACGTGCTCTCGATCGTGCGCCGCTGGGGCGAGGAGAATCTGCTCGCGCGCTACGGCGGCGCCGAACTGTGGCGCACAGCGGACGGCATTCACTGGAAACCGGTCACGCGCTCCGGCTTCGGCAACAAGTACAACTGGGGTATCCGCACCCTGCAGTCGACGCCGCATGGCCTGTTCGTCGGCACCGTCAATCCCTACGGCCCCAAGGTCGCGGTCAAGCGCGGCAAGCGCTGGTCCTACGTCTACAACCCGCGCGGTGGCTGCGAAGTCTGGTTGGGATCGTCGACGCATGACTGAGCCGCAGGCCCCGCTGTTCATTCTGGGCGCGCCGTTTTCCGGCGCGGCGTACCTTGCCGCGCAACTCGGCCAGCATCCGCAGCTGTACGCGCTGCCGGAACTGCGCCTGTTCATGGCGGATTCCCTCGAAGAGTTGCTGAACATTTTCGAGTTGAGCCAAGGGCCGCAGGTCGACGGCCTGCTGCGCGCAGTCGCGCAGATCGAGTTCGGCTCGCAGTCCGACGCCGGCATCGAAGCTGCGCGCGACTGGCTCAAGCGCAATGTGCACTGGAGTGTCGGTGAATTGCTGCACGAGCTCGCGGTACGTGTCGCGCCGAGCCGTCTGGTGATACCCGATGCCGAATCACCGCTGCGGCCGATGGACCTGCGACGCCTGCAACGCCATGTGCCCGGCGCGCAGGTCGTGCATCTGCTGCGTCATCCATGGACGCAGGGCTGCCTGCTCAGCGCCTGGGCGCGGGAGCGCCTGTTCGTGCCGATGGACTACAAGGACCACGGCTGGAAGCCGCTGATCATCGATCCGCAGATCCCATGGCTGCGTGCCAACGACAACATCGAGCGCGCATTTCCACAGCCGCTGCAGCGTCTGTGGATCGAAGCGCTGGATGTCGATCCGCTCGCCGTGCGGACCGCATTGTGTCGCAGCCTGAAACTGCCGACCAGCGATGCCGCACTCAACGCGATGAGCAGACCCGAAGCCTGGCTGTTCGATGGCCTCGGCCCACGCAGCGCACCCTACGGTCTGGAGCCCGACGCCTTCGAGAACTTCAAGCAGGCCGATCTCGAACTCGCTGCGCAAGCCTGCCTCGACATGCCGCTGCCGTGGCGGCCGGACAGCAATGGATTCGAGCCGGAAGTGCTGGAGATGGCGCGGCGGTATGGGTTGAGCTGAGCGGGTTTCGCGCCCGTCTCTCGATACACCGCGCCTTGCGCGGCACTCGAGACGAACGGTTTTCTTTTGTGGCGAATCGAAAACACTCCGTTCGCATCGAGTGTTGACCGCGCAAGGCGCGGGCAATGTATCGAGATGCTGCCACGAAGCCGGCGCTACTCAGATCTAACGTGCGCTATACCCACCATCCACCGGCAACAAATGCCCATGGATGTACTGCGCATGCTCCGAGCACAGCCATACAGCAGCCTGCGCGACTTCTTCGGCGGTGCCGATGCGTCCGGCGGGATGCAGGGCGAGCACGGCACCGACGTCTTCGGCACAGCGCTCCTTGAAACGTGCGCCCATGCCTGCGTCGATCAGGCCCGGACAGACGGCATTGATGCGCACGCCCTGTTTGGCGTAGCTGATTGCGGCCGATCGGGTGAGGCCGGCAATGGCGTGCTTGCTCGCGGTGTACGTCGCGCTGATGCCGCCACCCATGCCGAATACCGAGCAGTTGTTGACGATGCAGCCACCGCCCTGTTCGAGCATCCAGTGGATCTGGTACTTCATGCACAGGAAGGTGCCGCTGACATTGGTGCGCATGACGCGCTCCCAGTCGTCTTCGTCGACATCGGCAAGTGGGGTGCGCAGGCTGCTGGCGCCGGCATTGTTGAACGCGGCATCGAGGCGGCCATAGCGTTCGCGGATCTGCTGCAGCATCGCCTGCACGGCGGCGCTGTTGCCGATATCCGCGGTCAGCGCAAACGCGTCGAATTGCGCTGTCTTCAGTGCGTCCGCGGATGTTTGCGCCGCATCGGTGTCGATGTCGGCAATGGCGACACTGTAGCCGGCCTGGGCGAAGGCCAGCGCTGCAGCACGGCCGATGCCACCGCCGCCGCCGGTGATGAGTGCAACTGGGTTGCTGCTGGGTTTCGCCAAAACCGCGCTCCGGGATGATTCAATGTAGGACAAGGCCTACATTAAACATCGACGGCGCGCCGTTCGCACCTCAGGGCGCGGCGGACCGCACCTCTGCCGGCGCGGTTTACCTTGAGTGACGCAGGAAGAAGTCGACGATCTGCGTCGCTGCGTTATAGTCGCTGGTGTTCTTGCCGAGCAGCCTCGGCAGCAGGGTCTTGCCACCCGGCCATTGGTGGCCAACCCCGCTCAGGCCGCACCACTGCACGTCATTGCCGTTGGCGCAGCCCTTGAGCGTGGTGCAGGTGGCGGCACCGCTCTGCAGGCTGACCGTGCCGTCGGTGCTGCAGCCATTGCGCGCCGCGAGCAGCCCGACCACGGCCTTCACTGACGGACGGAAGCTTTCTTCCACCGAACCGCCGTCCCAGGGGATACGCGGATCGTCGCGGCCCTGGATCAGCAGCGTCGGCGTGCCGCGTGCGGGTTTGCACGCCGGTGTCATGATGCCGCCGGCGACGCTGGCGATTGCCGTGAAGATCTCCGGCTGCTCGCAGGCAACGCGGTGGACCATCATCGCGCCGTTGGAGAAGCCGGCGCCGTAGACGCGCTTGCTGTCGACCGCGACCTTGGTCTTGATGTCGGCGACGAGGTTGGCCATGAACGCGATATCGTTGACGCCGAGCTCCATCGGCTTGGCGCAGCAGCTGCCGGCGTTCCAGGCTTTGCTGACACCGTCCGGGTAGGCGACGATCACGCCACGCGCATCGGCAACGCGGTCGAAGCCCGAGACCTCTTCCATGTTCTTGCCGGTGCCATAGCCGCCATGCAGTGCGACGAGCAGCGGCATCGGTTTGCCGGCCTGGTAGCTCTTCGGTACGTAGAGCAGGTAGCTGCGCTTGAGCAGGCCGCTTTTGACTTCGTACTCGACCGACTTGCCCGGCTGTTGGGCCTGCACGGTGCCGGACACAGAGCAGGCGACCAGTGCGCTGCAACCGAGCAACAGCGCCATCGCGCCAAATTTGCCGCGCAGGGAGAATAGGTTCATGGCAAGCCTCGATGTGGGGTGCGACAGGCAGTGCAGATCACTGTGCGCCGCATTGTGTGGATCCAAGGCTGAACATGCCATGAAACCCCCAGGCTGTGTCTACTCGATATCGTAGGCAGTGCCGATGGCGGCGGGCATCAATTCAGGCTGGTCGGCGGCGCGGCCTGCTGCCGCAAACAGCGGCGCGTTGCCGGCACCCAGCTTCGGGCCAGGCGCGCTGATACGGCCATTGCCGTTCGCAAGTTGAAACGGCAATCCAGGCAGGCGCAGCGCCCCCACGGTTTGAATCCACTGACGCGCGGCGAGGTGGGCATCGGCGCCGATGTCGGCGACCGAGGCGACGCTGGCGGCGGCCATTCCGAGTGCCTGCAATTGCGCCGCGGCAGCCTGCGGATCGAGCTGCGCAGCCCAGCTGCCGATCAGCTCATCCAGCGCATCGTGATGCTGCTGGCGCTGCGCGGCGCTCGCGTAGCGCGCATCCTCCGCCAGCATCGCGCCGCCGATCAGCTGCGCAAGCGCACGCCACTGCGCGTCTGAGCGCACACACAGCGTCAGCCAGCGATCCTCACCGGCTGCGGCATAGCAGCCCTGCGGCGCGTGCGTGGCGTGACGGTTGCCACGCACCGGTGCCTGTTGCCCGAGTCGCGCACAGGCGGCGAAATGCTCGCCGGCGAACCACGCGGTGGTCTCGCATTCGGACAGGTCGATCCACTGACCGCGATCGCTGTTGCGACGCTGCCACAGCGCGGTGATTGCCGCGCAGGCACCCATGATGCCGTTGAGTACGTCCATCTCACGCACGCGGAACCAGCGGCTCCTGGTGTCGTAGCTGGTCAGCGACTGCAGGCCGCTGACCGCTTCCAGCGTGCCGCCGTAGCCGCAGTAGTTCGCGTAAGGCCCGGTCGCTCCGAAAGCCGACATCGACAGCAGGATCAGTTTCGGGTTGAGCGTCTGCAGATGCGCAAAGCCATAACCCTTGCGTTCCATCACGCCGGGGCGCGAGTTCTCGATGATCAGATCGGTGCCGGCGATCAGGGCGTCGAGCACGACGCGATCGGCATCGCGCTTGAGATCAAGCGTCAGCGACTGCTTGCCGCGGTGCAGTTGCCAGAAGCGCGGATGGTCGTTGATCTTCTCGACATAGCCGCCGCGCATGCCGTCGAGCCGGCGCGGGTATTCGATCTTGATGACCTCGGCGCCGTAGTCGGCAAACAGGCGTGCCGCATGCGGGCCGGCCCAGTCGTGGGTGAAGTCGAGCAAGCGCAGGCCATCGAACAGACCGCGTGTCTGCGCGGATGCGGCTGCGGACACGGTGGGGCGCTCGGACCACGCGATCGCTGCATTCGCGGCCGTCGGAGCGGCTGCGTCCTGCCACGCGCAATGCCCGGCGCGAAACGGCGCGCCGGGCATGCGCACGGGGCCGAGCTGCGGCTGATCCAGTTCGATGAAGAACTGCCGTGCTGCATGTTGCGGATCGGCGAGCGCCTCGCTGAGCGACAGCAGCGGCGCCCACGCCAGGCCGGCTTTCTGGCCCGCGGCGAATGCGCTCTGGCGTGACTGCGCGTCCAGCCATGGCCGCATCAGTGCTTCGGCGCGCTCGCGGTTCTCGATGCGCCCGGCCATCGTGCGCAGCGGGTCTGCGAGCAGTTCAGGTGCGCCGAACATCTCCGCGGCTTTCAGCCAGTGACGGATCGGGCCGCCGACGATCGCGATCTCGCCATCGGCACAGGGATAAGTGCGCCACGGCACCATCGCGTGCTGATCGCCGTTGCGCCGCGCGACCTTGCCGTTGACCAGGCATTCGGTGATCGCGATCTCGATGTTCTCCATCGAGGATTCGATGATCGACAGGTCAATCGTTTCGCCCGGACCGCTGTCGCGCTGCCGCCGCAGATCGGCTGCGAGGCAGGCGAAGTACGCGTTCATGCCGGCACTGAGTTCGCAGATGCGCGGTCCCGCGTTCAGTGGCGCGCGGCGGCCGTCGCCGGTCGAGTGCATCAGGCCGGCTTCTGCGTACAGCGTGATGTCGTCGGCCTGCCATGCGCGCTTGGGTCCGGTCTGGCCGTAGGGCGTGATCTGGCACAGCACCGCCTGCGGATTGAGTGCGCGCACTGCGGCGCTGTCGTAACCGGCCTGCGCGAGCACGTCATACCCCCAGGCGTCGATGATGATGTCGGCGCGCGCCAGCAGCGCATGCAACTGCGCGCGATCGGCCAGGCGCTTGCCGGTGTGAAACCAGACCTGCGCATCGACATCGAGTGCGGCATCGTGACCGCCGGCGATGCGCACGACATCGGCACCAAAGCCGGCGAGCAGCTTGCCGCAGAACGCGCCGGCGACATGGCCGCTGAGTTCGAGGACCTGCAGCTGTTCAAGGCGCTGCATGGTCGATCTCCAGCAGGTTGCCGATCGCGTCGAGCACGATCTGTGGTCGATGGATCGGGAAGAAGTGCCCGGCGTCTTCCAGTTCGAGATAGCGCGCCTGCGGCAGCAGTGTCTGGAGTGCACGGCCGGAATGCACGCAGCGCGACAGCGCGCCGTACATCAGCAGCGTCGGCATGCGCAGCGCGGCGATCTCGTCGGCCTGCATGCCGGGCTGATCGAGCTCATCGCGCGCCGTCGTGAGGTCGAGCAGGTCGAGCCAGGCCTTGGCCGCGCGTGCCGCGCCGCGGCCCTCGCCGAACGGCGTGAAGTCATCCTTGGCCTCCGGCAGCTTTCCGGCCAGGCGCATGCGCGCCGCGGCTTCGAGGAACAGGTAGCCGACCTGCGGCAGGGTGGCCCAGTCGGCCGGATGGGTCGCGGCGACCTCGCGTTCGATGTCGGTGATTCTGGGTGTGTCGTGTAAGCGCATCAGCGGCTGCAGGCGCGGAATCCGCGCATCGATCAGCCCCAGATGGCTGACGCGGTCGGGCGCCATGCCGGCCGCTTCGAGCGCCGCGCTGCCGCCGTAGCTGTGGCCGATCAGGGCGGCCCTGGCGACGCCGAGCGAGTCCATCACCTGCAGTGTATCCTCGGCAAAATCCAGCGGCCGGTAGCCGTTGGGCGGACGCTCGCTGTAGCCGTGGCCGCGCAGATCGAACAGGGTGACCCGGTAGCGGTCCTGCAGCGCCACTGCGGTGGCATACCAGAACGCGCGATTGGTGCCGAGGCCGTGGATCAGCACCACGTCCGGCCCTTCGCCCATCTGCTGCGTGGCCAGTTTCGGACGCCCGCTCATGCGAGGTCACCAGAATTTTGGAGAACGAAGTGACGTTGTCTGCACACAGTCAGGATGTCGTGACTCACTACACGCGGCGCCATACGGGCCGCGACGGCTTGTTTGGCGACCAGCCGTTCGCCAACTACGGCTACTGGACCCGACCCGGCATGACGCTGGAGCAGGCCGCCGAAGCGCTGACCGAAGTCGTCGCGACTGCCGCTGGTCTGCGTCCCGGCGACCATGTGCTCGACGTCGGTGCCGGCTACGGTGCGGGCGCGGTGATCTATGCCAAGCGCTGCCAGCCGGCTTCGATCATCGGCATCGACATCACGCCGGTGCGCATCGAAGAGGGCAAGAAATACGTCGCCGGCCACGGCCTGTCCGACGTCATCGACCTGCGCATCGACAGCGCGACCGCGATGAGCTTCGCCGACGCCAGCTTCGACAAGCTCGTGTCGGTCGAATGCGCGTTTCATTTCGATACGCGCAAGGACTTTCTGCGCGAAGCCGCGCGCGTGCTCAAGCCCGGCGGCACCCTGGCGCTGACCGACATGATTCCGCGTCGCGGTGTCGATCCGGCGAGCTATATGCGCGGCGAGAAGACGCTCAACAGCGGCGTCTGTCTCGACAACATCGACAATGCCTACGACGCGGATGCCTACGCCGCGATCCTGCGCGAAGTCGGCTTCGAGGCGGTGCGCGTCGAGTCGATCGTCGAATGGACGCGCCTGCAGTTTGCGGCGACGCTCGATGCGATGGGTGCCGCGCGCAGCGACGACACCGGCGCGGTCTGGCGCCGCTCGGCCGCCCGCCTGCGCGAGATGGTCGCGCTCGGCGAGGATTACGTGCTGGTCGTAGCGCGCAAGGCGCGCTGAAGCCGCCGTCTGCATCGGTTTATCTTTATTTTCGGCGGCCAGGATGGCTGCCCTTGAGGAGTCAGGAGTAATGACGTCGGAGCACACAGAAGGCATCGTCAAATACTACACGCGCCGCCACACGCAGCGCAGGGATGCCTTCGACCGGCCGTATGCAAATTACGGCTACTGGACACGGCCGGGGCTGTCGATGGCCGACGCCGCCGAGGCGATGGCCGGGCTCGTCGCTGGAGCCGCAGGCCTGGGGCCGCAGGATGAGGTTCTGGAAGTCGGCTGTGGTTACGGCGCCTGCGCGGTGCGCTACGCGAGCTGCTTCGGGCCGAAAAAGATCATTGGCATCGACATCACGCCGACGCGCATCGAGCACGGCCGCGAGTATGTCGAACAGTGCGGGCTGTCGCAGACGATAGACCTGCGCCTCGGTGACGCGACGAATCTCGATTTCGCCGACGCGAGCTTCGACAAGCTGATCGCGGTCGAATGCGCGTTTCACTTCGACACACGCCGCGACTTCCTGCGCGAGGCCGGGCGCGTGCTGCGGCCGGGCGGCACGCTGGTCATGACCGATCTGATTCCGAAGCGCGGCACGGATATCGCGCGCTATGTCGCCGCCGAGAATGAACTGGCGGCCGACATCGACATGTACAACGAAAAGAACGCCTACGACGCCGACGTGTATGCCGGTTATCTGCGCGAGTCGGGGTTTACCGAGATCCGCATCGAATCGATCCTGCCGCTGGCGCTCGCGCGCTTCGTGCCGGCCTGCCGCGAGTACGCGCAGCGACCGACGACGGTGAACGGCGACAAGGTCATGCAACACGCCGACAAGCTGCAGGCGGTGATCGATGCCGGCGAGGACTATGTGCTGGTGGTGGCGCGCAAGGCTGAGTGATGGTGTAGCGCCAGGTTTGGCTCCGGACCCGAGTAGCCCGGTTTCGCTGCAAGCGAAGCCGGGAAGCCCCGGCTCCGCGATGCGGAACCGGGCTACGACTCCGACTTTGCTGAGTTCGCGCTCTAAGCCGTATGCGCCGCGATGTAATTTGCGATCTGCCCCACCGACAGATCGTCAACATACCGCCCGTCCTTCATCAGCAATGCATCGAATGACAGCTTGCGGCGGATGACTTCTTCCTGGATCGCGACGACCAGCTGGATGATGTCGATCGACTCGAAGCCGAGATCGGCAAGCAGCCTGGTCTCCGCCGTCATCGGACCTTCAAAGCCGCTGTCCCAGTCCTGGGTGAAGTCCTCGAGCAGGGCGATCAGTTTTTTCTGGATTTCGGTTGCGGCAGTCATCGGTGTCGTTGAAGTAGAGCGGTGCAGGCAGCGGTTCGATGTCGAACCCCTGTTCCTGCCGGAGCACGCGAAAGCTGTCCGGTCTCAGGGCCTGCAGTTCACCCGCGGCGAGCAATTCGTCGAGGCTGTCCAGCGCGGCTTCAATGCGGGAAAAATCCAGCGCGTGCTTGTGTGGGGCCAGATCATACCGCCACCACTCCAGTTTGATCAGCCTTTCGACGATGGCGTCGTCAAAGCGCAGGCGGGTGACGCGCGCCGGCTGGCCGACGACGACGGCATAGGGCGGCACGTCGTGGGTCACCATGGCGTGGGCAGCGATGACCGCGCCGTTGCCGATCGTCACACCGCGCCGGATCTGCGCCCCGGTGCCGATCCAGACGTCGTGGCCGATGCGGGTCTTGTCCGGAATCTCGAACTGCGGCCCGTCGCTGTCGGCCTCCGGCGCCAGGCGCTGGAAATCCGTGCTTTCGTAGAACTTGGGCATGTGCGCCGGCCGTGTGAACGCGAAAGGATGGGTCGACAGCCAGTCGGTCGGGTGCTCGGGTGCGCCGATCACCGCCGATTCCGCAATCGAGCAGTAGCGGCCGACGTCGGTCGAGTACAGGCTCGCACTGCCGTAGCCGTTGATGTAGCTGTAGGCGCCGAGTGCGCAGTTCTTGATCCGCCGCGGGTCCATGACGAAAACCGGGCGTTCATAGCAGAGCTGGCCGTCGATTGTGCGGCCTTCAAGAACCTTCAAACCATGATCAATCAAAGCTCGGGCGGTGAGCCCTGTCAGAGCCGCCATCGGGGGGAATGCGCGTTCAGTCCAGGCTGATAGCGTACGGCTCTATGCTGAAGCTGCCCTGTCGGAAATCCCGCGTCACCAAGTAAGCATCTGGCGACAGCAATGACAGCCGATTGCCCACCAGGGCGTCTTCCAGCGTGGCGAGGGCCGCCTCGGGCTGCGTGAAATCGAGTCTGGTCTTGTGCGGCGCGAGGTCGTAGCGCCACCAGGCCAGCGCCTGCATGCGCTCGACGATGGCTTCGGTGAAGCGCAGGCGCAGCACTTTGGCGGGCACGCCGGCGACAATCGCGTACGGCGGCACGTCATGGGTGACGACCGCATGCGCGGCGACGATTGCGCCGTTGCCGATTCTCACGCCGGCCTTGATGAACGCACCGCTGCCGATCCAGACATCGTGTCCGATCACGGTCTGTGGTGGATGGGTGTACGTGCTGTCTGGCGCGCTGGCGTCCGGTGCAAGCCGGGTGAACTCGACCGAGCGATAGAACGGCGGCAGGTGATCCGGCCGCGTGAACGCGAACGGGTGGGTGCTGAAGTGATCGACCGGATGCTCGGGCGGGCCGATGACGACCGCCTCCGCAATCGAGCAGTAGCGCCCGATGCGGCACTCGTAGAGGCTGGAGGTGTAGAGGCCGTTGATGTAGCTGAACGCGCCGAGCGTGACGTTCTTCAGGCGCCGCGGATCGAACACGAAGGCCGGACGTTCGTAGATCAGATGGCCGGCAAGACTGCCGCCCTCGATCATGCACAGGCCGTACTCGCTTTCGAGCTGGCGCGCGTCGAGACCTTCGATGCGCGTCATCCGATCAGGCCTATGAGCGTTACGCAGCTCCTACCAAATTCCGTTCGCCTCGAATGCCTTGCGCGTAGCGCAAGGTGTATCGAGAGGCCCCCGCCGCCGCGCCGGGGTCTCGCCCCGGCAATGGATGGGCCGCGCGTTTCGCGCGGCACTCGACCCGAACGGGAGCTGTTTAGAGGCCCCTGAACCGTCACGTCTATTCCATGTACCCCAGCATCTGCAGCTGCTCAATGATCTGCTTCTGCTCGCCGGCGTCCATCTCGGTTTCCAGCTCGCGGCGCTGCGGCGCCTTGGTGCGTGCACCTTTCTTGACCGGATTGGCGGCGAGCCAGTCGGCGCTGAAGAAGGGTTCGGGCACCTGGCCTTCGAAGTCGACCGGCACCGGCAGGCCGACGCTATGCAGCAGCGTCGGCGCAACGTCGACGATCTGGCGCAGGCCAACCATGCCTGCCGCCGGAATGCCGGGGCCAACCGCAATGAAGATGCCGTCCGGATGATGCGTGCCGGCAGCGTGCGGGCGATCCGCAACGCAAGGCTTGTAGTTCTTGATCGACACGAAGCCGTTGTCGGACAGCACCAGCGTCAGGTCGCAGGCGCGCTGCATGTGCTTGCCCGGGAACCACTCCTCGCGCTTGAGCACGTCGACGATGATCTGCTCGCCGCTGACCGGATGGCGCAGTGCGAGCAGGTCTTCGATCAGCTTGTCGCGGAACGCGATGTAGTCTTCCGGCTTGATGCCCGGATCACCCGGCTTCTCGGCGACGCGGATGTGAATGCCGTTGCTCGACGGCGTGCGGCAATACGCGGTGGTCTTGCTCCAGTCGAGATTCGCGAAGTCTGCCGCTTCACGGCGGATTGCCATGTCGGTGCCGTCGCTGCTCGCCCAGGCCAGATAGCCTTTCTCTTCGAGATAGGCGTTGATGCGCAGCACGTAGGTCGATGCGGTGAAGCCGTGATCGGAGGCGAAGAACACCTGGGTGTCGGGACCCGCGAGTTTCACCAGCTTCTCGATGTAACCGTCGAGGTTGCGGAAGTACTCGATGCAGACCTCGCGCATTTCCTTGTCGTGGCCCTGCGGATTCGTCGGCAGCAGCGCCTGGTCCAGCCCCTGCCAGGCCTGGTGCTGGGTCTTGTCGGTGCCGTCGAACATCACCGCCATCAGGTCCGGCTGATCGTTCTTGAGGATGAACTCGGCGACGCGGAACCACTGTTCCTCGCGTGGCAGGTGATAGCGCACCCACTTCGCGGTCTCGTCCGCGGACAGGGATTCCATCGCCTGCTTTTCCTTGTCGAAATCCCAGGCCAGTTCCTTGGGATCGAAGCCCGGAATCTGCGTCTTGATGCGCTCGAACAGTTCGCGCGGATGCGTGTTGCGGCGCAGGTGCTTGGCCGGAATGAAGCCGGGCACGATCGAACCCCTGAGGTCTTCGGCGGCCGGTGCGGTCAGCGGGAAGTTCAGCGCGGCGACGCTCTTGCTCTTGCGCGAGCAGATCGACCAGATCGTCTCACAGTCGATGTCGCGCGCGTCGTACAGCGTCCAGTACACCTCGCCACCGCGATCCTCGGCGCGGATGAAGTCGAACACGCCGTGTTCGCCGGGATTGCGCCCGGTCATGATCGAGCACCAGGCTGGTGGCGTCAGCGGATTCGGCGTCGAGCGCAGCTTGGCACGCACGCCGCGTTCGACGAGCGATTTCATGAACGGCATCGTCACGCCTTCGCCGGGCAGATCGCGCGTCATCTGATCGAGCACGGTGAAAGTACAGCCGTCGAGGCCGATGAACAGGGTCTTGCGGGGAGTGTCGGACATTTAAAAATTCAAAGAGACAATCGGGGGGGATTGGTAGTGTGCCGCTGTGTTGTGAAGCTGAAACTATGAAACGGACAGGCGTTGACCACCAGCATGCGCCGCAACAACGCACAGCGCGCTGACCGCAGCGGGTTCGACGAACTGCAGCGCCACATCGTATAGCTGCCCGCCGTGACTGACGCGTGCCGAACCGAAGGCGACAGCACGCGGATCGAGCTGACAGGCGGTGACGGCCCAGTCCTGCGGACGACCTTCAAGTCCGCTGCCGGCGGCTTTCGACGCCGCTTCCTTGGCCGACCACAGTGCAGCGGCGGCGAGGCCGCGGTCGTCAGCATCGAATGCGGTGAACCAGTGTTGCTCGGCGTCGCTGAACGCACCGCGAATCAGATCGTCGGCGCGCAGCTGCTGCAGCGGCTGATAGTCGAGGCCGACAGCAAGGCCGGGATCGGCGACGACCGCGGCGGCCCAGCCACGGCTGTGCGAGATCGACACCTCGGGCACCTGCACCTGATTCAGTGCCGCAATCCGCAACAGCGGCCGGCCGCGCGCATCGTTGGTGACTTCGATATCGGCCGAGGCGAGTTCCAGCTGCAGGCGCGTGCGTACCCAGTCGCGCGCGGCTTCCTTCGCGGCGATGCGGCCCATCAACCATTCTTCGCGGCGTGGGCCGCTTGCCGGCAGCGCATACCACTGCGCGCGCTCGCTGCGGCTCAGCACCATGTGCGCGAGTCCGCGGCCCCAGATACCGCCGCCCTGCGACAGCAGCTCGTTGTCGAACGGTGCGACGCGGCGCGCATGCAGGCCCGGCGGCAGCAGGCCATCCATCCAGACTTCGCCGAGGAAACCCTGCGGCGGCGACAGACGGAAACGGTAGTAGCGATCCGCGACATCAAACGTGCGGTCTTCCCAGTTCGTCGCGCGCATCAGCACGCGGCCCTCGGGGGTCGTCGCCTCGACGTCACCGGCGAGCCGATCCGCTGCGGGCAGACTTGCCAGCGCGCGGCTCAGAACAGTGGTGCCAGCCGGCTGCGGCGGCGCGTACAGGTCGATGCGCGAGATGCCGAACGGGAAGCAGTTGATCTGGCCGCCGTGCTGTTCCTGCAGCCAGTAGTAGAAGGTCTGGCCGAGCACGTCGGCGAGCGTCGCGTCGATCTGCAGGCGCGGGCTCTGGGTGAAACTGAAATAGTCCTGCGTAGTCAGGATGCGCAGTTCGGCGTCGATGTGCTGCGCACTCCAGCCGAGCAGTTTCTGCGCACCCTGCAGGCCGGGGCCGTGGAACATGCCGCGCGCATACAGCGCATCGTCACGATTGAATACCGCCGGTTTTCCGGCAGCCGGCGCATTCAATGCGGCGGGCGCGGCTGGATAGGCAGCGGCCAGAGCGACCTGCGCCTCGAACACGACCAGACCCATCGCCGGGCCACCCTGGCCGAGCAGGAACAGGCGCACGTGCACGCGAGCCGTTTCGTTGGCCTGTGCATTGACGCGCTCGGCCACGATGCGCAGCTGCAACTCGCCTTCGTCGAGGGCGAGCCAGCGCGAACCGCGTGCCTGTTCGATCGCCGTGACCTTGAGCGCCGGATTGCCGACCAGGCGTGCGGCGGCTTCGGCGCAGATTTCCAGGCTGAACGTGAACGGGATGACCGGAATCGCCAGCAGCGAAGGATCGCGCAGGCTCGGCGTACCGCCGACGCAGTGATCGCGCAGGAAGCGATCGGTCTGCAGATCGTAGCGGCGCTCGCAGACTTCGCGAGTGTCGCTGCGTTCGAGTGCGGGACCGAGCAGCGGGAACCCGGCATCGAGTGGGTTGCCGGCAATCGCCGGCACTGCAGTGCTCGCTGGCGCGGCGGCTGGTGCATGACCTGTCGCCAGGCCGAGCACGCGGGCCTGACTGTCGAGGAAGGCCTGCATCAGCGTGAAATGACTTTGCAGCACAGCAAGGCGCATATCGCTGTTTCCCTCTCCCGCTAGCGGGAGAGGGTGCCCCGGAGGGGTGGGAGAGGGCCACGCCGCAGGCGTGGAGTTCCCGGCTGACGCCGCCCTCTCCCCCAGCCCCTCTCCCGCAAGCGGGCGAGGGGAGTCGGGCAGCGGACGCTTCCAATGCTCTGGCAACTTCACCAGCGGCATCTGCAGGGACGTCTTCGGTGCGAGCTTCTTCGCCGCGCGCGGCGCAGCGAGCAGATCGAATGCGGCGATGTCGCGATGCGCGTAGAGACGGCGTGGATCGAAGCGAACGCCCGCAACGAACAGTTGCGCGAGCGCCGTGTTGAGCTGGGCGAGACTGCCGCGACGGCGGTTGTCGCTGGCAATTGAAATCACATCGGCCTTGTCGCGCAGGGTGTCGGTGACGAAGGAACTCAGATTGCCGCCAGGGCCGACTTCGAGAAATACGCGATAGCCATCGGCATACAGTCGCTCGATCGTTTCTGTGAAGCGCACCGGGTTTTCCCACTGCTGCGCCGCGAGCTCGCGGATTGCATCCGGCTCGGTCGGGAACGGTGCGGCGCTGCACGCGCTGTACAGCGCGGTCCGGCCTGGGCCGAAATCCAGCGCGCGGAAATAGTCGCGGAAGGCGTCGGCGAGCGGCTTGAACAGCGGCGTGTGATAGGCGCGGCCAAACGGCAGGGCCTGGCAGATCGCACCGTCTGCGGCGCATTGCGCGCGCAGACGCTCGGCGGCTTCCTTTGTTCCGAACAGCACAAGCTGGTTCGGGCAGTTGTCCATCGCCAATTGCATGCCATCGGCATCGGCCAGCAACTTTGCGCGTCCCGCTGCATCGAGGCCGCCGATCGACAGCAGCGTACCGTGGACAATCTGCTGGCTGGCCTCGAGTCGCTGATAGATGCCGTGAACTGCCTGCACCGCGGTATCGAGTTCTTCGCGCGAGGCATAGCGGCGCAGGCCGCTGGTCGTCAACGCGGTGTTCTCGCCGGTCGAGTGACCGAGCATCGCATCGAACTGCAGGCCGAGATCGTCATACAGCGCCTGCAGCGCGAGGCTTGCGGTGAAGACGGACTCGGCGCCGAGATCCATCGCATGCAGTGCCTGCTCGTTCGCGGCCTGTTGCGCGCCATCGAGTCCGGTCGGCGCGGGGAACAGGATTGCCGCAGGAGACTGTGCGCCGCGGCGCTGGGCGCCGGCCTGCATGCGATCGAAAGCTTCGCGCACCTGCGGAAAGCGCAGGCAGATGTCGCTGAGCATGTCCGGATACTGCGAGCCTTCGCCGGGGAACAGCAGGCAGACCTTGCCGCTCAGCGCGGCGTGGGCGTACTGGATGCCGTTGCGCGTCCTGAACGCCGCGGCATTGTTCGTCGCCAGCCTGTCGAGTGCGCTGCGCAGCTTCTTGCACAGGGCGGCACTGCTGTCCGCGCTGATCGCGAGGCGATGCGTGCCTTCGCAGTACGCGGATGCCGCCGCAGCGCATTCGGCAAGCGTCAGCGGCTGCGCACCTTCGAGCAGCGTCATCGCAGCACGGATGCGTTCAACCAGCACCGCCTGCGACTCGGCGGCGAGCATGAATACTTCTTCGGTCTGCGGCGTGTTCAGTGGCGCGGCGACCTGCATCGGGACGCGACTTGCACTTGGTACGTACTCTTCGAGCACGACGTGCGCATTGATGCCGCCAAAGCCGAAGGCATTGACGCCGGCGCGGCGCGGCGTGCCGCCACCGTCAACGCCGCCATGGACCCATGGTCGCGTTTGGTTGTTGATGTAGAACGGCGTCTGTTCCAGATGCAGCGCCGGATCCGGCTCGTCGCAGAGCATCGGCGGCAAGACCTTGTGATGCAGTGCCAGCGCGGTCTTGATCATCGACGCCGTGCCGGTCGCCGGCAGGCAGTGGCCGATCATCGACTTCACTGCCGAGATCGCGATGTGCGGGCCGTTGCCGCGGCCGCCGAACACGGCATTGAGCGCCTCGATCTCGGTCTTGTCGCCGATGACCGTTCCGGTGCCGTGCGCTTCAATCAGACCGACCGTACGCGGATCGATGCCGCTGCTTTCGTAGGCACGGTTGAGCGCCAGCACTTCGCCTTCGAGGCGCGGCGCGAGCAGGCCCTTGGCCTTGCCGTCCGACGCGGTGCCGATACCCTTGATGACGGCATAGATGCGGTCGCCGTCGCGTTCCGCATCGGCGAGCCGCTTGAGTACCAGGATGCCGCTGCCTTCGCCGATCAGCGTGCCGTCCGCGCCTTTCTGGAATGGCCGCAGCCGGTCGCGCGACAGCGCCTGGATCTGGCAGAACTGAATGAACAGCTGCGGCGGGGTCTGCGCCTGCGTGCCGCCGACAAGCATCAGGTCGCAGCGGCCGCTGACCAGTTCCTGCACGGCCTGGTCGAGCGCGATCAGCGACGACGCGCAGGCCGCATCGACGATGTAGCTCGGCCCCATCAGATCGAGCCGGTTGGCGATCAGGCCGGCGATGACGTTCGGCGTCAGCACACCGACGAAGTCGCTGCCGTAGGGCGGCAACTGCTGCTTGAGGTCCGTCTGCAGTGCGCGGATGTCGGCGTCCGTGAAATCCGGGCGCAGGCCGCGGACCACGTCCATCATCTGATCCATGAAGAACCCGCGAGACAGCATGCTCGCGAGGCCGCGATTGCCGTAGGTGCCGCGGGCGATGACGACGCCGGCGCGATGGCCGTCGAAGGCGCGTCCGCCGGCAGAGGCCCCCCCGCCAACCATGTACCCCGCGTCGGCCAGCGCGTCGCGCGCCATCTTCAGTGCCAGCAGGTGATCCGGATCGCTGCCGGTCGCGACGCTGGGCATGATGCCGACTTCCATCGGATCGACATGCGCCAGCTCGTGGAGGAAGCCGCCCTTGGTCGTGTAGATGCGATCGTCGGCGTGTGTGTCCGCCTCGAAGTACGGCCCGACCCAGTCGGCCGGGGCGTCAGTGATCGCGTCGACTTTGGCGCAGATGTTCTGCCAGAACGCGCGCGCGTCACGCGCGCCGGGATAGACCCCGGCGAGCCCGACGATTGCAATGTCGAGTGGCTGGCTCACGGACGACGCCGGCTTCAGCGTTGCCTGCCGGCAGCCGGGTTCGCAGACGGCTTGACGTAGTCCGGCGAACTCGGCGCAAGGCGGTTGAGCGACGCGTTGATCGTGCTCTCGGCGTCTTCGATGACGTAGCGGACCGCGCCGCTGGCATCGACGAATTCGGCGACCGCAATCAGCTGCTCGTTGTCGCCTTGCACGAAATGCTGCACGAGCTTGAGCGTGCCGCTGACCGCCTGCGCGCCAAAGCGACGCAGACGACCGATGCGCAGCGGCATCACGCCCTTGCCCTGATGACGCTGCGCCCAGACGAACGCGACCTGCGACTGTGCGTCGAGCAGCGCAGGATCGAACAGCCAGGCCGCAAAGCCGTCGCCGACAAAGGCGTCCGGTGTCGACGCGCTCACACTGGAGACTGCGCCGTTAGCCGCCAGCGCGCCGATACCGGCGACTGCACGCAGACGCTGACCGCGGCACAGATGCAGGGAATAAGCCTCTGCAGCAGTCATCGGATCGAGCTCGGTGAGCCCGGCCAGCTGCGCGGCAACGCTCTGCGGCAGGCGCTGCATCAATACGACGGTGGCGCGGAACCACGGTTCGTCTGCGCGATTCGCGGTACCCAGCTGCACGGTGATGCACTGACTGCCCGGTTCGGAATGCGTCGCTGCCTTGGCGCGCAGCTGGATGTCGACGCCGGTTTCCGGATCGACGACCAGCGGTGCATGCGCACGCACGTCACGAATTTCCGCGACGGTCCATTCCGGCCAGCCACTGGCGACGAACTGCGCCATCTTTTCGAGCGCAATGGCGAGCGGAACGACCGGCTGCCCGTCGATCACGTGATCGCGCAGCCAGGGGTCTTCGGCAATGTTCAGCTTGTGATCGAGCGTCACTGCACCGCCGACGCCGATACGTACCGGCTTGCGGGCGAAGGCGTAACGCGGGTTGCCAGCGGGTGTAGTGGTCGCTGCCTGCGGCGCCTGCCCGGCGAGATCGCCCCACGGCCCCTGGCCGGCGACGAGTTCGACATCGTGACGCGGGCCGTTGGCGAGTTCATCGAGGAAGAACTGGCAACCGGACGGTACCGGGATCGGCTCCATGCCGCGTTCGCGGAGCTGGCGCTTGATGCCTTCACTGGCCATGCCGCCATCCCACGGGCCCCAGTTCACCGCCATCACGCGCGTCTGCGTCCAGCGGCGGTGCAGATCCCAGGCAATGCGATTGAGGGTTTCGTTGGCGGCGGCGTAATCGCTCTGGCCGCGATTGCCGTAGCGACCGGCGACCGAGGTGAAGAACGCGATCAGCTTCAGCGCATCCGGCTTGAGTTTCTGCATCAGCACAAAAGCCGGATCGAGCTTGGTGCCGACGACGCGCTCGAAGGAATCCGCCGTCTTGTCGGCGAGCAGCTTGTCTTCGATGACGCCGGCGCCGTGGATGACGGCATCGATGCGGCCATGCGTGCTGTAGACATCATCGATCAGCGATCCGAAGGCCACTTCATCGCGCACATCGCAGGCGCGGTAGTCGACGATCGCGCCGGCGTCGCGCAGGCGTTGCAGGTTCTCGCGCAGTTCGCGATCAATCAGGATGCGGTTGACCTCGCGATCAATATCCACCGGGCGCGGGCGTTCGCCGCGTGCCTGATAAACCGCGAGCAAGCCCTTGCGCAGGGCGTCCTTGCTGGTGTGCTTGCTCGTCGCGGCATCCTCGGCGCCCGACTCGGCGGTGCGACCGAGCAGCACCAGGCGCATGCCCGGCTTGACCATGCGTTCGATGATCTGCGCGGTGATGCCGCGTGCGCCGCCGGTGGCGAGCAGCACCCAGTCGTCTTCCGGCGTCAGGTGCGAGCTGAAGGGGCTGACAGCAAGGGCCTGTTCCAGCGTGGCTGCGCCGTAGCGTTCGCTGCCGATGTAACCGGCCTCGGTTTCGGCATCATCCGCGAACAATTCTTCGACCAGCAGCGCGACGACCTGCTCGTCGGTGTGACCATCGAAATCGACGGCGCGCGCTACGCAACCCGGCACTTCGATGCGCAGGCAATTGAGGATGCCGTTGGCGCCACCGGAGATCGGCAGACCTTCACCGATCGCGTCGCGACCGAAGGTACCGCCATTGCGGCTCGCCGCGATCACGCGCGCGGTGGGCAGATCCGCGAGCGCAACCTGGATGCCATGGAACAGGCCGAGCAGATCGCGCCGCCAGGCCTGTTGCCAGGCCTTGAGATCGGCCGTTGGCTGCATGAGCAGGCCGTACAGATTGAGCAGCGCCTTGACCGGGCCGTGCTGGGCGCGAGCCTGTTCGATCTGGGTGCGCAACGCAGCCGTGTCTGCGCTGCTGACGAGTACCGGCTGCAGACCGCGATCGCGCAGCTGCTGGACGAGGGCGGCGGAGATCGCATCGTCTTCGCCGAGCAACACGGCCAGGCCGGACAGCGCGACGGTCTGCGTTGCCAGCGGCGCCGGACGTGACTTGATGACGTAGCGCGGGGTTGTGCTGGCGCTGTGAGGCGTGAGGGGTGAGGGGTGAGGCGTGACTGCGGGCGCTGCGCTTGCCTGCGGTGCGAGTGCATTCAGCGCGGACA
>CAZDPA010000004.1:22237-32141 GCA_964507195.1 uncultured Salinisphaerales bacterium | reverse complement strand
GGATCGCATTCAGGCTCCTGGCCTTGGTATAGCGCTCCATGTTCTGCTGGATCGCAGATGCAATGGTTTCCGGCACGGCCTTGCGCAGCGCGCCGATGATCTCGACGCGCTTGATCGAGTCGATGCCGAGGTCGGCTTCGAGATCGGCATCGAGCCCGAGCATGTCGGTTGGATAGCCGGTGCGGTCGGCGACGATGCCGAGCAGCGTGGACTGGAAGTCCACGCTGCTGTGAGGGGTGAGGGGTGAGGGGTGAGGCGTGTCTGCAGGCGCTGCGCTTGCCTGCGGTGCGAGTGCATTCAGCGCGGACAGGATCGCATTCAGGCTCCTGGCCTTGGTATAGCGCTCCATGTTCTGCTGGATCGCCGCCGCAATGGCATCCGGTACGGCCTTGCGCAGCGCGCCGATGATCTCGACGCGCTTGATCGAGTCGATGCCCAGATCGGCCTCGAGATCAGCATCAAGCCCGAGCATGTCGGTCGGATAGCCGGTGCGGTCGGCGACGATGCCGAGCAGGGTGGACTGGAAGTCCACGCTGCTGTGAGGCGTGAGGGGTGAGGCGTGAGGCGTGACCGCGGGCGCCGCGATCGGCGTTGCGGGCATGGCAACCGGAGCGCCTGTTGCAACAGGCGGCGGAACGGAAGCCGGCATCGGCAAGCCCGGCAAGACGGTTCCCGGCGCAAGGTACTGCGCCACCACGCGTTCCTGCAGGTCGAGGAACTGGCGCATGGTCTGCTGGTACGCAATCAGGGCTTCGTTGCTGAGCGCACCCGTTGCGACACCGCTCGTTGGCGTTGACACGCTGGCGGGCAGGCGGGCACGGATCGTCGCCTCCAGCTTCGCTTCGATGTCGGCACGCGCCGATGCGGCGGTCGCAGCCGTCAGTGCAGGCAGCTTGCCGGTGCGCTGCTCGGGCTCATGCTGCGGGCGTGCACAACCGCCACTGAGCATCCAGACATGCTTCGCCAGGACCGGCACGGCAGCGCGTTCGCGCAGTTGGGCGAGGTCAAGCAGCGGCAGATCGCGTTGCGCGTACAGCGCTGCAACATCGAAGCTGACGCCGGCGACGAACAGTTCGGCAAGACCGAGTTGCAGGCCGCGCAGGCCCTGCGCGCCGGTGTCGAGGGAGATTGCCAGCGCATCGCGACCGGTGAGAATCTGCCGGGCAAGTCCGGCGCAGATGCCGCGCGGTCCGAGTTCGACGAAGACGCGGACGCCGGCGGCGTGCATCGCTTCGATTTCACTGACGAATTCGACGCTGGACAGCAGGTGCTGGTCGAGCTGCTGCTGCATCGCAGCCGGTTCCTGCGGATAAGGCTGCCCACTGGTGTTCGAGTAGACCGCGAGCTTCGGTGAATTGAAGCGAGTCGCATGGATCGCGCTGGACAGTGCGACTTTCGCCGGCGCAACGAGTTCGGTATGGAAGGCGCCGGAAACCGGCAACGCCACCGCGCGCAGCCCGGCCGCTTCAAGACGTTCGGTTGCGCGTGCCAGTGCCGCCTTCGGCCCGGAGATCACGCTCTGCTGCGGCGCGTTGTGATTGGCAACACAGACGCCGTCGAGATCGGCAATGTGCTTGAGCACCTCGTCGCGCCCGGCCTGCACCGCAACCATGCCCCCTGGCACGGACACCGCCGCGGCGTGCGCCATCGCGCGACCCCGTTCGGCCGACAGGCGCATGAAATCCGCCGGTTCAAGCACACCGGCAGCGAGCAGCGCGGTGTACTCACCGTAGCTGTGGCCTGCCGTTGCAACCGCGCTCAGGCCGATGCGCTCGGCAAAGCGCAGGTAACCGAGCGACAGTGCGCCAATTGCCGGCTGCGCGTAGCGCGTGTCGGTGATCGCCAGCGCCTGCTGCTGTTCGGTCTGTGCATCGAAGGCGGCTGGCGGATACATCCGCACACTCAGGCGTTCCGGCAGCTGGTCGGCGAGGGTGTGTTCGGCGAACTCCAGTGCGCTGCGCACCTCTTCGAGATACAGCGCTGCCTCACGGCCCATGTTGACGTGTTGCGCCCCCTGGCCCGGGAACAGGAAGGCGACGGTCGGTGCTGTGGCCGGCAACGCACGATTGATGCGGATATGTGGCGGCAATGGGCGCGCTGCGTTCTGTGTGCCACTCAGGTGTTCGATTGCGGTTGCCAGATCTTTCTTCAGCGCCGCGAGATCGGCAGCGACGATGGCCACCGCGACAGGCGAGCCGCGCTTCTGATCGGCGTCGCGCGCGAGGGCCTGCGCGAGTTCGCCGGCCTGCAACGGACTATTGCTCGCGAGCGCATCGATCTTGCGTTGCAGCGATACGCACAGCGATTCGGTATCGGCCCCGCGGAATACGAACAGCTCGCTAGGCCAGCGGCGGGCACCCGGCGTTGCGCGCTGTCCACGGTACTCCTCGAGTACCGCGTGGAAATTCGTTCCGCCGAAGCCGAAGGCGGAGGCCGCACCGCGGCGCGGATGATCCTTCGGCGCCAGCCAGGGCCGCGGGTCTTTCAGCAGATAGATCGGTGCATTCGGATCGCTGATCACATCGATCGGCTTTTCGACACCGGCATGGCCGGGCAGCACGCGATGATGCAGTGCGAGTGCAACCTTGATCAGACCCGCCGCACCGGCCGCAGCCTTGGTGTGCCCGAGCAGGGTCTTGACCGAACCGATCGCCGCGCTGCGAGGTGCTGCGCCGCTTTCCAGCAGCGCGCGCGCAACGGTCTGCGCCTCGGTGCGATCGCCAACCGGCGTGCCGGTGCCATGCGCTTCAACGAGATCCAGCGTTGCGGGCGAGAAGCCGGCCTTGGCGTAGGCGCGATTCAATGCGCGGACCTGACCTTCAACGCGCGGCGCGGTCAGACCCAGTGCCTTGCCGTCGCTGGAACCGGCGGTGGCCTTGATGACCGCATAGATGCGGTCGCCATCGCGTTCTGCGTCTTTGAGCCGTTTGAGTGCAACCATTGCCACGCCTTCGGAGATCGCGATGCCGTCGGCGTCCTGATCGAAGGTGCGCGGCTTGCCGCTGATCGACAGCGCCTGGGTCTTGGCAAACGCAGTGAAGGCGTAAGCCGATTGCGTCGTGTCGAAGCCGCCGGCGAGCACGAAATTGCTGCGGCCGGTTTCGAGTTCGTTGATGGCGAGGCTGATCGCGGCGAGCGAGGAGCCGCAAGCCGCATCGACGACGAAGTTCACGCCGCCGAAATCGAGACGATTCGCCACGCGACCGGCGGCGACATTGAGCAAGGTGCCGGCGAAGGACTCTTCAGTCCACTCGGGAAGGCGGTCCCAGACCTCGGGTGAAAGATTCTCGACAAAGCGCGGCAGTTCGGCGCGCATTGCGTACTGCTGGCCGAGATCGCCGGCACCGCCGCCCGCGCCGAGAATCACCGAGGCACGTTCACGATCGAACTGGCCGTCGGCATAGCCGGCGTCAGCGAGTGTACGTGCGGCGGTTTCCAGCGTCAGCAGCTGCAGCGGGTCGATCGCCTTCATCGAGTTCGGCGGGATGCCGAACTTGAGCGGATCGAAGGCGATCTCGTCGAGGAAGCCACCCCACTTGGAGTACACCTTGTCGCGCGCCTTGGGATCGGCATCGTAGATCAGCTCGCTGTCCCAGCGCTGCTTCGGCGCTTCGCGGATCACCGAGATCTGCTTGAGGATCAGTTCCCAGTAATCGTCCGGTGTGTTCGCGCGCGGCAGGGTGACGCCGATGCCGATGATCGCGATGTCCGAAGGCTGGGCTGCGATCGCCGGCGTGATGGCGTCCGCGCAGGCTTCGAGCACGGCGTTGGCACCATCACAGACGTTGGCATGCAGCTCGGCAATCGACACGACCTGATCGCGCAGGGTAGCGACCTGGCCGATCATGAACATGCCGTCGTCGCGTTGACGTGCTTCGCTGACGACGACGACCTTGCCGGTCGCGTCGCGATCAAGACCTTTCGAGGCAATGCGCAGGCGACCGAGATTGAGGTCCTCGAGGGCGTCGCGAATGTCTTCGACGCTGCGGCCGTCGCGGATCAGCTGGCGCCGCGTGTCGTAGAAATCGCGCGCGAACTTGGTTTCGACGCAGCGCGACGCATGGCCGGGGCCGGATTCGAGATTCAGCGTCTGGGTGCAGCTCAGCGCGACATCCTGGAAGCCGGCAACGATCGCACCGGAGCTGACGATCTCGCGCGTGAACAGATAGGCCGTGCCCATCAGCGCGCCGACTTTCATGCCGCGCGCGGCGAGCGGTGCGGTCATCGCCGCCACCATCGCGGCCGAAGTGGCGTCGTGGACGCCGCCGGCAAACAGCACGTGAATTTTCTTCTCGTCGCCGACCGGAACCTGGGCGAGCAGCACGTCGATCATCTGCTCCCACAGCGGGAAGCTCGCAATCGGACCGACATGGCCACCGCACTCGCGGCCTTCGAACACGAAGCGGCGCGCTCCCTGTTCGAGATACAGCGCGAGGAGCGCCGGCGCCGGTGCGTGGATATAGGTTGGGATGCCTTCGCGTTCGAACTCGGCGGCCTGGTCTGGACGGCCGCCGGCGATCAGCGCAAATGTCGGCCTGCAGGCGAGGATCTCCGCGCACTGCTCGTTGCGCAGCGCCTGGGGGATGAAGCCGAGCATGCCGATGCCCCACGGCATGTTGCCGATGCGCTTCTGCGTGTCCTGCAGCATCTCGCGCACCTGCGGACCGCGCATCAGTGCGAGCGCAAGGAACGGCAGCGCGCCGGCTGCAGCGACTTCCGCAGCGAACGCCGGTGAGTCCGATACGCGCGTCATCGGCCCCTGCGCGAGCGGGTAGCGCGTGCCATGCGATTGCGCGAGCGCGCTGTTCTCGGCCAAAGCTTGGTGCTCGATCGCGAGAGCGATCTGCTGACGCAGCGCGCGTCGCAGCGCCTGCAACAGGCGCGCGGTGCTGGTGTAGCGCTGGCGATAGCCGGCGGCGAGGCCGATGCCCTGACCCAGCGGCAACAGCTGATCGGCAGACCAGCCGATGCGTGCGCCGAACTGCCGTGCCCAGTCGGCGATGCTCAGGTCGCCGCCGTCGGCCTGGCGAATCTCGTTCTCTGCGGCAGCGAGTGCGGCACTGCCGGCGCGCGCGTAGACGCGACAGGGTTGGCCGAGCAAGTCGCCGTACGGTTTGCACTCGGCACCGTTGAGGCGCGCGAGTTCGTTCTGCAGGTTGGCCGGCAGCGCCGATTCGGACAGCAGCAGCAATACGTCGTCGAGCACGACACCGGCTGCGCCCGCAGCGCGGCAGGCCACTGCCGAACGAATGCCGATGCCGCCACGGACGAGGATCGGTGTACGCACTGGTGCCGGTGCGCTGCGGGCCTGCATCAGCTTCTGCAGCAGGATCGAACTGCTGTCCTGCCCGACCCAGCCACCGCCTTCATGGCCGCGGGCGATGAGCGCGTCGAAGCGGCCGTCGAGTTGGCGCGCGGCCTCAAGGGTGGTGACTTCTGCGAGCCAGTTCGCCTCAATGGCGCTGAAATGCCGGCGCAGCTTGAGCGCGTGATCGGCGCTGCCGCAGCAGATCAGGGTCAGGGCGCGCGCGGGTCTGGATGCGAGGAGCTGTTCGGCCAGCGCGAGCTGTTCGATGCCGAAACGCAGACCGATCGCGGATTCGGTTGCCGCGATCAGGCTGTTGAAGTTCTGTTGGGCGCGTTCGGAATCGACGCAGAACTCGAGGTCGAGTATGCCCGTGCTACCGTTGCGGCTGACCGCTGTGGCGATGCCCGGGTGACTCCACTGTGCAGGCACCAGGCCGATGACTTCGAACTGCTTCATGTTGCTGCGCTCCGTGCGCTGCGCCTTATCCCCCCGGAAGGCGCGTTGGTGGAAATGTGTGTCAGCGTTTTTTGCCTTCCAGGAAAGGCACCTGCAGAACTTTCTCGTGAACGATCGGACCGTGGCCAAAGTATCCACCTTCGCCAAAGCACTCGCCATGATCGGCAGTGATGATGAAGTGGGTGTTGACCGGTGCCTTGGAAATCAGCTCGTCGAGCAGGGTGTCGACATGCTCGACGCATTTGATCTGCTGCTGGTGCAGCGAGCGCATCTGCTCATCGTCGAAGAAACGATCCTGCGTCGATTCGCCCAGGTTGTCGTCCATGTGCTTGAACACGCCGTGCACACCGGACACATGCGGCAGGCTCGCGCCGTCGAGCATGTACGGATAGTGGGTTTCGCCGAGATTGAGGAAGTGGAACTGCGACTCGTCGTCGTAGAAGTCGATTTCCTTGACCATGCCGCCGAAATCGTTGTGATCGGCCATCAGCTTGTAGTCGTCGAAATGCTTGTTGAGGTGCGAAGTCGGGTTCAGCACCGGCATCGAGACGCGCGCAATCGTGCGGTAATCGTGATCCTGCAGGACCTTGGGCAGCGACAACTGCGGTACGAAGCTCTTGAAGGCGAGACCCTCGATATCCAGGCGATCGACCCATTTGACGAAGTCTTTCTTGTAGACCTCCGACGCAAACACGCCCTGCGGGCTCGTGTGCGGGATCATGCCCATCAGGTAGGTGTAATGCGACGGTGAAGTCCATGACGCATACGCATAGCGCGCCTCGCCGGCACCAATGCGGTCCATGCTCGGCGTCCGTGCCGCTGCGTAGCTGTCGAAACGACAGCTGTCCATCACGATGAAAACGAGGTTATTGCTCATTGCGCCTGAAAAAATGAATCAATACACACCCAAACGTGTGCAAAAGAACGGTGGGAGCTGGCTCTTGGCTGGCTCTGGTTGTCGTGTGAGCCATGCGTCGCGGCCGATGATTTCTGGCGTGCGAACCTGCCTGCACCGGCGCCGAAGTGACTGAATGTAGGTAAATCATCTGGTGGCCACCGGAACGGGAACGAACCCGCTTAAAAACAGTATGGCCGACAATATCTTAGCGCTCTGTCAGATAATACCGACAAGCACGTATTACGGGAAGCTGCCGGCTCTTCCGACCGAGGTGCCCGGGACCTGAAACAGCCTGCGGTCTTCTAGCTGCAGGGCGGTCAATGGCCCACCCCAGACGCAGCCGGTGTCCAGACCCCACACCCGCCATTGTGGCCAGGCCACGTGACCAAGCGATGACCAGTGACCAAAGACGATGTCGTGGTCCAGGCTGGCCCGTTCCGGGGCCATGAACCACGGCAGCAAAGGCGCAGCCTGCGCGCCCGGCGGGCCCTTTTCAGTATATTCGAAGCGGCCTTCCGCGCTGCAGTAGCGCGCACGGGTCAGGCAATTGATCGTGAAGCGCAGGCGCTCGGCCCCGCCCAGCGTCGGGCTCCAGATCGCGGGCTCATTGCCGTACATCTGTGGGAGGAATTCGGCGCGGGTCCGCGGGTCGCGCAGTGTCGCGGACACTTCCGCGGCGAGTTCCAGGGTGGTTGCGACTGACCATTGCGGTGCGAGGCCGGCATGGATGACCAGCGTCTGACTGGCCGGGTCATGCCAGGCCAGCGGCTGGCGCGCGATGAATTCGATCAGTTCCGCACGATCCGGCGCTTCAATGATCTTTTCGAGGCCGTCGCGGGCGCGGCGCAGGCCGCGGTCGACCGCCAGCAGGTTGAGGTCATGATTGCCGAGTACGGTGGTCGCGACGTTACCCAGATCGCGCACATAGCGCAGGGTGCCCAGGGAGTCGGGCCCGCGCGCGACCAGATCACCGGCGAATACCAGGCGGTCAGCGGCCGGGTCGAAGCGACACAGGGCTAGCAGTCTCTTGAGCGGCTCCAGGCAGCCTTGAAGATCGCCGATCAGATAGGTTGCCATCAGGTTTTGCGGTACGCGGCAGGGAAAATTCAAGAATCCGCCTGTCGGGGCCAAACCGACAGACGGTATAAATCAGGACGCCAGCGAGCTTTGACCATCGCTCAGGCCGATGACCATAGTATGCACACGTTCGGAGTGCAGCCGGATCGCCTCGGAAAGCGGACGTAACCGACCTTGAATGCACATAAATCGCCTGACCGGAGCTGACCATGTTGAACAAAGCCATCGCATCTTTCAAAAAGTTTGTCCGTGACGAAGAAGGCGCCAGCGCCGTCGAATACGGATTGATCGTCGGCCTGATCGCCGTCGCTTTGGTCCTGGTGCTGGGCCTGGTTGCGGGAGACGGTACCACCACCGGTCTGACCGGTCTGTTCCAACGGGTTGTGACGGCCCTGGCGGGTGCCTAACGGCGAGTCCGTCTGCTCCACAGGTATCTGGATGGTGGCGGTCTGGGCCGCCGCCATCGCCCTTTGGGATCTGCGTTATCGGCGGGTTCCCAACTGGATGTTGTTGCCGGCACTGCTGCTGTTGATCGCCAGTTTCGGTATCAGCGGGCAGACCCCATTCGGCGCGAGCTGGCAGTCCAGTCTGATCGGTGCGGTACTTGCGCTGATGCTGTGCCTGCCCGGTTACGCCTTGCACAAGCTCGGTGCCGGAGATGTGAAAATGGCCGCCATATTGGGCGCATTCGCAGGCTGGACCGCCACGATTGAAATCTTGTTGCTCGCGGCGCTCGTGCTCGGCCTGATGGCCGCAGGTGCTGCGATGATGGGGCGGCACGGTGCACGCCTGCCAGCGGCTGTGGCTCTGGCGGCGGGCTTGTTTGCCGAATGCCTGGTCGGGCCGATCTGGATCGGTGCGGGCATCGGGCCCGGTATGGGTGCGGGATAAGGGGAGTGGTCGAGATCATGCGAAAGCAATCGGCGCCGCTGTACCCGCCACGCCAGCAGTCTGGCGCGGCGCTGGTCGAGTTCGCTTTCGTGTTTCCGATCCTGTTCCTGCTGGTCTATGGCGTGATCGTCTACGCCTACGTCTATGTGATCCAGCAGTCCATCACCTTTGCTGCACAGGAAGGCGCGGCGGCGGCGGTGTCGGTCGATCCGGCCACCGCAAATCCGCTGACGGTGCAGCAGGAGGTTGTAAGATCAACCGTGAGTTCGGCGCTGTCGTGGCTGCCGGAGTCGCAGCGGGCGCGAGTGCTGGGGGCGAGCGGCGAGCAGGTGCAGGTTGTGCTGTGTCCACAGGGGTCCGGGGGCTGTCCGATCGACAGCAACGCGTTGCGCGTGACCCTGAATTTCACCGTGCGGCCGGCCGGCAGCGACTGCGCGACCGGGGCATTGTTTCCGATGCTGAACCTGTTTCTGGTCGGCTGCATTCCGCCGTTGCCGGAAACCCTGAGCGCGACTGCCGTCGTGCGCATATGAACACGCATACTGAGCTGCAGCAGATGGCCACCATGGATCGGACCAAGACACCGATGGGGACAGCACAATGAGCAGTACCACGATCAAGATGATTGCGGTGGTTTCGGTGCTGGCGGCCATCGTCATGGTGCTGCTGGGCTTCCAGTTCAGCCGCAACTTTGCCGAGCAGGCACAGAAGGCACAGGAACAGGCCAGCGTGCAACAGGCCGAGCAGACGCTGGCGGTGGTCGCGTTGCGGCCGCTGGCGGCCTACGAACCGATTGCGCGTGATGCGATTGCGCTGGTTCCAGTATCGATCGTACCGCCGTCGAACTACAGCAACATCGACGATGTGGTCGACAAGGTGCCGCTGGTCGACATCGACGCCGGCGCACCGGTGACCCAGCGCTATTTCAAGGAAGGCAATGCACTGGTGCGGGTGATCCCGCCCGGACATCAGGCGGTCTCGGTCGAGGTCAATGATGTGGTCGCAGTCGGTGGTTTTGTCCGCCCGGGCGACATCGTCGACATCCTGCTGTTCCTGCGCAGCGGCGCCAACATGGCCGAACCGCAGTCGCGCGTGCTGCTCGAAAGCACCCGGGTGCTGGCCTACGAGGAACGCATCATCGACCGGCCGGAAGGCATCAAGAGCGACGACAAGCAGCGCGCCCGCGTGCGCACAGCGGTCATTGCCGTACCGGAAAAGGACACCACCAAGCTGATGCTCGGCGCGAGCCTCGGCGAGCTGCGCCTCGCCCTGCA
>CAZDPA010000004.1:0-22227 GCA_964507195.1 uncultured Salinisphaerales bacterium | reverse complement strand
ATGCCGTGGACGGCGAAGAAACCAGCGAAGCACCGCCGGTAGATACGGAGCTGGCGGCGACCGCGACCATCGCTGGCGCGACACCAGCGCCGACCGCTGCGCCGGCGCCCGACAAAGCCATCAGCCTTGCCGAGCTTTCGCGCCTGCAACAGAAATCCGGCGCACAAGCGCGAGCACGACCCAAGGTCGAGATCCTGCGCGGCAGCGCCCTTGAAACCGTGACGACGCAATAGGCCCGCACATGAAGCAGACCCATACAGGTATTCACGGTGGTATTCACGGTGGCTTTGGCGCCAGCCGTCTGATCGGCGCCGTGCTCGCTGGTCTTGCGGCGGTGCTGGCACTGCCGGTCACGGCAGCCAATCCCGGCGACGTCCTGCTGATTGAACAGGGCACGCAGAAGCTGCATCGCGCCAGCGGGCAGGTGACGCGGGTCGCGGTCGGCAATCCGGCGATTGCCGACGTCAATGTCGTCAACCAGCGCGAGATTCTGGTGACCGGCAAGACCCTCGGCATCACCAGCCTGATGGTCTGGATCAAGGGCCAGAGCGCGCCGGCCCAGTACCGTGTGCGCGTCGGCGAGGTCAGTGACCCGACGCGCAGTCCGATGCCGGATCCGGAGCTGCAAGCGGCGATCGTCGATCAGGGCAGAGGTCTGTCGGGCCAGTTGCCGAATCTGATGGCGCACCGGCGTGCGACGCAGGCCGCACAGGTTTCGAAGGAAGGCACGATTGCGGACCGCAGCGATGTGCGCATGGATACACAGGTCATGACCACGGTGCGGATCGCCGAAGTCAGCCGCAGCACGATGCGCCGTTTCGGCTTGCAGGGTTCCAAGGCCGGCACCGGTGATTCCGGCGGGCTGTTTGCGCCGGGCAGCCTCAGCGGCGTTTCGCAGAATACTGGCGAAGACGCGGGCATCGAATTCAACCAGAGCCTGCCGATCCAGAGCGCATTCAATCTGGTCTTCGGCAATCCGACCCGCGGCATCCTCGGTGTCCTCAGCCTGCTCGAAGGCAAGGGTCTGGTGCGCGTGCTGGCCGAGCCGAGCTTGGTCGCGATGAGCGGGCAGACCGCCAGTTATCTGGCCGGTGGCGAGTTCCCGGTGCCGGTCAGCCAGGGCGGATCGTCGGCGTCCGGCGGCATCTCGGTTCAGTACAAGGAATTCGGTGTGCGCCTGTCGCTGACGCCGACTGTGCTCGCACGCAATCGCATCGGGCTGAAGGTCGCGCCGGAAGTCAGCGATCTCGACTTCAGTGCCGGCATCCAGATTGGCGGCGTCGCGGTGCCGGCCCTGTCGGTGCGCCGCACCGAAACGACGATCGAACTCGGCGATGGCGAAAGCTTCGTCATTTCCGGCCTTATCAGCAGCAGCCTCAGCGACCAGGTCGACAAGCTGCCGTGGCTGGGCAGCATCCCGGTGCTCGGCGCGTTCTTCAAGTCCAACAACTACGAGCGCAACGACCGCGAGCTGATCATGGTCGTGACCCCGCATCTGGTGCGACCGATGGCCAAGGGCGCGCCGCTGCCCAAGCTGCCGGGCTCCGAGTACGACGCCTATCACCCGTCCGCGGCACGATCGATCTTTCTGGAAAGCGGCGACTTCGACTCGGGCTTCAGCCGCTAGACTCATGCGGATGCCCATCTACCGGAACCGCACTCCATGAAAACCCAGGCCGTCGTCGTCGCTGACGATCCCGTGTATGTCAGCTGGCTCGAGAACTCAGCCGGGCAGGGCGCGGAGTTTTCCCTGGTCCGGCCGCTGGATGCCGAAGACCTGATCGAACGCGTGCAGCTGATGGGCCGCATCGATGTCGCGTTCTTCCAGTTCGAGGCGAGCAATCTCGACGCCCGCATCAGCATGATGGAGCGCCTTGCCGAACGCATGCCGGACCTGCCGCTCGCCGGTCTCGGTGCGGACAGCAATCCGGACATCGTGCTTGCCGCGATGCGCGCCGGGGCACGCGACTTCCTGGTCCTGCGTCGCGACGAAGGGGATGTCGGCGCGCTGCTGAGCAAGCTGTTGCGGCGTACCGTGCCGACCGCGCGTGCCGCACAGAAGGAAGGCCAGCTGTTCGGCGTTTTCGGCCCGCATCCGAGCGAGTCGATCGCCTTCGTGGCCGAGCACCTGGCGCTGGCGCTGCAGGCGCAGCTGCCGCGTACCGAACAGGTGTTGCTGGTCGATGTGGCCTCGCCAGCCGGTGCCGCTGCGATCTTCCTGAACATCACGCAGGCGTACAGCGTGCTGGATGCGATCAACGATGTGTATCGCTGCGACCAGACGCTCGTCGATACGGCGTTTTCCAAGCACGCGTCGGGACTGTATGTGCTGAGCCTGCCGGAAGATCTGATCGGTCAGGCATCGGCGAATTTCGACGAGTTCGTCAAGCTGCTGAAAGTCGTGCGCGGCCTGTTCGCCGCGGTCGTCGTCAGCTTTGACGGTCATCTGCCGCTGACGACGCTGGCCGGCATCCTGACCCAGGCGGACCGTTCGATATTGCTGTCCGATCAATCGATCATGAAGTCGCGCCACAGCAAGTACTTGCTGCGCGCGCTGCGCCTTGAAGATTGCCCGCTCGATCGCACGGCGCTGGTCGTCAACAACTATCAGCGCCGGCTCGGGCTTGAACCGGAGAATCTGGCGGAGATTCTGGATCTGCCAGTGCTTGGTACGCTTGCGGCCAGCGCAGGCCATGCGCGTGTGCAATCGATGAATGCCGGCGAACCGATGTTCGCGACCTCGCCGAAGGATCCGTTCTGTGCCGATGTCCGCCGGCTGGCGACGGCGCTGATGGGTGCGCAGGCGCGCATGGAACGTCCGGCCACCGGCTTGCTCGGTCGCCTGCTCGGCTGATTGCGTCCATCAAATGACTGTCAGCACGCCAGACCTGCAGATCACCCGCTTCCGCCTGTCGGAGCAGTATCAGCAGCTCAAGCACAGCTTTCATCAGCATCTGATCCAGCAGATCGAGCAGCGCGATCTGGATATTGATGGCTGGGATGCGGCAAAGATCGATCGCTTCATTCTCGAGCAGATACGCCGTTACATCGTCGAGCAGCGTCTGCCGGTCAGCCAGCGGGAATCCGAGACGCTCGCCCGCGATGCGCGCGACGAGCTGATTGGCTATGGACCGATCCAGGCGCTGGTCGACGACGACAGCGTCAACGACATCGTCGTCAATGGACCGGGTACGGTGTTCGTCGAGCGCGAAGGTCGCCTCTACAGCGAGCCGGTGCGCTTCTTCAACGACGGCCATGTCATCCGTGTGATCCAGCGTATCCTCGCGCCGATCGGACGGCGCGTCGACGAATCCACGCCGATGGTCGATGCGCGCCTGCCGGATGGTTCGCGCGTCAACGCCATCATGCCGCCGATTGCACTCGATGGGCCCTGCCTGTCGATCCGCAAGTTCCGCAAGCAGCCGCTGAGCGCGGACGATCTGCTGCGCCTGGGTACGCTGACGCCGGCGGCGCTGGCCTATCTGCAGGACCGCGTGCGCGAGCGCACCAATCTGATCGTCATCGGCGGCACCGGCTCGGGCAAGACCACTTTTCTCAATCTGCTGTCGCAGTGGATTCCGCAGGACGAGCGCGTGATCACGGTTGAAGACGCGGCCGAGCTGCGGCTTGGCCACAGTCATGTCGTGCGCCTGGAAACCCGCCCGCCGAATCTGGAAGGCGAGCGTGCGGTGTCTGCGCGTGATCTGGTGCGCAATGCGCTGCGCATGCGCCCGGATCGCATCGTCGTCGGCGAAGTCCGCGGCGATGAGGTGCTCGACATGCTGCAGGCGATGAATACCGGGCACGACGGTTCGATGACGACCCTGCATGCCAACGGCCCGCGGGATGCGTTGCATCGGCTGGAACTGCTCGCAGGTTTTGCCGGCTATTCGGGCAGCGAGGTCACATTCCGGGGGCAGGTCGCCTCGGCAATCCAGCTGCTTGTGCATGTCAGCCGCCTCAAGGGTGGCGAGCGCCGGGTGATGGCGGTGACGGAAATTGAAGGGGTCAGTGCACAGGGTCTGGCAATGCGCGACGTGTTCCGCTTCGATCTGGAGCGCAACCAGCTGCTCGATTGCCGGGGGATCGGCACATGAGCATGTTCATTGTCTTTGCCGTCGCGGTGCTGCTGGTCGGGCTTGCGATCTGGTTGTTTGCCCGCGCCAATCTGCGTGAGCATGAAGAAGAAGTTCTGCTGCGCCTGCGCGCGACCGGTGCAGACCCGTCGATTGTCGGCGCGCACCAGGATCGCGCGCAGATCGGCAATCCGCTGCTGCGCTGGGCCTGCTATCAGGTCTGGCGTACCGGCGCGGAGCTGTCGCAGGCGGCGGTTTCACGCATGCTGCTGGCGATCATCGTGCTGGTCGTACTCGCAGTCGCCCTGCTCGGCGTGTTTGCCGGGTTCTCGACGGCTGCAGTGCTGCTGACGCTGGGCTGGGCCTATCTGAACCACATCGCGGATCGCCGCCGCGCGCAGATCGTTTCGCAGTTGCCCGGATTTCTGGAATCGGTGATCCGCGTGCTCGGCGCCGGCAACACGCTCGACGAGGCCATTTCCTCCAGTGCGCGCGAAGCGCAGGAACCGATCCGTCCGTTGTTTCTCAGCGTCGGCCGGCAGGTGCGTCTCGGGGCGCCGATCGAATCGGTGCTGATCGAAACCGCGGAGATCCATCGCCTGCATGAACTCAAGGTGATGGCGCTGGCTGCGGCCATCAACCGCAAGTACGGCGGCAGTCTGCGCAATGTGCTGCGCAGCCTGATTCAGGCTGTGCGCGCGCGCGATACCGCGGCGCGGGAGTTGCGTGCACTGACTGCCGAAACGCGGTTCTCTGCCGTTGTGCTCTCGATCATTCCGGTCAGCCTGATGATCTACATCTTTGCGCAGAACCCGAGCTACTACCAGGTGATGTGGGCCGATGGCACCGGCCGCTGGCTGCTGATCTTTTCGGTGAGCATGCAGATCTTCGGCATCTTCGCGATCTACCGGATGATGCAATCGACCGGGGAAGGGATGTGAGTGCCGCACCGACACAGCGCCTGCGCGAAGCGCAGTGGATGCGGGAGGTGCTGCCGTGAGCCCGAATGCCTTCGGCGCACTGATTGCCGGCACCATCCTCGTCTGCCTGATCGGCGTGGCGACGCTGGTGCTGCTCGGCCTTCGCGCGCGTGGCAGCCTGCAGTTGCAGCGGCGCCTCGCCCCGGAGCGCGGCGACGATGAGCGCTTCGATGAGGTTGATCGCTACAGCGTGCTGACGTCGGTCGCGCGCGGTGGCCGCAAGCTCGAAGGCCTGGTCGACAGCGAAGGCGAAAGTGCGCGCCTGCTGCTGCAGGCCGATCTGCGCAGCACCGAAAGCCGCATGCTCTGGTATGTGTTCCAAGGTTTGCTGCCGGTGCTGATCGGTGTGCTGGTGGTTGCGTACTGGGTGCTCGCTGAAACCGACAAGAATCGCTCGATGGCGATCATGCTCAGCCTGAGCGCGCTGGTGTTTACGTTCCTGTTGCCACGCTGGATCCTGCGTGGCCTCGCCGCCGCGCGGCAGCGCCGGATCAAGGCCGAGGTGCCGATGCTGATTCATCTGCTGGCGCTGCTGTTCGAAGCCGGTCTGTCGACCCGCCAGGCGCTGGCCAGCCTGATTCGCGAGGGCAGCGGCGTGCTGCCGGAGATCGGTCGCGAGTTCGAGCTGGCAATCCGCCAGATCGAGGCCGGTGCCGATACCGCCAACGTGCTCAAGAGCGTGGCCGACAGCATGGAGGTCGAGGATCTGTCGACCGTGCTGTCGGTGTTGCGCCAGGTCGATCGCTACGGTGGCGAGATCCGCGAGCCCTTGCTGGAAACACTGGAAGTGCTCGAACAACGCCGCAGTCTCGACCTGCGCGAGCGGGTGAATCTGCTGTCGGGCCGCATGACCGTGGTCATGGTGCTGTTCTTCTTTCCGGCGCTGCTGGTGTTCGTTGCCGGCCCGGCCTTCCTTGCCCTCATCCGCGCGCTGGGTGAGATCAATGGTTAGGGCTGACTTGAATCAATACCGTAGCCCGGTTTCGCCACAGGCGAAGCCGGGAAGCCCGGTTCGGCGGACCCAGCGTCCCGGCTCCACTGCGCGGAACCGGGCTACGCCTTTCCTCAAGGCCGCCGCCGTCTCGGCTGCGCTGCTGCTGTGCGCCGGTTGCGCAACGCCGCAGCGCATCGACGGCGGCGCCGCCAATGCCGACGCCCTGTCGATCGATCGCGAGGTCTATGCCGATCTGATTCGCGGCATGCTCGACGAAGGCCAGTACTACGCCGCGCTGGCGCACATCCAGCAACGCCGGCGCACGGGCGGCGGCGATGCCGAGCTGCTGCGTTACTTCGAGGGCGAGGCACGTCGCGGTCTGGGGCAGATGCCGGAAGCCCATGCGCTGTATGCCGGTCTGCTCCAATCGAAGCTCGCGCCACAGGCCTACCACGGTCTTGGCCTGCTCCATGCCAACGTCGACATACGCCGCGCTGTCGCGTATCTGCAGGAGGCGGCGACGCGTGCGCCGACGGATGCCGAGATCCGCAATGACCTCGGCTATGCGCTGATGCGCGCCGGCGCCTACGACGCGGCGCTTGCTGAACTGGCAACGGCGGCCGAATTGGCACCGGGGTCCGACAAGGCGCGCAACAATCTCATGCTGCTGCTGATGGTCCGCGAGGATGAAGTCGGCGTGCGGCGTTTTGCGCAGGAAGCGGCGATGCCGCCGGAAACCGTACAGCGCCTGCGCCAGCAGGCGCGCACGCTGATGACTTCGAAGGGCCAACCGCGGTCCTGACCGCGAGGAGCAATGCCATGAAAACGACACTGAACCCGTTACGCATTTCCGGCCCGGCGCTGTTGACGCTGGCCTTTCTGCTGCTTGCCGCTGCTGCGCAGGCGGCTGAACCGCCGGGGCCGCAGAACAGCGACACCAGAGCCTGGCTCGATCTGCAGATCAGCGGCAGCGCCGCCGCGCAGGATGAGCGCCCGATGCCGGGCGAGATCGCCGACAAGGTCTATCAGCGCTATGTCGACAGCTATGCCCAGCCGATTCCGGACACGCTGAAGCGCGACAACTTTGTAAGCTCCGGCGGCGACGGCGGCTAGGCATGAGCTTTCGCAGCCGCCCGGCGAAGCAAGGCGGTGCGGTCAGCGTCTTTGCTGCGATCGCCGTCGGCGCGGCGTTGTCGGCACTGGCGCTGGCGATCGATGTCGGCAGGCTGTACGCCGCGCAGCGCGATCTGCAGCGCATCACCGATCTTGCCGCCCTGGATGCTGCGCGCGTCGCCGGCGGTTGTCTGGGCATGCCCGCTGATCCGTCGACAGCGGCTTACAACGAGGTGCTGTCGAGCATCACGCGCAACAGCAAGCGCAGCACGGGTGTTGCAGCGGATCAGGTCGAGATCGGTAGCGAGGCTGTCGCAGACGGTGGCCTGCGCATGTTCCAGCCGGCGCTGAGCTCAGCGCGCAACGCAGTACGCGTGAGCCTGCGGCGTCCGGCACCGACACGCCTGTTGCCGCTGATGCCGACACCGGCAGCACTGCGTGCCGTGGCTGCTGCGCAGTCGCGGCCCAGCGCCAGCATTCATGTTGGCAGCACCCTGCTGTCGACCAATCCGACGGGACTCAACCGCTACCTGAGCCAGATTCTCAGTGGTCGCGCGGATGCATTGAACATCGATGCCTTCGGCTACAACAGCCTCGCCGACGCCGCAGTGCCGCTGGACCAGGTATTTCCGCCGGACGATACGGACGGTACGCGGCAGGACGAGGTGCCTGTTGCGGGAATGTTCCGCAATATGGCTGAGGCGTTGTTCGATCTGGGCAACTCGGCGGCGGGCAATGTCGCGCGTCAGCTTGCCGACGCGACCAACAACCAGATCCGGATCAACCCCGAAGACATCCTTTCCATCGGCGAGGATGTGACCGGCGATGCACCGCAGGTCAACGTTGCACAGTTGACCTTGCTGGCAACGCAGGCGGCCTCCGAATCGGCGGCCGTCGAGTTGCTGTATCGCCTGCCGCCGCCGTTCGGCGACACCGTGCCGGAAGTCAGGATCATCGATCCCGGCCAGATCGCGGAATTGACCCCGCAGGAAACGGCCGATCCCGACAGCTTTGCGTCCAACTCGCAGGCACTGATCAATGCCGATGTGCGGTTCCGCTCCGAGCTTCTCAATACGGAGATCCGCCTGCCGGTCTGGCTGCAGCTGGCGCAGGCCACGGCGGTGGTGACGGATATCGAATGCGCACGCAGCGGGCAGCCCGAGGACATTGTCACGGTGGATGCGCGCTCCAGTGCCGCACGCATCGGCATCGGCGTGTTTCCCGACATCAATGCCCCTTCGCCGCAGGCCGAGCCGGCAGTCCTGGTCGACAGCGCAGTCGGTGCCGGACTGCTCGGCATTCCGGCACCTGTGCGGGTCCGGGTCATGGCCGCAGCGATCACCGATATTCCGAGCGGACGCTCCGAACTGGTCATTCCCGGCCCCTTTCCATCGGACCCGCAGTCGATCGGTGGTTCCGACAGGCGCCCGCTCAGCAGCGCAGTGAATCAGCTTGCGCGCGATCTGCAGTTCAGCATCGAGATTGAGCCGCTGGGCGCGAGCGGCGAACCCCTGGCGGGTCTGCTTAATCCGCTGCTTGCTGCGGCGATCGACCTTGCCCGGGCGCCGCTCGAGCAGGCCCTGCGCACCGGCATTGCCGAAGCGCTGGCCGGCACCATCGATCCCCTGCTCGCGGAAGTTCTGGGCAGCGCGGGGCTGAGCGTCGGTACCGCAGACGTGCAGGTCATGGATGTGGTGGGGCGCGAGCCTCAGCTCTTCATTCGCTGAGCGCTCTGTCGCGTGTCATCCGGGCACCGCCCGTGTCACGATCACGCCATGAGCGCGGGTAGGCGCTGAGTCGTTCTGGAGAGGAGTGCGTCGTGCGCCGAGCTTGGCGTGTGGACAGGGGCCTGGGCGTTACCGTGCTGTCAGTCGCCTGTCTGGGCGTGCTGATCGGCCTGGCGGCGCTGTGCGGCTGGCAGGCGCGTGTCCTGCAGCTGCGGCTCGATCACCACTATGTCGAGCGGGTGCTGATTGAACAGCTTTCACCCTTGCTGAATGTCAGGCAGGGGCGTGTTCAGCTGGGGCCGACAGTCAGGGCTCTGCTGGCACGACGTGATCTGGCGCTCAAGGCCATTCGTGTTCGTGATACCGACGATGTCATCGTCGTCAGCGCAGGGCGCCTCGATTCCCTGCGGCTGCCGCTGCTGCCGGGTGCATGGCAGGACCGCGCGCGCGAAGCGCTCTACCGTGTGATCGGCAGTCGCAGCCAGCACCGCGTCTTCTCGGCGGACCAGCGCGCACTTGGTACCGTTGAGTACGTGCTTGAGCCTGGCAGCGTCGAAGGTATACGGGTTGAAGCCGTCACCGCACTGCGCTTCGCTGGCTGGATCGCCGGTGCTCTGGCGTTGCCGGTGCTGCTGATGCTTGTGATCGGCGTGCGTCGCGAACTGCGCAAACAGCCGGAATGGGCGCAACGCGCGCAACCCTTGGCCGGCAACCTCGGACTCGATTTCGGTTCGGCGGACCGCGTCGAGTTCCGCAATCGCGCGGCCAGCACGATGGATGTGCTCAGGTACGGCATCGTCGTTGCGGATCGCGGCGGCTGTATCCGCCTGCTCAACCAGACCGCCGCTCGCCTGACCGGCTGGAGCGCAGAAGATGCGAGCGGTCGCCTGCTGCGCTCGGTGATTCACGTTGTCGATGCCGACGGCATGCCGCAGAACAGCGCGCTCGATACGCTCAACGAAAGTTCGCGTCCGGAGCCGACCCAGGCCACCTACCTCAGGCAGCGTTCCGGTGGCGTGTTGCCGGTCGAGCTGACCGTCAACCTGTATCGCGGACGCGATGGTGCGATCGACACCATTACCCTGCTGTTCCGCGACACCAGCGTCTATCAGCGCGAGCTGCAGCAGACCCAGCGCCAGGCGCGTCTGGCGCAGGCGGTGGTCGATCATCTCGACGAAGGTCTGCTGACCACCGACATGGCCGGCGTTGTGCGCTCGGCCAACGCGCGCGCAGAACGCATGTTCGGCTACTCGCGTGACGAACTGAACGGTTTCACCGTCAGCAAGCTGATGCCGGTGCCGTTTCTCAATGTGCCTGCCGTGCGCATTGTCGATTTCGTCGGCGGCGCGACGTCGGCCGCGTTGCCCAAGGTCGTCGGCTGGCGCAAGGATGCGACAACGTTCCCGGTCGAGCTGCAGGTGCAGACCATGCGCGCCGAGGGTGCGCAGCTGCTGGTGGTGATCATCCGCGATATCAGCGAACGCCTGCGCGGCGAGAATCTTGCCAATCGCCTTGGCCGTCTGCTCGATGGCGCCAAGGAAGAGGTCTACATCTTCGATGCGCAGACCCTGCGCTTCCTCGAAGTCAATCGAGGTGCGACCGACAACCTCGGTTATCACGCCGACCTGCTCGCACGCATGGGGCCGCTCGATATCAGCGAGGAACTGGACAAGGAAACGCTCGACAATTATCTCGACAGTCTGCGTGGTGGCGAGCGTGAGCATCTGGTCTATCGCTGCCGGCATCGTCGCGTCGATGACAGCAGCTATCCGGTCGAAGTCCGTCTCAACTACTCGCCGGACGAAGAGCCGCCGGTGTTCATGGCAATTGCGACCGACATCACCGACCGCCTTGCTGCGGAGATCAAGCTCAACCAGATGGCACTGTTCGATGCGCTGACCGGCCTGCCGAATCGCGTGATGCTGTTCGAGCGCATGCATGTGACGGTGGCGGATGCGCGCCGCGCCGGCCGCATGCTCGGCGTGTTCTTCGTCGATCTGGATCGTTTCAAGCTCGTCAACGACCAGTACGGACATGATGTCGGCGACCAGGTCTTGCGCATCGCCGCGGATCGCCTGCGCTCGGTGGTGCGCCCCATCGATACTGTTGCGCGCCTGTCCGGCGATGAATTCGTTGTCCTGGTTTCCGATCTGGAAACACCTGCGCGCGCCGAGCAGATTGCGCAGCAGATACTTGAACGCTTCGCGCAGCCGATGGATCTTGGCGGACCGTCGATCACGGTCACGCCCAGCATCGGTTATACGCTCAGCCCACTCGACGACAGCGATGTCGACGGTCTGCTGCGCCACGCCGATACGGCCATGTATCTGGCCAAGCAACGCGGACGCGGCTGTTACGAAGCGTTCTCCAGCGGCGACGATTCTCTGGGCCAGCGCGAACTGCGGCTGGAGCGCGAGATTCACGCTGCAGTGGCGCTGAACCAGTTCCAGCTGACGGTGATTCCGGCCGTCGATGCCAAGGGCGGTACGCCGGTCGTGCTTGGCAACGTCAGCTGGAACCACCCGCAATACGGCACGGTCGATCAGCAGCAGATCATGCAGGCGGCGACGCGGGCGGGTCTGCGCGCCGATGTCGAGCTGTGGCTGCTGTGCCGTGCCTGCGAGCAGCTCGGTGCGGCGGCCGAACGGGGTGAGCAGCCGCCCGAGATGATCATTCCGATTTCCGGCTGGCAATTTCGCGACCACGAGTTTGCACGCCACCTCGCCGACCTGTTGCAGCGCTATCGCGTGCCGGTGAACAGCCTTGTGTTGAGCCTGTCACCCGATGGCCTGGTCGAATTCCACGATCGTCACGGTGGTGTCCAGAATCTGCTCAATCGCGGCCTGCGGTTTGCGCTGCGTGGGTTCAATGCCTGGCCGGCGAGCGTGCCCGAAGCGGCAACGCTCGCATATGTTGTTCTTGAGGCTGCGCAGTGGACCAGACCGGAAGTGCTCGCGTCGATTCGCGCCGCTGCGCCGGATCACGCCGCCTTCATCGCCGCCGACGTCAATGACGCTGCGCAACTCAAGGCCTGTCGCAAGGCCGGTATCGAGTTGATGACGGGATCGGTGTTCGAGCAGCAGCCTACGCCCGGATCGCAGACGTAATCAGATACTCGCGGCCCCAGCGAACCTTGCCATCCGCGGCACGGTAGCCATTGAGATACGCCAGCATCTCGCTGCGGAACGCCGCCAATGCTTCGCCCTGGAGACTGGCGACGGCGCGCACAGTCGGCCCGTAGCGCGTCGAGAACAGTTCCCAGATCTCTTCGGGTGAATCACCGAATTGCGGGCAGTCGCCGCGCGTGAACGTGATGTCGCGGAACGAGCTGCCGAGGAGCAGCCGGACTTTCTCCTCATCGCCCCAGTTGAACGGGCTTGCGACGCCCGCCGGCGGCGGAACGTGTTTGCCGGTGATGCGGAACCAGCCAGACAGCCCGCCTTCCGGTGTCCAGGCAAGGAACACGACGCGGCCACCGGGCCGGGTCACGCGCGCGAGTTCGGCGCCGACCTTCGGCTGGTCCGGTGCGAACATGTGACCGCAGGTCGAGAGCACGACATCAAAGCGCGCATCGGTAAACGGCAGGGCTTCGGCATCGCCTTCCTGGAAATCGATATCGCTGAAGCCGGCCTTGCTGGCTTTGCTTCGGGCGACGGCAAGCAGTTCCGGCGTCAGATCCACACCGGTGACTTCGGCACCGCGCTCGCGCGCAGCAATCGCCGTGATGCCGGTGCCGGTTGCCAGGTCCAGGACTTTTTCGCCAGGCCGAATCCGCGCAACGCGCAGGGTCTGATCAGTCGAGATCGTCAGGCCGTCCGCGAGGCGATCGTATTCGCCCAGCGCCCACATCACGCGATGCTTCTTCTTGAGTTCAGTGAAGTCCGTCATGGTCCCACCCCCGTGATCAGCGAAGAGTAGCGGCGTTGCGCCCGCATTGATCCTACGCGCTAATCCGAGGCAGGCGATAGCCGTCCGACCAACGGCTGATGGCCTTTCGCGGCGCTGTGCTTCATTGAACGGCAATGGCACTTCGCACGAGTCGCCTGGCCGCAGCGCGCAGCAGGATTCGCGAATAAAGCTGGTGAAATCCGAGCAGGGCACGGAACGTGAAACCCATCGAGTCCTTGCCGGTGCGGCGATTGATCACCGGCACCACGGCAGAGCCAAAGTAGAGCCGGGTCGTCTGCTGACTGGCGTCGATCGTACTCATCAACCACGAGCGCGTGCGGCCTGTGAAATCGCTGAGCAGCAGCTGATCCGGAGCGCGCGCCTCGACGCTCCATGCGGCATAGCTGTCCAGTGTCCCGGCTGCAAGCTCACCGGCCTGCCAATCAGTCGACGGGCGCGAGACGAACCATGCCAGCAGCGTTCTCTCGATCCTGAACACGCTGCTGGTGTAGAACGCCCGCACATACTCGGCCTGCGACACCGGCTGCGCTACATCGATGAAGTAGCAATCCGCATAAGCGCCGCCGAGCAGGTACTTGCGCAGCAGTGCGTTCCCGGGCAGCTCGCAGGTTCTTATGTTGCTCATGTGAAGGTACGAAGCAGCCCGTACATCAGGCCACACAGAGCCACAATGCCAACGCCGACAATCACGTAAGCGCCGCGAACGATGCCGGCGATCGTCTTCTTGATGGCTGCGCGATCGTTGATCCTCGGAAAGTCCGATGCAGGCACCGGCAGGCCCAGGAAGTCGCACAGCGGCGCCCAGCCCTGGTCCACCGAGAACACCAGCAGCCGGTCTGCGGGAACGGCCGCCTTCACGTCGGCGACATGCTGGTGATAGTGCGCGATCGCCTGCTGGCGATCGGTCATCGTTCCCCTGTGCGAGCGTTGCCAGATCAGCTTGCGGCACATCTCGCCCATTTTCCTGCCGAATGGCGTCGTCAGCTCAAGCACCTTGAACTGCCACAGGGTTTCGGTGAAGTAGATGGTATCGATGGTGCTGTCGTACCACTCTTCAGCGCCGCGCGGATGCACGGTGAGAACGATCCTGGCATCCGGATACGCCGTCATCAGTTCGCGCCAGACACAGCAGGCCGGGTTGTCGACGGCAGCGGTGTAGTTCGAGAAAACCTGCTCCCAGTCGAACTGCGTACCCGGCGTTGCATTGGCGACGCCGCGCCAGAAATCGAGATGGGCTTTATTCCGCGGATTCTCGATCACTTCCATCATGTGATAGCACGGCAGTCCGAGCTGATTGAGCGCGGCGTACAGCGACATCGTTCCCGTACGTCCGAAGCCTGCACCGATCACCTTCAAAGCCATCGTGATTGTCCCCAGTTTGTTGTCGCTAGAGCATCTGTTTTGGTTCAGCTATTGCGAGTTCGCATCGAGTGCCGCGCGCCCAGCGTGCGGTGTATCGAGATGCCACCACTGCGGCGCAGGTGTCTCGATACACCGTGCCTTCGGCACGGCGCTCGACACGAACGGAAAATGTACAGGTACCAACCAGAAATGTTCTACGAAGTCCTGCCTTCGAGATGACCTTTGCCCGGGACGAAATTGGCCTCGATGCGGATGCCGTCCGGATCCTCGAACAGCACCGAGTGGTAGCCCGGTGCCCAATGTCCATCCTCCGGTGCGCGGATGATCTTTGCCGACAGTTCCAGCGCGGTGCGGTAGATCGCGTCGACGTCCTCGCGGCTGCGCGCGCGGAAGCAGAAATGATGCAGACCGGCGCGGAGCTGGTTGTAGGTCTGCTCGCGAAATTCCTCGGCGACGGGCGCGATCGCCACGCCGGTGCGTCCGCCGATGCAATAGAAGTATTGCGGACTCTTGACCAGCGTGACCATCTCCAGCGAGTGCAGTAGTTTCTCGTAGAAGGGGACAGACCGGGCCATGTCGATGACCGTGAGCTGGATGTGTGCGATGCCGTTGATGCTGGCCATGGCGTTGACCCCGTGGATTCAAGGCAGCTTTGCGACGTTGCGCGCCAGCGCCAGCTTCGCACCGCCGAGCTTCGGCGTGCCATGGCCGGAGATCAGGTTGTCGAAGTCCAGCGCCAGCACGCGTTCGAAATCGGCGCGCATCGAGCCGCCGGGCGGTGTGGTCATCTTCAGCCAGATCGGACCGATGACGCAGGGTGTGAAGAAGCCCATCGGGTACATGACCGCGCGACCGAGCGGCGAGATCAGCGTGTCCTTCTCGTAGTGCTGCACGCTGTCGCAGGTGACGAGCAGGCGGTGCTGCGGCAGGCAGACCACGCACTCGGCGAGCCTGCCGCTGCTGAAGATTTCGACCTGCGCGCCGGGAATCGGGAACGCACCGCCACGCACGACCTGCCGGGTGATCGGCGGCTCGGCGTACTTCTGCGCGCCTGGCGCCGCCCAGAACTCGACGCCGAACTGTTCGACGTAATACGCATCGTCGCGGCCATGCAGGCTGCCCAGGCGCACCGCATGCCTGAAGGGCGCAATCTCCAGCAGCGCCGCCTCGGCGCTGTCACTGAGTCGCACCGGGTTGAGCAGCACCCAGCCCTCGGGGGTCAGTACCGCGACCATGTTGCGGCTGAAACTGATCCTGAGCTTGAACGGGATCTGCATCTCGATCGCACTCGACGCCAGCCATACGCAGGGAAAGCACTCGCGGACGGGCAGGTGGTAGAGCGCAGGCGGATGCGCGTCCGTCACGGCCGCTCAGCCGCGCTCAGCGGACTGCCCTTGTCGAAGATGATGCGCCAGGTTCCCGGCGCTTCGAGTCGCCAGATCGAGTTGTAGCGGGCAATCAGCTTGCCTTCCGGATCCCTGACCGGACCCGAGCTGAATGCGAGCGTGCCGGAGTCCAGCACTTCGACCTGATCCGGCTCCCAGGAGAACGGCGCTTTCGGCTCTACGAAAAAATCCTTCCAGGCGGCGACGACCTTGTCCTTGCCGCGATGCGGTGCGGCGCTGCCGAAGAAGATCGCCTCTTCGGACAGCAGTGCGGCGAAGGCCTTGAGATCGCGGTCGGCCATCGACTTCGCGAATGCCCGTTCAATCGCAAAGACCTGCTGCTGGGCAGTGAGTGGTTCGGCGGCGGTGCTCACCACTGAAAGCAGGCTGAGCGATCCGGCGACGAGCGTCAGGAAAAAGCGCGGAAGATTCATGTGGATTGCCTCGCTCATTGCGGTGTACCCGCGGACGGCGGATCGTCCAGCTCCACCAGCAGCTTGCCGATGTTGTCGCCCCTGAACAGTTGACCGAGCGCTTCTGGGGCCTGGTCGAAACCGCGCACCAGCGTCGTGCGATCCTTGACCAGGCCGCGCTTCATCCACCAGATCATGCGCAGCTGCGCGAGCGGCATGCGCGGCACGTAGTCGAGGATGATGAAGCCCTGCAGCTTCAGGCGCCGGAACAGGAAGTTGACGAAGTTGCGCGGGCCGAGATGATCGCGGTTCTCGTTGTTGTACTGCGAAATCCCGCCGCACAGGATTACGCGACCAAAGTTGTTCATCAGGTCCAGCACGGCTTCGCCGATCTCGCCACCGACATTCTCGAAGTTGACGTCGACACCTTTGGGACAAGCGGCAGCGAGTTGCTGCCGCCAGTCGGCATCGCGACGGTTGATCGCGGCGTCGAAGCCCAGCTCCTTGGTCAGCCATTCGCACTTCTCGCGCGAGCCGGCAATGCCGACCGCGCGGGCGCCGTAGATCTTCGCGATCTGGCCGGCGATGCTGCCGACCCCACCCGCAGCGGCCGAGATCACGACCGTCTCACCGCGCCTGGGCTTACCGATGTCGAGCAGGCCGAAGTACGCCGTCATGCCGGTCACGCCGAGCACGCCCAGCGTCGAGGTCAGCGGCACCGGCAGGAACGAGGGCAGCGCCTGCGCGGGAATCTCATCCTTGTCGCTGATCAGCGCATAGTCCTGCCAGCCGAGCATGCCGAACACCTTGCTGCCGACGCGGTACTTCGACGCGTTCGACGCCACGACTTCGCCGATGCCGCCGCCGCGCATGACATCGCCCAGCGGTACCGGCGGCAGATAGCTGTCGCCTTCGGCCATCCAGATGCGGTTGGTAGGGTCCAGCGACAGATACAGCACGCGGACCAGCGCCTGTCCGGGTCCGGGCGTCGGTGCCGGCTCGACGACCCGTTCCAGCACCTTCGGGTCGTAGTCGCCCTGCGGGCGCTGGCGCAGCAGAAAGCGGCGGTTGAGCCTGGCAGCCTGAGTCATCACCGGTCCCCGATCAGATTCGACACCGGGCACTTTACATCGCGGCGACCGCGCCAGACAGGGATGACCGGTGCGGCCCTAGAGCGTCAGGCTGTAGGCGTGGAACTTCGTATCGCGAACCCAGCCCTGGGACGCATACAGCGCCTGCGCCGATTCATTGTCGACGGCGGTGGACAGCGACAGGCGGATTGCGCCAACCGCACGGCCATAGCTCGCCGCTGCGCCCAGCAAGCCGACCGCGACACCGGAACGCCGGGCCTCGGCCGCAACATACAGATCGTTGAGCACGAACGTGCGCGCCGCCGAGACGGATGAAAAGCTCGGATAGAGCTGCGTGAAGCCGACCGCCGTAGCGTCGGTCTTCACTGCGATGAAGATGACGGACTGGTTGTGCTGAAAGCGCTCCAGCAGGAAGGCGCGAGCGAGCGCGACGTCGCTGGGCTTGCCATAGAACACCCGGTAAGCGTCGAAGAGCGGCGCCAGCAACTCAATGTCAGCAACGCTGGCCTGACGGACCTGATTGTTCGCGGATGAACTCATGCTGCGGCTTCGAGCCGTTTCTTCAGATTGGACAGCGCGACGAGCGACATCGACGCCATGCGCCGTCGCAGCAGCGGCATCATCAGGCGGCTCGGTCCGGTCACGCTGTAGCTCAGCGTCCGCGTGAACTGCGTACCGGATGGCGTTGCCTTGAACTCGTACTGAATCTGCAGCCAGCCGTCCTTCATCCTGCCTTCGACTTTCCAGAGCGTAGACGGAACCGCCACGAGGACCTTGTAGCGCGTCGCCCGACGCATTCGCAATGGTAGTGGTGCCAAGGGCTGAATCTCGATGACTTCATCAAATGCGTCACCGACCTGCAGAGAATCAACCGAGGCGTGCGCAGACTTCGAGTTTGGATGCCACTCGTGCCACAGCCAGGGCTGCGTGACATATGCGTAGAACCGATCGGGGGAGCATCGAATCTCGATGGTGTTCTGGATGGATTCATTCATGGCGAAAATCTGTATCCATGTGCACATGGGCAGTCGAAGGGCTTGACGCTTTTACTCAGCGGCGCGCGCAATCGCGTCCGCTGCAACGAACTGTCGGGCATCACTGTCTGGCGCCACCCGGACATTTCGGCAAACGCGATCAGAGCGTGTCAATCCATTTCAGAATGCGGCCCAATACACGCTGAAACCTGCTGATGGGAGTCACAACGAACTTTTCCATGGCGATTGACTTCGGTTTGTCGCCGGCGAGTCGAAGGGCCTCATCCAGCTGCAACAAGTCTTCTACCGTCAATGCCAAGCCGACTTCATCGGGCTGGAATGTGCTTCCCCTCGGAAAGAGCTTGCCGGACGTCCTCGACATCTCGATGTGCGTACCCATCACTGCGGAGACTTCATGTGTCTTTGAGAACTCCACCAAGCGCCGTACGCTCGACCTGTACGCGCTCCAGTCCTTGACGTACAGCTGACCGGGATAGAGGCTGTCGCCGGTCAGCAGCCATCCCGTATGAGGGTCATACACAGCAAGACTCTCGTCCTGATGCCCCGGGGCAGGTATGACAACCAGCTTGCGTGCACCTAAATCAATCGTTGCCATCCCCTCGGGCCAGTCGACGAACCCAAAGTGCTCGCGTACCGCCTTGGCATCCGGTTCGATCAGCGTTACGTCGGGGTTGCCTCGAAACTGCGAATCGGCGGCCGTGTGATCGCTGTGACTATGGGAATGAGTAACCAGAATCTTCACTTCTTTGTCAGGCTGAAATTCGTTCCGCCGGGCAATGAGAGTCTGAACGAAGTCATAGAGCGGAAATGTGGCGGGATCAGCAGTGGCACCCGTATCCTGCACGAGAACCGCGTCTTCGCCGAAGAGGACATATATGAATGGCGCCTCGAAATGAACGCACTTGTTCTGCCGCAAAATATAGGTACCTGGATCCACTTGGAAAACTTCGATCGCCGGGTCCGCGTTGCTGCTGCAGTCCTCGGATCCGTGATTCCACGTCTTCTCGCCCAAGTCGATCGAGAAGGCAGCGCCCGGTGGAAGCATGCCTAATGCCAATGCGATCACCCATTTGTACATTTGGTCACCTGCTGTTCATTGGATGCCCGACGCCTGAACTGAGCAGACCCGCGAGCGGCTTCGGCTTGGATGAACGGTCAAGCGGCACGTCTGAGTTTCACAGAACTTGCCAGATGGCGGACTTGTCCAGGGACGGAATCCCTCAGCGGATAATGCAGAAAGTAAATCTGTTCCCTCTTAATTCTTCTATTCCCCTGACGTTGCCGCCGATACTTCCGTAAGGCAACGACCAACAGCAAATCTGAGGGGGAAACCTCAGTGGCAGGTATATTTATCCGGCAGCAAACTGGCGCTGCATTACTTGTCACCACTCATGCACACCGCGAGCACATCGCTTTTCGCTCGCTTCAGCACGTTCTGCTCGGTGTGATTGAACAGCGCGGACAGTCCATGCCGGGGATGATGGCCGACGACGATGAGATCGGCACCGAGATCCGCGGCGGCTTTGTGGATCTCGCTGGCGACGCTGCCGCTGGCGACGCGCAGCGTGGCCTGTCCGAGTTGGTGGCGGGCGCAGAGTTCGCTCAACCGGGTTTCGGCTTGCTGTTGAAGCTGCACGGCGAGATCGGGCGGCGCGGCCATGATCGCTTCGCCGGTTTCGAGCGGGATGTATTCAACGACGTGAACAATCGACAGGCGTGCACCGAATGCGCTGGCGAGATGCTTGGCGCGCAAGGCGACGCCTTCACCGTGTTCGTCGAGGGCGATGGCGGCAAGCAGGTGCGTGTAGGTGGCCATGATCGGGCTCCGGGATCGTCTGCGGAGTTCCAGTGTCCCGCCAAAGCGGGATCAAAAGCCAGCGGCTACCTTGCTCCCGCCTGACTTCAGACGCGGCTGAGCGAGCCAGATTGCACCGGAAGCCTCTGACGATAGTGCTTTACGGTGATGATCTCGATCTGTTCCGGACTCACGCGGTAGATCAGCCGGAATGGGCGCTCAAGAACCTCGCGGAGGTCTTCGTCGGGATATTCCGGTAGCTTGCGGCCAATGAGTGGGGGTATCGCCAACTGCTGTGAACGGCGCAGCAGCCTTGAAACAACCTGGAGCGCTGCTTGGGGCGAGTCCTTGGCGACGTATGCCTGAATGTCGAGCAAACGGAGGCGGGCTTCAGCCGTCCAGTAAACCTTCATTCATGCAGGCCGAGTTCTTTGATCAGATCCTCGACGGCAATGATCCGCCCTGCCTTGGCGTCCGCCAGACCGTGCTCGATCGAAGCCCGCAGGTCCATTTCATACGCTAGATCATCCCAGCTTGCTGTGTCCGGCAACTGGTCGATCAAAGCGTGCGCGGTCTGCTTGAGGGCGGCTGAAGTGGTCATCGTGGTTTCTCTCCGGGCCAGGCTCGCAGTTTAGACCCGCTGGCACTCAGCGATGCAAGCACCTGTGTGCCATTCAAGTCTCGGCCTGTTCCTTGAGCACGGCTGTCAGCCGCGCATAGTCTCGCGCGTGGACGGTCTCCGCGCGAGCCTTGGGATCGATTCCGGCGCGCTCCATCTGCGCGCTGTCGGCCGTGCCCTTGAGTGCGTTGGACAGGGTCTTGCGGCGCTGCGAGAACGCCTTGGTGACGACCTGATCGAACAGCTTGAGATCGACGATCTCGAAATCCGGCTGACGCGGCACGAGGCGCACGACGGCGGAGTCGACTTTCGGAGCCGGTGTGAATGAGCCGGGGCCGACGTGGAACAGATAGCTCACTTCGCAGCGCGCGGCGAGGGCGACCGACAGGCGGCCATAGGCATCATCATCCGGGCCGGCGCACATGCGGTCGACGACTTCCTTCTGCAGCATGAAGTGCATGTCGCGCACGGCATCGGACTGTTCGAGCAGATGGAACAGCAGCGGCGTCGAGATGTTGTACGGCAGGTTGCCGACGAGACGCAGCTTGGTGCCGGCGGGTGCGAGCGTGCGGTAGTCGAGGCGCAGGGCGTCGGCTTCGATGATGTTCAGCTGTGCATCCGGGCCGCAACGCTGGCGCAGCAGCGGAATCACGTCGCGATCGATTTCGATGACGGTGAGCTTGCCCATGCGGCCGAGCAGCGGGATCGTCAGTGCGCCGAGGCCGGGGCCGATCTCGATCAACGGATCGGTCGGTTGTGGGTTGATCGCGCGCAGGATGTGCTCGATCACATTCTGGTCGTGCAGAAAATTCTGACCGAAGCGCTTCTTGGCGAGCGCGCCGTCATCTTTCCTTGGCGGCGGTTTGTGTTTCATGTGATGCGCGTGCGTGCCAGTTGTACTGCCAGAGCAAGGGCGGCGTGCAGGCTGCCGCTATCGGCCTTGCCGCTGCCGGCGAGATCGAGTGCGGTGCCGTGGTCGACCGAGGTGCGGATGATCGGCAGGCCGAGCGTGACGTTCACCGCCGAGCCGAAGCCGGCGTACTTGAGCACGGGCAGGCCCTGGTCGTGGAACATCGCGAGCACGGCGTCGGCTTGGTCGAGATATTTCGGCGTGAACAGCGTGTCCGCCGGCAGCGGGCCGGTCAGCTGCAGGCCTTCGGTGCGCAGGCGTTCGAGCACCGGGATGATGACGTCGAGCTCTTCGCGGCCGAGATGGCCGGATTCGCCGGCATGCGGATTGAGGCCGCAGACCAGCAGGCGCGGCGTGGCGATGCCGAAGTGCATGCGCAAATCGCTGTCGAGGATGCGCAGCACCTGTTCGAGCAAAGGCGCGGTGATTGCATCGGCGACGGCGCGCAACGGCAAATGCGTGGTCGCCAGCGCAACGCGCAGGCCGCCGCCGACCAGCATCATCACCGGCAGCGGCGCCCTGCAGAACTCGGCGAGGAATTCGGTGTGGCCGGAGAAGCCGATGCCGGCGTCGTTGATGACGCTCTTCTGCACCGGCCCGGTGACCATGGCGTGCGCTTGTCCGCTGCGGCACAGTCCTGCGGCTTCGCGCAGGGTTTCGAGCACGTAGGGTGCATTGGCCGAGTTGAGGGTGCCGGCGCTCACAGGTGCGGCGAGCTTCACCGGCAGCACATGCAAGGTGCCGGCGGCTTGCGCATGTGGCGCCGCGGCGGCATCGAACGGCAGCAGGGTGAGCGGCAGGCTCAGTTGTTGCGCGCGCTGCGTGAGTAGCTGCGGATCACAGACTGCGACAAGTTCTGCATCGCTGGCGTGCTGCGCCAGCGCACAGATCAGATCGGGACCAATGCCGGCGGGTTCG
>CAZDPA010000003.1:20484-61060 GCA_964507195.1 uncultured Salinisphaerales bacterium | reverse complement strand
CCTCGACGTCGGCGATCTGGGTCGGCGTCCACAGCACGCCGGTGCCCCACTGGGTCGGATCGAAGAAGTAGTTCTCCAGCAGCGCGTAGTCGCCGACCTGAGTCGCGGCGGTCCAGGCGTCGGGGAACGAGCAGGTCGGCAGGATGCCCTGGTAGATACCGGGATAGGCGTTGGCCACCCACTGCTGGGTCAGCGAGCCGCCGGAGCAGCCGGTGCCGATGGTGTAGCGCAGCGTGCCGTACTGCTCGATCAGCCGTTCCTTGGCCATCATCATTGACTCGGCCTGGACGGTGACGGTGCAGTTGTGGCCGCTGTTGTTGAGCGCGGTGGACATCACCGCGAAGCCCTGGCCCAGCGCGTACACCACGTTGTCGCCGTCCGGAACACCGCCGACGCTGGCGCTGGTGACGCCGGGCGCATCGCCGCTCTGGTAGCTGACGTCGCAGCTGGCCCCGTGACCGACCAGCATCTTGTGATTGAACTGCTCCTGCGGCTCGATGGCCGTCCACGGTTTCCCCGGCTGGAACAACACCGCGATCCGGTACTGGTCCCGGTCCTGGTAGCCGAGCTCCTGGCGCACGATGAACGGCACGGTCACGCCCTGGTCGGTCGTGGTGTCGGCGACGTCGGACGGCGGGTTGTCCGGATCGTAGGACTGCAGGCCGACGTTCACAGGACTGGTGGATTTGTACCAGTAGCTGTATTCCGGCGGCTGGTTGCACTGCGCATCCAGCGCGGCGCTGTTGAGGCACTTCCAAGGCTGGAGCTGCGGGCCCTGGAACACCGGGCCGCCGTGGGGGTGATTGATCAGCGTCGCAGTGGCGTCGCGACCCGGCAGATGTGCTGTGAAAGTATTTTTGCCCAGCACCAGCCCGGTGACCAGACCTCGCAGAGTTCCCTGCGAGGTCTGCGTGAACTGCGCGGTAACGTCACGGTCGTTGAGCACCATGGTCAGCGACTTGCCACCGACACCGGCCGGCGGCGCCACGTCAATCAATGCGTCATCGCCGCTGATCAGATCGGCGCGGTTCGACAGCACTTTGATAACCGAGCCGTCGCCGGCATTGGCCTCCGAACCGCCATTCAAGAGCGAACTGCCATTCAAGGGCGAACTGTGTCCGCAGGCCGCAAGCAGAAACACGACGGCCAAGCCCGCGAGCGGCCTCAGAAACGTTTTTATGGCGAATCTCCGGAAAAATGGCCCACTCAGGATGGCGATCACTTGCCGAGGACCGGGACTTCGACCGTGCCGTTGGTGAGCGTCACGATTCCGGGATAGCGGTTGTGCAGAAAGCTGGTCGTGGACGTGGACACCTGAAGTTGCAGCGTGTCGCCAGCCGGCAGGTCGTAGGCGATGCCGGCGAGATCGAGTGAAATGTGCGTGGTCGCGGCTTCGACGTACAGCGGCTGAGTTTGACGGTCAATGACTTCACCAGTTCTCTGGCTGAGAAGGCGGAAGAACAGGCTCGCGGCAACTCCCGTCACCGTGATATCGGTCTCCACGCGCCCGATGCCGACGATCGGCAGCGAACGATCCGATGGCGCGGTGATGACGGGCACGGTGATCTGGCCGGGGTCCAACGCGCTGGTGGCAGCATCGCTGAACACCGTGCCAAGCACTCCGCCCAGCAGAATGTTCTGATCTCCGGTCGCGGCGGCATTGGCAAGCTCAGTAAGGGTCGCAACAACTCCGGTGGGCACAGGGTTGACGATAAAGGTGCCGCTGAGCGGCGCCGACGCGTAGCGCGCGGGGCCGGGCCTGGACGGAGTCGGAAAAGCGGAGATGCCGTGGAAGCTGCCGGTCTGGTCCTGGTAGACCACTTCGGCTGGAAACCCGTCGGAACTGCCCTTGCCGCGCAGGTAGTAGTCGAACCAGGCCAGGCTGAGGGGATCGGCGATGTCCCCCGTAGACTGGCCAGGAAAAAGCGGGCTGGTCGCAGGGGCATGTTGTCCAGTGGCGCTGTCGACGGTGGCACAAATGCTGTGGCCCATGCATTGCAGAAACAACTTGACCGGGTTGTCCGGGTCGGCGGCCTTCATCTGGGCGTAGATCAAAGCCGCCTGGTTGGCGTTGAACAAGGTGTCGGCCAACCCTTGGCCGATGAAGGTCGGGATGCGCGGCACGCCCCGCTGCGCCCCACTGCCGAAGCCGGCCATCGAACGGCTGCGGAAGAAGTCAGCCGCGGGGCCGTCCAGAGATCCACGCTGCAGTACGAGCGTCCCTTGGTGCGTCACCTCAGGGTGTACGCCGCCGTTCAAGTGGGTTCCTCCAGTGCCGTTGATGTCGGGCGTCTGCGCGGAGCCGCCGGTGAGCAGAAACGCGGCCCAGTTCAGCTTGACGACGTTTCCTGGAAACAACGCGTAGGCGAGGTCGCCCCACAGCGACTGCGGCGTCATCGCCTTGATGCGGTTGTCGAAGGCCGCGGCCGACAACTGGATGCCACCACCGTAGCTGCCGCCATACATGCCGACGACGGGCTGCCCGTAGGTGTTCGAGGACGCGCTGTCGTTGCGATAACGCGGCTGGCCGTTGCGCCCTCCGGTGTTGACTGCGATCTCCGGACGACCCACGAGCACCTGGGTGATCAGTTCGGAGACATCGCGGCCCTCCGCCCAGGGGGCGTCGATTTCCGAGTAGCCGCCCGACTGGCCGAAGCCGCGAGGATCCCAGGCCAGGTAAGCGTAGCCGGCATCGGTGAAGATCGGCAGGAGCGGATCCGCCGCAGCGGAGAAGCCCGGGCCACGCATGATCGTGTACACCGACCCCTTCGCCGGATTGAGCGGCTCATAGAGGTTGTAAACGATCGGTGTGCCGTCGAAGCTGATGATGCAGCCACGTTCGAGGCTGTAGGACGGCGGGCCCTCGACCACCGTGGTCGTTGGGCTTGAGCAGTCCGCAGGCGATCCTAGGGGTGCAGCAACCAGTGCTGCGGGCAGCGCGTCGGCGGGCGGCGGCGGCGCGACGGCCGGTGCGATCGGCCGGTAGTCACCGGTGGCGCCCGATGAACCCCCGGGATCGGAATGTCCGCAACCGGCGGACAGAGCGGCAACCGCCAGTAGCAGTGAACGCCTACGAACGAGTTTTTCAACAGCCATGATTTTCCTCTGACCCGAATTCCGCAAACCCGCGACGGGTCATCACCATGGCTGGACGGAGGCATTGGTGTCTTGCCAAACTGGGCCAACGAATTAGGAAATGTGGCCAATACGGTTTATGGACAAGGAGTCGAGTGCGCTCATTTCCGCAGCCTATGCGCGCACGCTGCTGGACTACCTGCGCGGAGTCGGTGTCGACGCGCGCCGCTGGTATCCGACCAGTGATATCGCCGAGATCGACTCCCCTGACTCCCATGCCCAGCTGCCGCTGACGAAGTGGCTGGCAATGTTCGACACCGCTATCGCGGCCACGCGCGATCCCGATCTGCCACTGAAGGTCGGCGAGAGCGTCAAGGCACGGCACTTCGGGCTGGTCGGCTACGTGATCATGAACAGCGCCACCGTCGAAGAGGCATTCGCCCAGCACCAGCGATTCCTCAAGCTGGTGTGGCATGCGGCGCGGGCCCACATGGTCGCCAAAGGCAGCCGAACGGAACTGCACTGGATCTGGACCCAGGGTCCGACGCCGCCGGCGATGGAGCAGATGAACCTCGCGTCGCGGATCAACATGATCCGCTGGCTGACGCACCGGCCCGATCTCAAGTGGGACGCCTGCTTTCAGATGAAGCGTCCACGCGACACGCGCGAATACGAGCGCATCTTTGGCGGCACGATTCGTTTCGGTCAGCGCCAGACGATGCTGGTGATTCCCACCGAGCACCTGCGGCTTGCGGTCGTGACGTCGAGTCCCGCTGCGCGCGCACTGGCCGAAGAGCAGGTGCAGGGCATGCTCGGAGCGCTGGGTATCACTGTCGACCTGGTTGCGAGCCTGCGGATGACCTTGGGGCGCGGCCTGCCTGCCGGCCACGTCTCGCTTCAGCACGCGGCCTGCGCGTTGAAGATGTCGACGCGCACGCTGCGACGACGGCTCGATGAGCAAGGATGCTCGTTCCGCGAGATTCTCGACGAAGTGCGCCGTAGTCAGGCGGAGAGACTCCTGCGCCGATCCGGAGCCTCGCTCGCCGAGGTCGCCTTCATGCTGGGCTACAGCCAGCAAAGCACGTTTCAGCAAGCATTCAAGCGATGGACGGGCAAGACACCGGGCGAGTTCCGCGTTCGCTGTGCAGTCGGCACTTCCGCGCGCAAAAGGGCTGGGAACTCCAGGTGAACGATCCTCCGTTCTCGCCCTGAATGACTCCAGTCATCGCCGCAACGGTAATCTCGTCAGACGCTTCTCCAAGAATACATCTGGCGAGATTCACCTGTGCGGCATCGAGATTGCATATGTTGTCGCGGAGCATGGGCCCGCATGAGCATGGGGTTCGACGTACAGAAGGACCACCAGTTCAGTGGTCGGTGCGAACTGATGCTCCGTATTAGTGCCAATGACGATGCCGGAATATTCACGCCATCCATCGCGACGGGTCCAGATCGATTGCGGAACATCTGCCGGCAGCACCTGAAAGGTGTGCCGTGCAGACGATGCCGGCGCGGTCGTCGATACCTGCCGACGCTTTGATCATGCCGACGATCACTTCCGGCAACACCAATGCGCCGACGCTGATGATCGCGGAGAAGGCAGCGGGGATGATCCGTGAGGATCGGCGCGGCTGATTTCATATCCCTGTGCGAGACGCGATGATCGCGCTACCCTGAACGTCGCAGCGGAAGAAATGTTCTCTCACAGAAAGTCAGCCACGGAGCCGTTGAACCATGGGAATGCTGATCGCCATCGCCTTGATCGTTGTGGGTGCGTTTGCCATCGGTATCGCCGGCGGTATCCATGCCGGGCGCACGCATCAACTGGCATTGCCGGTCGTCTGGACCGTCGCTGGCTACTACGTGCTGATCGGCGTTCCATGGGCATTGCTGCTGATGGAGTCGGATGGCAATACGCTGCGGTCGTTCGGCGAAGCGTTCGTGGCATTGGCCAGGTCGCTGCTGCTGCTTGGGCTCATTCCGCTGCTGATCACGTTTGCAATTTCTTACGCGGCGTCGCGCTGACGCTGTTGAGTTCCGCGCCGCAACAACTCCAGGACAATCGAGGAGACACTGACAGTATGGAAAAGGCCTTTGCGGATCGGATCCGGGCAATGAACGCGATGTACAAGCTTCCCGCATCCGAGCAACTGAACATTCCTGCGGACGTCGCCGATCGTCTGAAGAAATTCAAGGCGACTCTGAGCGATGAGGTCGACGAGATCGACGAGATCATCGTCGCCGCCGATCGCGGTGATCCGAAGATCGATGTTGCCGTCGCCATTGCCGACCTGCTCGGCGACATCATCGTCTATTGCCGCTCGGAAGCGCTCAAGTACGGCATTCCGCTTGAAGGCGTGCTCAGCATCATCATGGACAGCAACGAGAGCAAGCTCGGCGCCGACGGCAAGCCCATCTACGACGCCAACGGCAAGTTCCTGAAAGGCCCCAACTACTGGAAGCCGGAACCGAAGATCCGGGAGTTGCTGGCGCCGTGACCGACAACGCGATCAACTTCAGAGACAAGCTGGCAAGGTTCTCGGAACATTGGTCGCCGCGCGTTATTGCGGAGATGAACGACTACCAGTTCAAGCTCGTCAAGCTGCAAGGTGAGTTTGTCTGGCATGCGCATGCGGACACCGATGAAGTCTTCATTGTTCTCGATGGTTCGATGGCGCTGGAGTTCAGGGACAGGACCATTCCACTCGCTGCCGGTGAGATGTATGTCGTGCCCAGGGGAGTAGAACATCGCCCGGTCGCCACCCAGGAATGCTGCGTCATGCTTGTCGAGCCGCGCGGGGTGGTGAACACCGGCGAGTCGGGTGGCGCCTACACCGCGCAGAACGATGTGTGGGTGTAGCGATGCCCAGGCACCGCATCTTCACGACCAGCTTTTCAAGCGTGTACCCGTTGTATGTTCACAAGGCGGAACGCAAGAATCGCACGAAGGCAGAAGTTGACCAGATCATCTTCTGGCTGACGGGCTACAGCCAGAAGGGGTTACAAAAGCAGATCGAACAGCAGAGCGATTTCGAGACCTTCTTTGCCCAGGCCCCGGCCATGCATCCGAACTGTCCACTAATCAAGGGTGTGGTCTGCGGCATTCGCGTGGAAGAGCTCGAAGATCCGCTGATGCAGAAAATCCGCTACCTCGACAAGCTGATCGACGAGCTTGCCAAGGGCAAGGCGATGGAGAAGATTCTGCGGCAGTAGACTGCGTTGCGCCTTATCAGCAACGCTGCAGCCAGAGATTGCGCGTGCGCGCGCTGTTCAGCCAGAGCCCGGTGATTCGTCCGTTCTCGCGTTCTATCGACAGGCTGCCGGTGGTGGGGACCGGAATCGGAAATGTGCCCGTCAGCTTGAAGCCGCAGACGTCGTTCGAGAATGGTTCGAGTTGCAGACGACTCTTTCCGTAGAGCGGGCGCAGGTCCAGATACAGTACGCTGTCGTGGAGAATGACCGCGAGTTCGCGGTCGAGGTCTGCGTAGCGATAGCTGCCGACGAGTTCCGCCGCCAGCACGGCAGTGTCAGGCCCGGCCTCCGGCAGTCGCGTGCAGCGTTCGCGGTGGCCACTGTCGATGAAATCAAGCTGTTCCGGTTTGCTGTCTGCCATAGGCGGCAGGACGACTTCGACGCTGCCGTGCGCGGGGCTGTTCATACGCAGTCCGTTATCGCCGGGCTTGAGCACGCCCATCACCTGGGTGTGCACCGACAGGGCCAGCACTGGCGTCTGTCCTTCGACCGGATGGCGTGCAATGCCAAACAGGCGGCGCGATTCCGCCGAGTACCAGAGACCGATTACGTCGGTGCGGTCCTCGGCATTCACGGGTGCAACAGCGGCGGGCAGCGCGCTGCTCTCCAGAATCACGTCGATGATCTTCAGCGCCATCGCCGACGGATTGCTGTCCATGCGGTTGTAGATGACGACGATGTCGAGCGCATGGTCGGGCACGGTGAGCGTCTGGCACATGCAGCCGAGCGTTGCACCGGCGTGATGAACGATCTCGACGCCGCGATACGGCTCGCGTATCAGGCCCAGGCAGTAGTCGCCGATTGCGCCGCTGCTGTAGCGCGGTCGTTCGAGCATCTGCGCCCAGCTGCGGGCAGTTCCGACAATCGTCGGGCTGCGCAGGTGCGCCAGCCAGCGCAGCATGTCGTCGATCGTCGAGATCATGCCGCCGGAGCCGAGCAGTTCCTCCGACGGATAGATGCCGCGCCGGAAGCTGCCATCGGCCTGCGGCAAATGGAACGAGGCGATGCCGGCAGTCATCGTCATGTCCGACGGCAGCAGCGCGGTCTGGCTCATGGCCAGCGGTTCGAACACACGCTGCTTGAGAAACTCCGCGAGCGTCATGCCGCTGACGCGTTGGACGAGCAGCGACAACAGGTGGTAACCGTTGTTGCAGTAGATCATCCGCTCGCCGGGCGCGAAGTTGACGCTGGTGAAGCGCTGGCTCAGTTCCAGATCGGCGCCGTCGGGCAGCAGCAGCGGAAAGGCGCTGCACAGCAGCATGCCCGGAAGATCATAGGGATCACGCAGGCCGCCGCTGTGGTTCATCAGCTGGCGGAGCGACGGATCGCCGACCGGACCGCTGAGCTCAGGCAGATAGCTGCGCACCGATGCATTGACATCCACAAGCCCGTCTTCGGCGAGCAGCAGCACCGCCAGCGAGGTGAAGTGCTTGCTGGTCGAGCCGATGCGCATCTTGGTCTGCGGCGTGTTGGCGGTGCCGTGCTCGATGCTGGACAGGCCGAACCCGCGGCGGTAGATCGTCTCGCCGCGGTGGGCAACGCCGACGACCAGACCCGGCGCGTCGCTGCGGTTCCAGGGCTGGAACAGCGCATCAAGTTTTCCCGCAGTACTGGCACTGCCTGTCATCATGATTCCGGTCGAGATGAAACGGCTGGGGGGCTTCGACTGTGCTGGATCGCCCTATGCGCTGCCATCGATGAAAACACCGGAACCGCAGCAGGACCAGCGACTGCGTGGCATTCCGATTCCGGCGTTTTTACGGATGTAGCGCAGCGGTGCCGGCTGGTCTACTACTTCGGTCGAATCACCTTGCCGAGGCCGAACGTGAACCCGCTCTCATCCACGCAGATCTCCATCGCGACCGATCCATCGGCTGCGATGGGAAAGTTTGCCACGACGGTCGTGGTGCGTAAGCCGTACCTGCTGTTCCTCGGCGAGGCGACGCACTTCTCGCAGGCCAAGACCGCGTTCGGCCTGCGCGACTGGGCGCCGGAAGCCTGCGTGGGGCAATGGTCTCTCGATGGCTGCAGCGTCACGCTGGATCTGCCGGAAATGAGGCCCAAAGAGGCAGTCGCGAGAGGTGCGGGATCGCTGCTCATCGGCATCGCGCCGGTTGGCGGGCAGTTTGCGATGACCTGGATTGCGCCGCTGTTCGAAGCGGTCGAGGCCGGCCTCGACATCGTCAGTGGCCTGCATAGCCCGCTTTCCGCCGTTCCGGGACTGGCCGGCTTCGCCAGGGAGCGGGGTGTGCGCCTGGTTGACGTGCGCCGTCCGCCGTCGAATCTGCCAACGGGCACCGGTCGCAAGCGCAGCGGCAAGCGCCTGCTGACCGTCGGTACCGACTGCGCACTCGGCAAGAAGTACACCGCGCTGGCGCTGACGCAGGCGCTGCGTGCCAGTGGTGTCGACGCCGACTTCCGCGCCAGCGGCCAGACCGGCATCCTGATTGCAGGCAGCGGCATCCCGATGGATTCCGTGGTTGCAGACTTCACTGCCGGTGCTGCCGAGTGTCTGTCGCCAGACTCAGCGGCCAATCACTGGGATGTCGTCGAAGGGCAGGGCTCTCTGTTCCACCCGGCCTACGCCGGCGTGACGCTGGGCCTCGTGCATGGCTCGCAGCCGGACGCACTGGTGCTGTGCCATGACCCGCATCGGACGCACATCTTCGCCGCGCCGAGTTTCCCGACGCCGTCGCTTGCGGTTGCGATCGAGCACTATCTGCAGGCCGCGCGACTGACCAACCCGGATGCACGCATGGTCGGCATCAGCTTCAACACTTCGGCACTCAGCGATGCCGAGCGGACCAAACTGTTTGCCGACACGGAAGCGGAACTGGGCCTGCCGTGCTTCGATCCGCTGAAGACCCCGCTCGATGCCGTCGTCGCCCGGATTCGCGCCGCATGAGGCACACACTCAAAGCGTTTGCCCATTCGTGGCCGATGATCGAGCCGTTCGTGATCGCACGCGGCACGCAGACTACGGCCGACGTTGTCGTCGTCGAGATCAGTGCCGGTGGCAAGACAGGACGCGGGGAAGCGGCGGGTGTCCCCTATGCCGGCGAGACCCAGCAAAGCCTGCTGCAGGACATCGAGCGTGTGCGCAGCGCGATCGAGGCCGGCGCGAATCGACAGGATCTGCTGTCGCTGCTGCACGCCGGTGGCGCGCGCAACGCGCTCGACGCGGCGCTGTGGGATCTCGAAGCCAAGCTCAGCGGCATCCCGGCCTGGCGCAGCGCCGGACTCGACCGCGGCGATGCGATCACCACGGCGGTCGCCATCGGCATCCGCACACTGCCCGAATACGAGAAGGCCGCGAAAGCGCTGGCCGACAATCCGTGGATCAAGATCAAGGTCGACAAGACCGATCCGCTTGCCGCGGTGCGCGCCGTGCGCGGCGCCGCGCCGAAGGCCAGGCTCGTCGTCGACGCCAATCAGGCCTGGACGGTCGAAGAACTGAAGGCATACATGCCGACGCTGGTTATGTTGGGCGTGGACCTGCTGGAACAACCAGTGAAGGTCGGTTTCGACGATGGCCTGCAGGGCTACCAGAGCCCGATCCCGATCTGCGCCGACGAGTCGATAAACACTGCCGCCGACCTGCCTGCGCTGATCGGCCGCTACAGCTTCATCAACATCAAGCTCGACAAGACCGGTGGCCTGACGACGGCGATGGAGCTGGCGCATGCCGCGCAGAAGCTCGGCTTCCGCCTGATGAGCGGCTGCATGTGCGGCAGCTCGCTGGCGATGGCGCCGTCGATCGTGCTTGCACAGCTGTGCGAGATCAACGATCTCGATGGCCCGATCCTGCAGGTCGGCGACTGGCCAGGTGCGATGGCCTACGACCGCGGCATCATGTCGCCACCGTGGCCGGGCTTTTGGGGCTGAAACCAGCAACGCGCGGATGCGAACTCTGCCGATTCCGACTGTCATCAGCCACGCTGCTGTCGCTGTTGCCGGATTCGGACTGCTGCTGACCACGCTTTTCCAGATGCGTGCTTTAGCATAGCGCTGTGCCGGAGCACTGACGCCGTACGGCCGTCTTCAGGTCGCGAGAAACTCCAGCAGGTGCTGGTTGAATTCGGCCGCATGCGACACGTTGCAGCCGTGCGGAGCGCCCTTGATCAAACGCAGAACACTGCCGGCAATGGCCTTGTGTGTACGTGAACCGCTGACCTCGAAGGGCACGATGGCATCCGAGTCGCCGTGTATCACCAGCGTCGGCAACTTGAACTTCGCCAGGTCACCGCGGAAGTCGGTGCGCGAAAAGGCGTCGGTGCAGTCCAGCGTCCCCTTGGGTGAAGCAAACGCGGCAATGTTGCGGGCATGTATGCGTTGCGCTTCACTGACCATCAGCTTTCCATCGACGCTGAAGAACTTCTTGGTGAACTCGTCGAGGAAAGCCAGGCGGTCGCTTCTGAGTCCGTTCTGGGACTTCTCGATGGCCGCGTCATCGCGCGGGCCGTCCGGATTGTCAGCGCTCTTGTAGAGGTAAGGCGGCACCGCTGCGGCGAACACGGCCTTCGCAACGTGATGCGCGGGGCCATGGTTTCCGATGTAGCGCGCAACCTCGCCGCCGCCCATCGAGAAGCCCACCAGCGTCGCACCCTTCAGATTGAGATGGGTGACCAGGCGATGCAGGTCTGCGGCGAAGGTGTCGTAGTCGTAGCCTGACCAGGGTTGCGAGGATTCACCGAATCCGCGTCGATCATAGGTGATGACACGATAGCCAGCGTCGACCAGCGCCGGCACCTGGGCTTCCCACGAGCGCCTGCTGAGCGGCCAGCCATGAATCAGCACGACGGGCTTGCCGCTGCCGTAGTCCTGATAGTGAATCTCGATGGGTTCGTTTCCTTCAGTACCGATGTTGAGCATGGGCATGGCTTTGTCTACCGGGCGAGGGGAGTGAATGATTTCGGAGTCGGCAACGACGCTATCGTTCCGGCGCTTGAACTGTCCGCCAGCGTTACAGGACAGACGCTGAATGATTCAGACGTACAGGAATCAGAACGGCGCTTCCGCGCTTGAGCAAGGGATCTGTTGGTATCGATCCGGATTTGGCTTCAATGGCCTATTTGCTTGATGGCGCCTTGGGGCCGGTTAGCAGCTTCGCGTCTGCCGCTGCTCGCCTTGGCCAGATTTCAAGCAGTACCGTGGTCGCCGTGAGCGCCACCGGACCGAGGATGAGACCAGCTGTGCCAAACAGGATCAGCCCGCCAACGACTGATATGAATGCGAGCGTGGTGTGAAGTTTGAGGCGCTTTCCGACAAGCACCGGTCGAAGCAGATTGTCGACGGTGCCCACCACGAGCACACCCCACGCAATCAGGATCAGCGCCTGGATCCAGCTTCCCTCAAGCGCCAGATAGATCGCGGCGGGAACCCAGATAACGAACGCTCCCAGCACCGGAACAATGGCCACGATCGCCATCACCACGCCCCACAGCAGTGGCGTCGGCAGGCCCAGCCACCAGAACATCATTCCACCCAGAAGTCCCTGTGCAAGCGATACGGCGATGGTGCCGTAGAGCGTCGCGTGTATGGTGTCTTCAAGGCGTGCGAACAGCCGATTCATCTCGGCGGAGGTCAGCGGCGACAAGGAACGCAGCCATTGCAGCGCAGCCTTACGGTCGCGCAGGAAGAAATACAGCAGATAGAACGTCAGCGCGAAACCGACGACCTGGTACAAGGAGCCCTTCACGAACGAACCTGCAACCTCGCTGAGCCTGCTGGTAAGCGCCTTGAAGAAGCCCGCGAGATCGACCTGACGCTCCACCATATCGGCCAGTGGCGCCAGACGAGGCTGCGACTGCAGCGTCCGTCGCCACTCCCCGGACTCGACGTTTCTCTCGACGAGTGCGGCGCCGCGGGCGGCCTGCTGTACCAGCTGCTGCCCGACAAATGTCGCCGGGACGACCACGGCAACGCAGATCACCAGCACTGCCACGAGAGCAGCGAGGCTGGGGTGACGGATTCTCGCCTCAAGCCATCTCTGGAACGGACTGAACAGCACCGCCAGTGCCAACGCCCATGCGACGGCGGGCAGAAATGGCGCGGCTATCCGAAAACAGATGTAGATGCCGAGCGCTGTAGCCAGTGCCAGCACGAATGTCCGGATGACCCTTTGTTCAGTCCAGCGCGTTGCGATGGGCATACCGGATGCTGGCGTGATGTCGGGGGCATTCAAGGTCCCGCTCGGCGGCACTGGGGGCCTGCGCGCAATGAGCAGGCGGTGGCCCGGAAAAGTCTGCGCATGCGAAGCTTGGACAGCATAGGTGGTCTACCGGTAGTGCCCCATTCAGATACCGACGCGATGTGGCCATGACCAGCATTCACCAGTGACTCGACCGACTCTGTGCGATGCCACACGTTGCGAGCGCGGCACATCCAAGCTCGGCTGGGAGAATGCGAAGCATGCGACGCGCGCAGCCTGGAATCGTGCTGTTGCGGCGGTCAGGGGAGAGCAGCACACGCAATGAGGTCCGCTGACATTATGTTCGATAGCAGACAGATCAATCAGCGGTGCCTGTAGATCATTGCTCTCAGAGCACTGAATCCTTATCTCCGACGAGCGACGCCCTCCCCCCGGGATAGCTCGCCCGGGTTCAGGTTCTACCCGCTGAGCGCGCAACGCGCCTAGCGGGTTTTTTTTGGCGATCTGCGGCATCTGCAATGCCGGATCCCGTAACGACATCCTCGTCGGGTCCAGCAAAGTTGGACGGAGCAAGGAGTCCGTGTGGCCCTGGTTTGAGATCAACCCGCGAAGGCGATCGCGTCGATCTCGACCTTCGCGCCCGGAATCAGCAGGTCGCTGACAACGGTTGAGCGCGCTGGCGGACGATCGGGAAAGAACTCGCGATACGCCTCATTGAAGGCAGGGAAGTCGGCCTTGTCGGTCAGCCAGACCGATATTTTCACAATCGACTTCAGATCGACGCCGGCCTCGGCGAGGATGGAACGGATGCGCTCGATCGCCTGGCGTGCCTGCGCGGCAACGTCGTCGGCAACGACCGCACCCTTGTCGTCGATGCCGAGCTGGCCCGATACGAAGACGAAATCACCCGCGCGTATCGCCGGCGTGAGCGGAACTGTCATGCCGCTGGCAAGCACTATGGGCTGGCCGATGGACTGGATCAATGGAGTGCTCCTTGGTGAAACAAATCAGATGCGGCGCTTGCTGAAGCGTCCGTCGTTCATGATGACGGACAAATGCGCGCCGTTGGCGGCAAGCAACTCGATGTCGCGCAGCGGATTGCCGTCGACGACCAGCAGATCGGCGAGGGCGCCGGGCGCCACGGTGCCGAGCTGGCCTTGCATGTTGAGGATCTCGGCATTGACGGCGGTTGCCGAATGCAGGATGTCGAAAGCATTCAGCGCCTGACGACGTATCGAGAATTCCGATCCCTGACGTGTGTGGGTAGTCCCGAGCAGATCGGTGCCGAAGCCCATCTTGACGCCGGCCTTCTTCATCACGGCAAGTCCTTCGATCGCACGTTCGGAAATCATCAGCAGCTTCTGATGGGAATCTTCGGTCAGCCCGAGTGAGCGACCGATGTCCTTGAGCGCAAAGATCGTCGCCATCGTCGGTACGACGAACGCACCGAGACTCGCGACGATCTTCGCTGATTCTTCGTCGATCAGCGTGCCGTGCTCGATGCTGCGCACGCCGAGCTCGGCGCAGCGGCGGATCGCGATCGGCGGATGACAGTGGGCTGCGACATACGCGCCGTGTCGACGGCACTCCTCGACGATGACCCTGATCTCGGCGTCCGAGTACTGGCAACGATCCAGCGGATCCGTCGTCGAGACCACACCGCCGGAGCCCATGATCTTGATGTGATGCGCGCCCTTGCGCAGTTCCTCGCGCACGGCCTTGATGCATTCGTCGACCCCGTCCGCCACGACCGAAAACGAATTACGCAGCGAGCCGCAGCCGCAGAAGTCGCTGCCCTGGTGCGCCGGACGCATGTCGCCATGTCCGCCGGTCTGCGTGAGAAACACGCCGCCGTAGAAGAAGCGCGGACCGTCGAGAAAGCCATCGCTCAGCGCCATCGCCATGCCATGGTCGCCACCGCCCACATCACGTACGGACGTGAAGCCGCACGACAGGATGTGGGTGAGGAACTTCTGCGCATACTGCGCGCGATAGGTGATCGGCGGTTCCGGCGGCGCGAGCTTCAGCGATTCGCCGTAGATGTGGACGTGATTGTCGATCAGCCCCGGCATCAGGGTCTTGCCACTGCAATCGATCTTCTCGGCCTTGTCCGTCTTGATCGGACGATCGGACACGAGCTTGATCCGCTTGCCTTCGACCAGCACAAACATGCCGTCCGGCGTTTCCGACGAGTTCCCGTCAAACAGCGTGGCATTCTCGAACAGCACTGAGTCCATCGGGCATCTCTCCGGATAGCCATACCAGGCCATGAACAGCTGGACGCCATGCTAGTGGCCGGTCCCGCCGATCAGAAGCGCTGCGCGGCGCAGCGCGCGGATTCAGGTGGTTTCACCGTGGCCAAAGTCAGTGTTTTCACCGAATGGCCCGGGGGTCCGCACGTTGCTATCCTGAATCATGAGTTCCTTGCCTACATCGATTTCTGCGTTCCCGGACCCCCATCGCGCCCTGGTCGTCGACTTGCAGAGCGCGCTGGACCTCGAAAGTATCTGGAAGGCCTGCCTGAAACTGGTTGCCAGCAAGCTGCCGCACCGCTCGTGCAGTCTGATGTTCAACATCGTCAACTTCGAGCCGACCGATGCGCGCCATCATGTGGTGCTGCCGAAAAATCCGGACTATGTGCCGGCGACCAGCCTGACCATTTCCGGGCCGTATCTGGCGCGGCATCCGCAGATCAAGCTGTACACCTATTCGCAGATCGTGTCGGAAGACCCTGACGCACAACGCAGGCGTCTCGAACAGGAACCGGATCCGGAATGGAGCGAGTTCGTCCATCTGGCTTTCTGGCATGACTCGCGGCCTGAGGCCGTGCTCAGCATCCACCGGCCACCGGAGCAGTCGCACATTCCTGCCGAAGAGCAGGCTTTCCTCGAGCAGCTGCACCCGATGATCGAAGCCAGCCTGCGCAGGGTGAGGGCGATGGAAGGCGAGCATCATCGCCGAGCGAGCTACGAACATTTCCTGAAGCAGGTTCCGCTGACGCTGATGTTCGTCAATGCGGCCGGTGAAACGCTGTTTGCGAACAGCGAAGCGGAAAAGCAGTGTGGTCGCTGGAATCGCGGATTACGCGGTGGAGTCAATGCGGATGCGCGTTTTCATCTGCCCGATCAGGTCGGCACGATGTTCGAAGTCGCTGCGACGACGTCTGTCGACACGTTGGAGATCGTCTCCGGTCGGCCCGGGTCGGTCCGGGTTTCGCACCCCTCGATCGAAGGGCTGGCCTTGAAGATAGACCGCAGCTGGCAGTCTTCCGGCATGAAGATGAGCCCGAGCTACGTCGTGACCTTCCTGGACGAGCCGGTCAGCGGCGAGACTTCCGAAGCGCTGTCGCAATCCGCAATGCTCGTCCTGCAGCGCCTGACGCCGACCGAGCGTCGCGTCGCGCTGCTGGTCGCCAAGGGCCTGCGCAACGACAAGATCGCCGAGCATCTCTCACGTTCACGCCGCACGATCGAGTTCCAGCTGAATTCGATCTACCGCAAGCTGGATATCAGCTCGCGGACCGAGCTGGTTCGCGCACTCACCTGACAGCCAGTATTGGCATTTCCAAGCCGAGGTTGCGCCTGACAGTCAGCACTATGGTGCGAAGCGAAGCTTGACCGTGCTCGCGGACGGGGTGAGAAGCCCCGACCTCTGCATGCCTGGTGGGTATCTTGAAGGCTTCGAATTGGTCACCGCGCCATGCTGGCCGCGGCTTCATTCGTGTCACGCCATCGCAATCACTCTGACATATGACAACCGTAGGGTGCGGTCTGTCCGGTTCGATCGTATTGGACGGATATTGCGCATGGGGATGTCCGCTGCAGGTTCTGGGGTAGAGCCCGCATCGGCATATCGCTGCGGCGGCCTGCGAGCGGGCCGTCGGATGCCTGCTGTCTCAACCAAACCTACGTGTCGCCCGCCGCGGCATTCGCTAAAAACGATGAAACGCACGCTCGCTCAACTTTTTGCTTGTCTCATGCTGTTGTGTGCCGGGGCCCTACAGGCTGCCGAGTTGCTCGTCAGCACATTCTACGAGAGCCGCCCCTTCAAGGGACTGGAGATCGAACTCGACGGTCGCCTCGTCGGTACGACGAACGAGCAGGGCGAGGTGCTGACACCGATCGTGTCAGGCGAGCATGTTCTGCGCGTCCTCGAGAACGGAGCGGCGCTGGCCGACTATCGATTCTCGCTGGCAGCTGATCGTGCCGCGGACTTGAGCATCGGCTTTACCGACTTCAAGACGCCGCCAGAGTTCAAGCTGGCGGAATACATCCCCGGCCAGGGCAGCGAGTCTGCAGCAGCCGGTGCCACTGGTACCGTCACCGGCACCGTCAGTGATATCAAAGGCAACACTGTCGCCAGCGCGTCCGTTCGCATCGTGCAGCTTGGCACCGAGGTCCTTACCGACGGGGCCGGCAGGTTCGAGCTGGAACTGCCGCGTGGTGAATACACGCTGCAGATCTCGCATCCGGAGTATAGGCCAGCCACACGCGATGGTCTGCGCGTCGCCGCCAACGTCGGCGTCGCTGCCGATATCACCCTGCCGAGCACGACCGAAGCAGGTGAGTCCGGTGACGGCAGCACCGTCAACGATGTCACCCAGATCGACGAAGTCGTGGTCTTCAGCAACTACAAGCCGACCCCGAGCGCCACCGCCCAAGAAAAGTACTCGGCTTCCGTCATCGACGCAGTCAGCATCGAGGACCTGCTGAGGTCAGGTGATTCCGACGTGGCCGCCACGCTCAAGCGCATCGTCGGCGTTTCGGTGACCGGCGGCCGATACGCGGTCGTCCGTGGCCTCGACGGCCGCTATATCGCCGCGACCCTCAACGGCAACCTGATGCCGAGCACCGACCCATTCCGCCGCGATGTGCAGCTCGATCTTTTTCCGGCGGACATCCTCGAAGGCATCGAGATCCAGAAGACCTTTTCCGCCGACCTACCGGGCGATACCACCGGCGGCATGATCAAGATCAATACACGCGGCATGCCGGACAGCTACGAGAACAGCCTGTCGCTGTCGGTGGGCTACACGACCGGCGTCACCGGCGAAGATTTGCTGAGCTACGAGGGTGGCGGCACCGACTGGCTGGGTATCGATGACGGCTTCCGCAAACTGCCGGGGGCACTGGATGCCGCGAGCAACAGCGGCCTGGATTTCAGCATCTGCCAGGTCGAGGGCCAGCAGGATTGCGTGGCCCCCGCGCTGGCCGCGCAACTCGGAGCGAGCCTGCCGAACGTCTACAACCCGCGACCCGAATCGGTCGGCCCGGATTTCCAGATCGGCTACGCGCTCGGCAACGAGTTCGATCGCAAGGAGGGCACGCTCGGCCTGTACGGCGCCGTCTCATACGACCAGTCGACCGAATCGCGCCAGGACGCCTACATCAACGATCTCGTGCAACAGTCGAGCTACAGCAAGGACCAGTACGGCACGCTGCTGAATGGCTATTTCGTCGCCGGTTATGAAGCAGCTTCGGGCTGGAGCGTCGTCAGCAAGACGATCATCCTGCGCGACACCGAAAACACCACGACGGTCGATACCGGTATCAAGAAGCTCGAGGACGCCAACTTCTCGCGCACGACGCTGGAGTGGGTCGAGCGCCAGTTCCTCGCCCAGCAGGTCCTGGGCAAGACCACGCTCTTCGGTGGTGCGCACAAGCTCGACTGGCGCCTGGGTCTTTCGCAGACCAGCCGCTATTCGCCGGACCGGCGCAGCTACGAGTACATCGGCGACTTCCTGGCGATCTCGACGGTCGAGCGCAGTTACTCGGATCTGAGCGAGAACGGTCTGGATCTGGGCTTCGACTACAACATCCCGGTCACCTTGGGCAGTTTCGTTTCCGGTGACATCAAGTTCGGCGCGCTCAGCAATACGCGCGATCGCGAAGTCGAACTCGTGCGTATCGGCATCCGCGAAGGCAGCGATCCGATTGCTCTCGACGCCGATCTGGAAACCTTGCTGACGGCGGAGAATTTTGCCGCCGACGCCTTCCGTCTCAGAGGCGCATCGACCGGCACCGACTCGTACGACGCAGATCAGGAATCGGTTGGTGCTTACCTGTCGGCCGAACTCAATGTCGGCGAGGCACTGACCGTCGTCCCCGGTGTCCGCTACGACAGTTACACCATCGATCTGGAGTTCCCGAACTCCTCCGAGCAGGCCGTCAAGCTCGATTCCGACGAAATGCTGCCGGCGTTCGCGGCGATCTATCATCCGTCCGAGTCCCTGCAGTTCCGGTTTGGCTACAGCGCCACGGTGTCTCGGCCGAACATCACCGAGCTGGCACCCTCGCGCTTCTACGACGAGAACGATCGGCTGTTCATCGGCTGTCCGCTGTGCAAGGCGTCGACGATCGACAACTTCGATGTCCGCGGCGAGTACTACTTCGGTGAGAGGGACAGCGTCTCGCTGGCGCTGTTCTACAAGGACATCACCGATCCGCTGGAAGTCTCCGTGGCCGACGCATCCGGCTCGGCCAGCAACGCGTTGACGTTCCGCAACAACAAGGGTGCCACGCTGGCCGGCGTGGAGATCGACCTGAACAAGAGAATCTACAACTGGAACAGCTTCGGCCTGTCGGTCGGCGCCAACATGTCGTTCATCGAATCGGAGATCGAACTCGACGAGGTCGGCGAACGTCTCGAAATCGATCCGGAGCGTGATCTGCAGGGTCAATCACCGTTCCTGGCGAACCTCCAGATCAGTTTCGAACATTTCCCCTGGAACCAGACGATCACGCTGGTTGGGAACTACTTTGACGATCGCATCGACCGTGTGACGCGCAATCAGCCGGCGATCTACGAGGCTGGCCAGTTCTCGCTGAATCTCAACTACGAGAAGGCATTCGCAAACGAATCGAAGGTCAAGTTCAAGGTCAAGAACCTGCTCGATGCGAAGACGGAATACACGCAGGGCAGCAACACCATCGAGAGCTACTCCAGGGGTGTCGAGTTCTCCCTCGGCTACTCGATGAATTTCGGCGGCCCGCCGTGACGCGACAAGTTTCAGTTTGTGCCCGCCCCTGCCAAGGGCGAAGCGCGAGATGTTGGTCCTGCCGTCCAGGCGACAAGACGACCGACTGACGATGGCAAGTAGCGGATCTTTCCAACCGGCAATCCAACCAAGGGTGAACTCGATGAAGAACTTCAGTTTGTACGCAGTGCTCTGCACGGGCCTGCTCCTCAGTGCCTGCGACAGCAACGACAGCGACGGTCCGACACCGACCGCGAGCCCGACAGCCATGCCGACCGCAACCCCGGTGCCGGATTTCGTATCGTGCGTGGGTAACGACTGCACGCTCAGCGGTGTTGTGGATCAGGACTACGCGCTCGACTCCACCAAGCAGTGGAGCATGGATGGCGTCGTCCAGGTTGGCGAAGGCAATGTCGACCTTCCGACTCCTGCAGCGGTCGCAGCGGTCAAGGCCGCCGGCGTCACGCTGACGATTCCGGCTGGCCTGACTATCAAGGCTTTCGACGATGCTTCGCTGCTCGTGACCCGTGGCTCGAAGCTGGAGGCCGTCGGTACGGCTGCGGCGCCGATCACCTTCAGCAGCCTCGACGACAACTTCAGCGGCCTTGGCGAGTGGGGCGGCATCGTGATTCAGGGCTTCGCCCCGCAGTACGGCAAGGGCGGCACCGGCGCCTGCTTCGGCACCGGCACGGTCTGCAACGTCGACGGCGAGGGTGGTGATTTCATCGGCAAGTTCGGCGGCAACGATCCGGCTGACGACAGCGGCACGATCAAGTATGTCCGCATCGCCGAGGGTGGCCTGATTGCCGGCCCGAACAATGAGGTCAACGGTCTGACCCTGCAGGGCGTCGGTTACGGCACGACGATCGACTTCGTGCAGGTGCACAACAACCTGGACGACGGCATCGAGTGGTTCGGCGGCACGGTCAATGCGACGCACATTGTGTTGACGGGTAACGACGACGACGATATCGACTTCGACGAGGGCTATCTGGGCAACATTCAGTACGCGATCGTCAAGAAGAATCCAACCAAGGCGGCACCGACGGGCAGCAACGATCCGCGCGGCATCGAGGCCAACAGCTCGGACAACGAGTTTGCCCCGGAAACCGAAGCGGTTCTCGCCAACCTGACCATTGTCGGCGGCCCGGCTGCCAACAATGAGGCCGGTGCCGGCCAGCAGCCTGGCATGCGCCTGCGCGGTGCGCTGACGGCGTCGATCTTCAATTCGGCGGTGTCCGGCTTTGATACCGGCTGCGTCCGCATCGACGACGCCGACACCGATCTGGATGGCGACATTGACGAGAACTCGACGGTCGCGCTGACCAACGTGCTCGGTGATTGCGAAGACGGCTTCTACGACAAGCGCGCAGCGGACAGCGAAACAAATGCCGTCGCCTCGGCGCTGACCTTTGACGACGCATTTGCGATCACGCAGGCGGCCGCTTCGCTTGAAAGCGCTCCGGCGATCACCGCCGTGAATCCGGCCTCTGGATTCATGTTCGAGCAAACTGACTTCGTCGGCGCGGTCGAGCCGGGCACCAGCGCCGAAGACGCTTGGTGGGCTGGCTGGACGATCACGAACTCGGTCAAGTAACGCTCCGCTCTCGCTGTGAGGTGGTGGCCCAGGGTCACGCCCGGGCCGCCACCTCAACAGGTATTCGGTTGGATAGGAATGCCTGTGGGGTGCCCGCAGCTACAGGGGTAACGAGGCGATTCAGTCTGCGCTGGACGTCGGATGGCTGCGTTGAGGTCCAGATAGTTGCTGGCGCGTGGCAGCGATCCTCGTTAGCGTGAATGTTCACCGTATGGCTGAAATCTGTAAGCGCAAGAGCCACAGCGGCGGGCTCTCTATTTGCAGCTTGCACCGCTCGTTTCAAAGAGCCGATTGACGGCCCCGCAAACCGATGCTTCGTTTCCACTCCGGTTCAACTTTCGAACTCTGGCCCAGATTTTGCGCATTGCATTGAATGGAGTGAGGCCAGATGGCCAATAGCTTCTATCAGACCTGACCAGAGGCTGGACGTCCGCCGGCTCAAGCGCGTTTTTGACGGGCGCCCTGGAGGTGTTCTTGTCAGCTCTCGGAGAGCGAATATCGGGTATAAGCAGGGGTAAGATGATGGGAGCGTCCCTGGCTGCGATAACTAAAAGAAAGCGCGAGGCACGCCGCTTCCCGGCTTGCCCCTTTGAGGAAGCACTAGCGTTCGCAATCGAAGTGGCAAAGTTTGGTTCAGGTCACCCGGTTCGTAGACTTTCCCTGTTCGATCACCTCGGCAAATCGCCAGAAAGTCGACTGAGCCGCACGCTGATCACAAGCGCCGGAAAATACGGATTGACCAAGGGAGGCTATCAAGCCCGGCGTCTGAAGCTGACAGAAGACGGCGCCCGCGTGCTCGATGACAACTTGCCAACAAGGGAGCAGGTGAACGCTCGCATAAAGCTCGCGATTCATGATCAAGAGCCGTTCAGCAAGTTATACGAGAGGTTCAAGGAGAGCACGCTTCCGGAGCGCGGTGCACTGTTGGACTCCATGAAGGAACTTGCAGTCCCCGAGAGTTTGTTGGAAGTGACTACAGACATATTCATTGTAAACCTTCGATTCTTAGGGCTGGTACGGAACCTCTCAGGAGTTGAACGTCTCCTCGCCGAGGAGTTTGTTCTGAACTGTCTTCCTTCCGCAGATGCAAAGCAGGAGTAGCTAGCTAGGGACCATCTGAACAAGTCGCCGTGATAGCGGTCAGAAGGCGATCGATGGATCAATGGAGCTGCAATGAGCCAGCTGAGCTTCGGGGACGTGGAATGCACGGGCAAGCGTCGGCATGGGCTGCATGAACGAGTGTCTTGTTCAGAGCTTCCCTAGGTGAAACCACCGGATCGGGACTGAACTGGCGCCCGGTTCCGGCTGCTGCGGCGTTCCGGGTTATTGTCGTTTCGGTAATTTCCTGGATGCTGCAGCACGGCTGCCGACGCACACTCGGCACACACCAGGCGCATTTGCGCCGTCACCCGGATCGTTTTCGATGAACAGCCCCGTTCCCGCCGCCCTCACGACGACCCAGAAGCTCGACGAGCTGTTCAAGCCCTGGAATCGCAGCGACATTCCCGGCGCAGTCGTCGGCGTCGTGCACAAGGGCGGCGTGATCTACCGGCGCGGCTTCGGCTTGGCCAGCGTCGAGCACGGGGTCGCCAACACGCCGGGCATGCGCATGCGCATCGGTTCCACCACCAAGCACTTCTGTGCGCTCGGCATCATGCTGCTCGCCGAGGACGGCAAGCTCGACATCAGTCAGCCGGTGCGGACCTACCTGCCGGAACTCAGCGACGTCTGCGGCGAGCCGACGCTGCTGCAGCTGATGCAGCACACCGGCGGCCTGCGCGACCCGATGATGGCGGCGTTCATCATCAATCGCGGCACCTATGGTCACATCCCGGACGGGGCGAGCCTGCAGTTGATGGCGCGCTTCAGGGAGCGCAACTTTGCGCCGGGTACACGCATGGCCTACAGCAACAGCGGCTACACCTTGCTGTCGCTGGTGATCGAGCGCCTCAGTGGCATGAGCATGGAAGTGTTCCTGCAGCAGCGCATGTTCGCAGTGCTGGGCATGCACGACACCGCACTGCTGCGCAGCGACCAGGTACTCGTCCCCAACATGGCGACGGCGCATATCCCGAAAGCCGACGGCAGCTGGCGCCGCGGCATCTATCCGACCGACGAACTGCTCGGATCCGGCGGCGTTATCTCGACCGTCGACGACATGCTCACCTGGATTGCGCACTTGCGCGCGCCGCATGCCGATAAGAAGGTCGGCAGCGCGGCAACCTGGGCGAAGATGCTCGAGCGGCCGCTCAATCTCAGCGGCCAGAGCGCGATCTACGGTTTGGGCCTGATGCGCGAGAGCTATCGCGGCGTCGAGATCATCCACCATGCAGGCGCGACGGTCGGCTTCCAGTGCCAGATGCTGACGGTGCCCGAACATGAGCTGGACATCATCGTGATGACCAACCGCATGGATGTGCCGGCGCCGGCGCTGGCGCTGAAGATCGTCGACGGCGTTCTTGAATCAGCAGGCCTGGCTGCACCACGCATTCCAACGGCTGCGACGGATTGTCCTGCGGTCCAGGGCCGCTGGTACAGCGCACAGTCGCGCACGCTGATGGAAATTGCCCCGCGCAAGTTGAAGCCGGAATGGCCAGAAATCCTTCTGCTGTCGACCTACAACGCGCCGGTCGGCGCTTTGTACGAAAGCGGCGCAGGCCTGGCGCTGCCCGAGGGCCCGGTCAGTTCGATCGAGATTCGCCAGCTGCCGCAAGGCGACACGCCAGCGACGGCGCTCGATGTTCATATCTTCGGAGAGCTCGAACACTTCGAGCGCTTGCCCGAGACAGCCCCCTCGGCCGCCGATCTGGCGCCGGTTGTATGCGGACGCTATCGCTTCGCAGAGTTCGGTACGGAGGTCGAGATCGTGCTCAGGGACGGCAAGCTGTGCCTCGACCTGCTGCCCGAATTCGGTCTCGCGCGATGGGAAGTCGAACCGCTGTCGGCCAATGTCCTCGCCTGCGGCATCTTCCACACCATTCCGCCGATGCCATTGCCGAACCTGGCAACGCTGATCGTCGATCGTCAGGACGGAAAGGTGACCGGCTTCTGGATCAGCAACGACCGCACGCGCGATATCCGGTTTGACCGGGTTGCTTGAAGAATCGCGTCTCCGGAAGTTTTCCGCACAGCCCCAAACTCCGTTCGTGTCGAGTGCCGCGTGCGTAGCGCGCGGTGTATCGAGACACCTGAACTTTGGTGGCGACATCTCGATACACCGGCTTCGCCGGCACTCGATGCGGACGGAGTAAAGGGAAAACCTGGAGCGGGATGCCGGAAGAGATTCAGCTTCTTAGTGCGGACTATTCCCCGGCCAGCAGCAGATCCACAGCCAGGCGCGCGGCCTTGCCGATCGCGGCGTCCTGTGCCGGGTGCTTGGCGCGATATTCCTGGCTGCGCGTGAACACCGACACCGCAATGTGGCGTCCGTCCGGATAACTGACCATGCCGGCTTCGTTGCGCACGAGGACCAGGGTGCCGGTCTTGCCGGCCGTCTTGATGTGATCCTCGGGAAACCCGGAGGCGAGGCGATGCGGCCAGACCTGGGCGCTGAGGATGCGGCGCATCTGCGCGCAGCTCGCGGCCGAGGCGGCGCGGTCGGTCCAGATCAGTTCGAACAGGCGCGAGATTTCGCGTGGCGTCGTGCGATTGGTCGACGGCGCATGCAGTGCGCGCTGGCGGGCCAGCATCGCGGCATCGGGTTTGCTCGGCAGCTCCGCAGTGCTTTTTACGCCAGCATCCTGCGCCATCTGTGCGAACAGCGTGCGGCAGTCGGCGTCGACGACAGTGCCGGGCAGATCGAGACTGCGCATCGCGGCGTTGACCTGGTCGAGTCCGACCCTGGCGCAGATGAAATCGGTGGCGGCGTTGTCGCTGACGACCATCATCGACAGCGCGAGGTCGCGCCACGACAGCGTGATCGGATCGAGCATCACCGACAGTCCGGTGGGGCCGGGCGCACGATCCGCAACCGGCACTTCGACCGCCGCGCTCAGATCAATCAGACCGGCATCCGCCTGACGACACAGCTCGACCAGCACCGGTACCTTGAATACCGAGGCGGTGACGACCGGCGTATCGGCGTTATGGCCGATCTCGCGACCGCTGCGCAGGTCGCGAGCATGGACATAGCCCTCGACGCCGGCGGAATTGAAGATGCTGTCGAACGTGGTGGCGATCATCGGGTCGCGTATTGAGGAGCTTGATTCTCACTGTAGTCCGCGCGGCGGATCCGGGCACCCATGAAAACACCGGAAACCCGAATCACGTCGCGCGCTCGCCGGTGAAAACCAGTAGTTTTACGAATGGCTGGCGGCGAGCCTGCGCCGCAAGCTCGGGCCCGGATGCGACTTTGCGTCATCTCTTGTTCAAGGGGCTGCAATGATCAGGTGTTTGAAGCCGACGCTGGCGGCGCTCTGTTGGGGCGTGACGATGGTGGTCTGGGCGCAGGAGGCGGACCACAGCGCACTGCATCGGAATGAGCACGCACTCACGTCGGCGCTGAGTAGCTCAGGTGCCCTGCCGGGCTTTCCGGAGCTATCCGAAGCAATCATCCAGAGGCCCGCGCGCGTTCACCTTGCCGCGAACGCTGCGGGTCAGCCTGACACTGAACTTTGAACAGTCATGAGCACGATCATTGGAGAGAACCGGCTCGCAGCATTCGGCAATACGCGGCTGCACTTCAGGGTCTTCGGGACTCCGGGCGATCTGCCGGATATCGTCCTCGACCACGGCGGTGGCGGCAGCGCCGACGACTGGAACGCGCTCGTGCCGTTGCTGGCAGCGCACTGCCGCGTGCTGAGCTACGACCGTGCGGGCATGGGCGATAGCCCGTCCGATGGGCTCGGCTGCGGCGCACCCGCCGTGAGCACGCGCCTGGCGCAGCTGATCGAGCACGCGGGCATCCGCAAGCCGTTCATCCTCGTCGGCTATTCGCTGGGCGGTTTGTACGCGCGGCACTACGCGCAGATGCATTCGCAGGATATTGCCGGCCTGGTGCTGGTCGATACGACGCCGACCGCGAGCCCGATTCCGCCCCCGCAGATTCGCAGGGTCATGCGCCTGCTGCGGGTATTCCACTGGCTCGCACGCTCTGGCCTGGGCGCGCTGTACCTGCGTCTCGGCGGCAAGTACGACGTCAAGGCGCGCCGCGCCGTCGTGCGTTTCGCGGCGCCTGATTTCGTGCCTAACATGAGCGCGGAAATGGATGCGATTGCCGGCATCCAGGCCGAGGTCGAGCGTGTCGCTGCCGCTTTGCGCCATCCAACGCTTGCGGTGCTGGCCGGTCTCAAACCGGCGCGGATGTCGGCAGAGGAATTTGCCAAGGTCCGCCCTCTGCACGATGCGCTCGCGCAGAGGGCGCCTGCACCGCTGAGCCGTCAGGTTGTGGTCGACAGCGCGCATCACGGCAACCTGGTCAGCGATCCGGCGCATGCCGCGCAGCTGGCCGAACACATCCTCGCGTTCGCACGCAGCCTGCGCGCCGAGCACGCCACATGAACATGCCCGCTACGGCCACGGCCATCGTCCCACCGGTGCGGCGCGGCGTGCTGATCCTGTTCGCGCTGCCGGCCATCCTGCAGGCTTTCATGCTGATGCCGGCCGGCGTCATCCTGCAGACCGTGTATGCCCAGGAGTCGGGCATTGTCCTAGCGACGCTGGGGCTGGCGCTCATGGTTGTGCGCCTGCTGGATATCTTCAGCGATGTGCTGATCGGCCGATTGTCGGACCGCAGCGTGCAGCGCGGGGTCAGCCGCAAGGTCTGGATGATGGCCGGGACTTTTGTCACCGTGCTGGCGCTATGGTTCCTGTTCCGGCCGCCGGCCCAGGTGTCGGTGTGGTACTTCGGCTTCTGGTTCTGGCTGGCGAACATCGGCTGGTCGCTGGTCGAGATTCCGTACAGGTCGTGGACGATCGAGTTCACGCCAGACGCTGCGCAGCGCACGCGCATCGTGACCTATGTGGCGACGTTCTCGTTCCTTGGTGGCCTGCTGTTCTACGGCGTCGCGCCGATCGGCAAGGCTCTGGGTCTGCTCGACAGCGCGGAGTACAACCTGCAGATGCTGAGCCTGACCGCCGTCATCGTCGTCGTCTTCCTGCCGGCGCTGAACTTCCTCAGCTTTGCGCGAGTACCGGATACCCAGCTGCCGCAGACCCTGCCGCCAGCCGCTGAGCGTCCCACGGAAAGCTGGACGCTGCTATGGAAGACCGTCATCGGTAATCCGCTGCTGCTGCGTCTTCTCGGCTGCTACGCGATCGCCAGCCTGACGCTCGGCCTCGGTGGCAGTGTCTCGCTGATCTACATGACCAACTACCTGCTGCTCGGCAGTTCGGCAAACACCGTGATGGCGCTGAGCATCCCGCTGACGATGCTCGGTATCCCGTTCTGGGGCTGGCTGGCGACCAAATACCCACGGCAGAAAATCTGGGCGGTGGGTCTGGCACTGAGTGGCGTCGCCTACGGCGCGATGAGTCTGTATCCGCCGCAGCCGAATGTGTTGGCGTTTGCGCTGATGGTGTCTCTGATGGTGTTCTGTGTTCTCGCAGGCCTGGTCGCCGTACCGGTACTGCTGGGCGATGCCATCGACTATGGCAAGGCGAAGTTCGGTGTCGAATGCGCGGGTCTGTATCAGGCTTGCCAGAGTCAGGCGGTCAAGGCATTGCGGGCCGTCTCGGCCGGCAGCGGACTGATCCTGCTCGGCTGGCTGGGTTTCGACGCCACGAAGTCCGGTGCCGACATCACGCCGCAGGCGGAGTTCGCGCTGAAGTGGGTGGCAGCGTGGATCCCTGCGATCGGCTTCCTCATCAGCGCCGCCTTGATCTGGCTGGTGCCGATCGGCAGCGGCATGCAGAAGCCGGTGGCACGCAGTTGAGTCACCTGCCGCGTCAACGCGTGCTCCAGCCGCGCGCGATATCCGGTAGTTTCATGGATGCCATCGACAGGCCCGTCACGCAGACTCGGGTCTACCCATACCGCAAGCAGGCAAACCCTGATGAATTCACCCGTTGCCAGCGCGCTACACAGCACTTCAGTGGTGAGTCTGTCGCGTGGTCTGCTGTTCGTGTTTGCACTGCCGGGCATCCTCCAGGCTTTCATGCTGTCACCTGCGGGCGCGATCCTGCAGGGTGTCTACGCCAAGGAATCGGGCATCACGCTGGTGGCATTGGGCAGTGCAGTGCTGGTGGTGCGCCTCTTCGATCTGGTCAGCGATCTGCTGATCGGGTTTCTGTCGGATCGCAGCGCGCAACGCGGTGTCAGCCGCAAGCTGTGGATCGCTGCGGGCACTGTCGTGACGGCAATCGCGCTGTGGTTGCTGTTTCGTCCGCCGCCGCAGGTTTCGGTCGGCTACTACGGACTCTGGTTCCTGATGGCCAATATCGGCTGGTCACTGGTCGAGATTCCGTATCGCTCATGGAGCATCGAGTTCTCGCCGGAGCCCGCCGAGCGCACCCGCATCGTCACCTGGATCGCCGTTGCAAGCATCCTGGGCGGCCTGCTGTTCTATGCGGTGGCACCGGCGGGCAAGGCGCTGGGCCTACTCGAAAGCGCCGAAATCAATCTGCAGACGCTGGGACTGACTGCGATCATCGTGACGCTGCTCCTGCCATTCCTGACGCTGTTCACGCTGCTGCGCGTTCCGGACTACAAAACGCCGCAGGCGCCAATACCCGTCGCGGACATTCCCAAGGAAAGCTTCGCGCTGCTCTGGAAGTCCGTGATCGGCAATGCGCCGCTGCTGCGACTGCTGCTCTGTCTTTCGATCTACTTCTTCATGACCGGTCTGTCGCAGGGCGTCTCTCTGCTTTACCTGACCAATTACCTGGGGCTTTCCAGCTCGGTGAATGTCGTGTTCGCGCTGGCCGTACCACTGAGCCTGCTCGGCGTACCGCTGTGGGGCATGCTGATAACGAAGTTCGATCGGCAGCGAGTCTGGGCCGGGGCAATGGGCATGGCAGGCATTTTCTACCTGGGGATGGGCCTGCTGCCGCCGCAGCCGAGCGTTGCGCTGCTGGCAGCGCTGTTCGGCACGGCGACGTTCTTCTCGCTGTCGGCCGTGGTCGCTGCGCCGGTGATCATGGGCGACATCATCGACCACGGCAGGCACAAGTTCGGCGTCGAGCGTGCGGGTCTGTATCTGTCGCTCAAGGCTCAGATCGTCAAGGGCGCCGGCGCCGTTGCGGCCGGTGCCGGTCTGATCTTCCTTGGCTGGATGGGCTTCGACGCGAGCAAATCCGGCGCAGACCTGACACCGCAGGCGGTATCCGCACTCAAGTGGGTCGTCGGCTGGGGCCCTGCGCTCGGCATGATGGGCACGGCGGTGCTGTTGTGGTTCATGCCGATCAGTCGTGCCAGCGAAACGAGTGCGTAACAGTTAAGCACGGTAACGAGCAGCGGGCATTGAATTGGATAACCCTTGGGCTAGAGTCCCACGTGCCTGCTCAAATGCATCCCATGCGAATGGCGCTGGTGGAATAGTCACCAGCTCCAAGCGGTCAAAGCTCACCAGGGCAGCATCGACGAGGTCATCGACCTCCATGACGTACTCAGGCAAAAGTGCCAGCACCGATGCGATATTGATGATGGCGCCGCTACCGCGCTTGACCATCGTTCAGTTGCAGCAACTTGTTCATATCTACCAGCTCAGCCTGCTCAAAGCTTTTGGTCAAACCTGCCCTCGCGTATTTGACGAGTATGTCGATAGTCTCGGGCCCACTGACGGGAACACCTGCGCTGCAGTAGCGGCATCTCGATACACGTGCTTCGCAGGCACTCGATGCGAACGGAAGTCGTGCATCCGAGTAGACCGAAAACGCTTTAGCGCGTTTACGCAGGCGGAGAACCGGCGATCTGTCGCGCAAAGCTGAGGATCTGCGCAGCGACGCTTGTCGCATGCTGCGGATCGATGATCATCGACATATGGTCCGCACCGGCGATGGACTGGTGCCGGCTGTATGGCGCGCAGCCCGCGGCCGCGAGCTTTTCGTGGCTTTCCAGAACGAGCTTGCGGAGTGCCGGTGGTTCCAGCGGGCTGCCGGCGGCGCTCAGCGCGAGGACTGGCAGATTGCGTGGCAGGGCAGTCGCCGCGATTTCGGCCTGGAGTTCGGGCAGGGACCGCATCTCGGCCAGAGCGGTTCTGACGTGGCGGAAGCTGCGCATCGCGGCGAGCTGTGGCGGCGGCAGCGGCAGCTTGCGGCGGGCGGCGAGGCGCGGCAGCAGGCCGATGCGCGCGATGCCATGCAGCAGCCACATCAGCAGCGTCGGCTTGACGCTGTAGAAGCGCGGCAACGGCATGTCTTCCGGCGAGCTGTCGAGCAGCACCAGCCCGACGACGAGTTCGGGCCGCGTCGCGGCGAAGTAGCGCGAGTACAGACCGCCGCGCGAATGGCCGACCAGAATCACCGGCGTGACCGTCCGCGTGGCGGTGAGCAGTGCCGTCAGGCGCTGCGCGACTGCCGCCGCGCTGACGCTGTCGACCGGTCCGGTACTTTCACCGATGCCTGCGCGTTCGTAGCTCAGGACGCGCGTGTGTGGCGCCAGCGCCTGTTCCAGCGCCTCCCAGGTCTGCAGCAGGCTGCCGCCGCCTGCTTCAAGCACGATCGTCGGCAACACGCCATCCGTACCGGTGACACGCACATTGAGTTTGAGGTTGCCGACTGCAATCAGACTCACTCTAGAACTCCGCCGACAAACGTACGACGAACGAGCGCGGCTGGGTGTAGACGTACGACGAGTTGCCGAGGATGTCGTCGATCGCACCCTGTGCGCCGTTCGGGTCGGGGCCGAAGCCGGCGACGACTTCCTGCACATTGGTGATGTTGTTGACCGACAGCGTCAGCGACGGTGTCCAGGACCAGTCGGTGCGCGTGATGTTGAAGTTGAAGCCCAGCAGCGAGAAGTCGCCGACCTGAGTGCGGTGCGTGATGTCGGCCCAGTTCTTGTCCACCAGAGAGTTGATCAGCGAGGTCTGCGTCATCCAGTTGCCGAACGGCTGGATGTAGGCCAGCGTCGTCACCGATTGCACGAGCGGCGAACTCGGCATCAGCGTGCCTTCCGGGACCGTGACGCCGGACGCATCGTCGAACGACTCAGTGGTGCGCGCCTCGATGTAGGAGGCGGCCTGCTCGATGCTCAGGCCGTCGATCGGCGTCAGCCAGCGGATGGTGGTTTCGACACCGATGTTATGCGTGCCGCCGACGTTGTCGACGTAGCTGCTCGTTCCAACGCTGTCGATCTGCTTGACCTGCGGGTTCTTCCAGTCGATGAAGAAGGCCGTCAGATCGAAGCGCAGCGTGCGGTCAAGCCAGTCCGTGCGCGTGCCGATCTCGTAGTTCCACAGCGTGCTCGACTCGAAACTCAGCGGAATGTTCGGTGACGGCAGGGTGGGCAGGTTGAAGCCGCCGAACTGGAAGCCACGCGAAACCGTGGCGTAGAACATGAGGTCGTTGGAGGGCTTGTAGGTCAGCGCAATCTTCGGGCTCCAGCCTTTCTCCTCGGTGCCTGGCGTGGCGCCGTTGTTGCCGGCGGTCGCGCCGCTGGACTCCAGCGTGCCTTGGACTTCGGTGCTGTACAGGCGACTGCCCAGTGTCAGGCGCAGGCTGTCGCTGAAGTCGTAGTTGGCTTCGCCGAACAGGGCTTGCTCGTTCGCTTCGAGCGGGTCGTAGCCGCTGCTTGATGCAGAAATGCCGTCTTCGCCGAGCAGCGCCAGCAAGGGTTCTACCAGGGGTGCTCCCAGCAACGCGGTCAGCGGGCCGAGCGCGCCGGGCTTCAGCAACAGCTGTGCCTGGATGGACGCGCTGTAGGTGCTGTAGAAGCCGCCGATCAGCCAGCTCAGCTTGCCGCCATCGTCCGGCGAGACCAGGCGCAGCTCCTGCAGCACACCGTCGGTCTGCGCGTTACGCGTCGCGCGCAGATAGCTGATGCCGGCCCGTGCGGCCGGCACCAGCAGGTTGCTCGCATCGATGTCGATGTCACTGGTCTTCTGCTGATAACCGCTCAGCGATACCAGCGTCGCCCAGTCGAAGGCATAGCGCAGGTCGAGGGTTGCCAGCTTGTACTCGTTGGTCGTCGGCGATGCGGTGGGCGCGTCGTCTCGCGTGTAGTTGCCTTCCCTGAAGGTCGTGAAGTTGATGTCGTCCGAGTTGCGCTCTTCCTGGGTGTACCAGGCGTTGATCGTGAGCCGGTCGCTGGCTTGCCAGAGGCCCATGATGCGGCCGTTCCAGCTGCGGCCGGTATCGACGTCCTCTTCCCGGCGCGCCGGATTGTCGCTGTCGAGAAGGCCGGGAAGTTCCTGGACAATGCCCGAAGCGCGCAGGGCCAGCGTGTCGCCCAGCGGGACATTGAGTGCTGCGCCATAGGTTGCCCCCGTGCCGCCGCGATCGATCGATGTGTAGTCGTAGAAGGCCTTGCCCTGCCACAGCCCGAGCTCCGGGTTGTTCGGCACATAGCGGATCAGGCCGGCCAGCGAGGTCGCGCCGAACAACGTGCCCTGCGGACCCTTGAGGATTTCTACCGTGCGCATGTCCCAGGGATTCGGGTCGACGACCGTCGACGCACCGTAAGGATCGGAGATCGGGATATCGCCCATCACCGAGCCGACGGTCTGGTTGGTGCCGGTCTGAGGGCCAACACCGCGCACCGAGATCTTGCGCTGGTGGCCGGCGAGCTCGTCCTGCATGTTGACGCCGGGCACCAGCGTGAAGATGTCCTTGAGCTTGCGGATGCCGAGCTGTTCGAGCTTCTCGCCGCCAAGCACGGTCATGCTGCTGGGAATGTCGCGCGAAACCTGCGCGCGTTTGGTGACGGTGACGACGACATCGTCGAGCTGTACTGCATCCGAAGGCTTGTCTTCGGTGAGGACGGCTGATTCAGGTTCCTCGGCCAGCGGCGTGACGGAAATTTCCGCCAGCGTGGGCTCGGCGGAGTCATCAGCAACTTCGGGCGCCTGGACTGCGGGTTCGGCAGGCGGTTCGGTGAACAGCGAATCGGCGCTGACGCCGTCGACGGCCGGCGTGGTCGCAGGTTCCGGAGACGGCACGCTATCCGAAGATTCGTCTTCGGTGAGGTCGGCGGATTCAGGTTCCGCTGGCGCGTGATCAGCGGAGTCAGCCGCATCCGCAGGCGTCTCGGCGAACAGCGAATCCGCGCTGACGTCGTCAACGGTTGGCGCAGTCGCGGGTTCAGGTGATGGCTCGCTGGGCTGCGCGATCACTGTCCACGGCATCAGTCCCATCACCAGCCCCATCATCAGCCAGCGGCATCGAGCACAAAGTTGTTTCATGACCCATCCGGAAGGATGAACTGCGCGTTGCAGTTCCGTGACCCGATTATTTATGCATGTCCGGTTGAATTGAGTCAGTGATATCACCTGAAACCCGTCAGTACCGGTGTATCGGTAGAACTACAGATACCTGCGGATTCGCCGTCCGGCTAGCATGAGCCATGACAGCATCTTTCCAGAATGTCGATGTAATTGTTGTCGGCGCCGGCATGGCCGGCGTTGGCGTTGCCGCGCAGCTTGGCCCAAAGCTGCGCGTCGTCGTATTGGAGCAGGAAGCGCAACCGGGTTATCACACGACCGGCCGTTCGGCTGCAGTCTTTGCCGAAAGCTACGGCGGCCCGACGATACGTCTGCTGTCACGCGGCAGTCGCGGCTTCCTGATGCAGCCCCCGGCCGGATTCGCGAATGCACCGTTGCTCGTTCCGCGCGGCTTCCTGTTCGTCGCGCGCGAGGATCAGCGTGCGGAGCTCGAGGCGCTGGCCGAACAGCCGGACATGCGTGTCACCGCCGCGCGCCTGAGCCCGCACGAAGCCTGCGCGCACATGCCGCTGCTGCGCCCGGACTATGTTGCCGAAGCCCTGTACGACGAAGGCGCCAGCGATATCGACGTGCACGCGCTGCACCAGGGGTATGCCGCAATGCTGCGCCGGAACGGCGGAACCCTGCTGTGCAATGCACGCGTGACCGCCATCGCGCGGCAGCAGGAGAGCTGGCAGGTCACCACCGAGACAGGTCGTTTCGCAGCGCCGCTGCTGGTCAACGCCGCGGGCGCCTGGGCAGACGAGATCGCGGCGCTCGCCGGCGTCGCGCGGATCGGTCTGCAACCCTTGCGCCGAACCGCAGCGCTGGTCGACGTGCCGGTCACCACGGGCATGGAACGCTGGCCGCTGACGATCGACATCGCCGAGGAGTTCTACTTCAAGCCGGATGCCGGACGGCTGCTGATTTCGCCCGGCGACGAAACGCCGAGCGAACCCTGCGACGCGGTGCCGGATGAAATGGATCTGGCGATCGCAGTGGACCGGATCGAGCGCGCAACCACGCTGGACGTGCGCCGCATGCACAGCCGCTGGGCCGGGCTGCGAAGCTTCGTCGCGGACCGCTCGCCGGTTGCGGGCTTCGCCCCGGATGCGTCCGGATTCTTCTGGCTGGCCGGGCAGGGCGGCTACGGCATCCAGACCGCGCCGGCGTTGTCACGTTTCGCCGCCGCGCAGCTGCTGGGACATGCGCTGCCGGCCGATCTCGCGGATATCGGATTGCAGGTGTCGGCACTGGGCGCTGGGCGCCTTCAGACCAGGCCATCCGCGTAGCGCGGGCAGACCTGCGGTTCGCGCCGCCGTGCACAAAGCCCGTTGCAGTGGGCAAGGTGCCGCATCCAGCAAGGCTAGTTCTTGCGCGGCACGACCAGCAGGACCACGCCCAGGACCAGAGCGCCGACGCCGGCCCAGATCGGCACGTTGACGTGCTCCTTTTCATCGACAGACAAGGTCAATGGGCCCACTTCGGCCTTGTGGGTTTCCTTGGTGAAACTGAAGCCACCGTACGCGAGGCCCAGGGCCCCGGCGACGATCAGCAGGATTGCAACGATTCTCTGTGCGTCCATCGTCTTCTCTCCAGGCGGTAACTCACTGACCCGCGTCATATTCCTCGACCTCTGAGCAGGCGGATCAGTACCACGACGATCGCTACGACCAGCAGGATGTGAATGAGGCCGCCCATCGTGTACGACGAGACCAGCCCCAAGAGCCACAGGACCAACAGGATGACTACGATGGTTTCGAGCATGATTCGTGCCTGCTATGACAGTTTTGCGGTGACCGGTAGGTCACAGTGTCAATACACAGTGCGCGCCGCAGCTGATGGCTTCCGTGCGGTGGCGTACACATTGCTCGCTCGCGGTGCTCGACAGTGCGCACCTTCGCGGTCAACACTAGCAGCGCTCTTCACGCTGTCGATCGGGGGAACGCTGTGACCGAGCCTGCAAGCCAAGACTGCCAGCGCAGCGAACTGCTGCAGTCACCGATTTTCACCGGCCTTTCCGACGAGGTACTGGAAAGCCTGATCGTGCGCGGAAAGACGCTGGCATTGAAGGATGGCGATCCGGTGCTGTTTCAGGACGTCCGCGGCGGACACGGACTGTTCGTGCTGCTGTCCGGTGCGATCGGCGTGTATCGCAAGTCCGCCGGCTCGGCCACGCAGAAGATCGGTGTGTTGAAGCCTGGCGACTGTCTGGGCGAATACTCGCTGCTGGACAACCAGCCAATGTCCGCTACCGCCGGCGCAATGGAGCCGACCCGGCTGTTCTTCCTGCCCAAGACGCAATTCCTCGCAGTGATCGACCGCGATCCGAAAGCAGGCTGTGTGCTCTATCGCAATCTGGCCACCTATCTAGTCGTGCGCTTGCGGATGTACGCAGAGATGCATCCGAAAGAGGCGATACTCGGAAGCCCGGAAGCGGGCTGAGATCAGGCCGGATACTCGTTGTTGGCGCTTCCGGCTTTTTGCCCGCAACCTTGTGATTCCTGGATGGGCGGGATTGTTTCCTTCTCCCCGCGTGCGGGGAGAAGCTGCCCGTAGGGCGGATGTGGGGAGGGCTGTTGGCTGCTGCGCCTGCGGCGCGCCCCTCACCTCAGCCCTCTCCCCGCAAGCGGGGAGAGGGCGATAGTCATCTTGGCTGTGGTCGCGTCGATGGCGCTTCCCGCAAGCAGTCTCAGCCCCAGAACGCAGGCCAGGGCGGCTGCATGTTGCCGCGCTGGTAGACGATACCGCCGGGCCAGTCTTCGGCGAGCAGGAACGCGCCATCGAGATCGTTGACCTCGCAGTGCTGCGCCAGAACCATCGCCGGCGCTATCGCCAGCGAGGCGCCAACCATGCAGCCGCTCATCAGGCGGAAGCCGAGGCGCTGTGCAGCATGCGCGAGTTCCAGTGCGCTCGTAAGGCCGCCGACCTTGTCGAGCTTGATGTTGATGAACTCGTAGCGTCCAACGAGATGCGCCAGATCGTCGATGGTGTTGACCGATTCGTCGGCACAGACCGGAATCGGGCTCGAGGATTTCGACAGGCCGTCGTCCTTGCCGGCTGCAAGCGGCTGTTCGAGCAGATCGACCTTGTATTCGTTGAGCGCGGGAGCGAATCGCGCGAGATCTTCCAGATTCCATGCCTGGTTGGCATCGACGATCAGCCGTGCTTGCGGCGCACCGCGGCGCACTGCAGCGACGGCGGCGATCGGATCGGCAGCATCGACCTTGATCTTGAGCCAGGGGTGATCGGCGAGTGCGTGCGCAGCGGCTTCGTAGGCTTCCGGCGTACGGATGCCAATCGTCACCGCGCTTTGCACCGCACCGCCATCCGGAACGCCGGCACGGGTCCACACACGGATGCCGGTCTGCTTTGCCTGCAGATCCCACAACGCGGCATCGACGGCGTTGCGCGCACCGCCCGCTGGAAGCAGCTTGATCAGATCCTGACGCGTAGCACTGGACTCGATGGCCATGCGTACCTGCTCGATCTGCGCCGTCATCGATGCCTGCGTTTCGCCGGCATACAGCACCCCCGCTGCTTCGCCGCGCCCGACATGGTCGCCGGTACTCAGTTCGACCACGATCGAGTGCGCCACCGTCCGCGTGCCGCGCGCGATCACGAAGGGTTCCTTGAGCCGCCAGCTGCGCGACTCGACCCTGAGCTTGAGTGTCATGCAGCGAGCATACGATCGATCAGAGGCTGCAGGCTCGTCTTCAGCGGATCGAAGGCCGGCACGCCGAGGCGCTGCTCGGCATCGGCGAGCGTGCGCAGGCGCGTGGCCTCGTCCATCTTGTCGGTGATCAGGCTCACGCCGACCAGGCGGATACTCGGATTGGTCAGCGCGCCGGCCTGCAGGTAAGCCTGCACCGCGACCTCGAGACTCGGTGTCGGGAAATTCGGCAGCGACTTGATGCGCGAGATCGCCGGGTCATGGCACAGCACGATCGCATCGGGTTGCGAGCCATGCAGCAGGCCGAGCGTGACGCCGGCATACGCGGGATGGAACAGCGAGCCCTGGCCTTCGACGATGTCCCAGTGATCCGCAGTCGCGTCCGGTGACAGCACTTCCGCAGCGCCTGCGCTGAAGTCGGCGACGACAGCATCCATCGGCAGACCCGAACCGACAATCATGATGCCGGTCTGGCCGGTCGCGCGGAAATCCGCAGCGATCTTGCGTTCGCGCAACGCATTGGCAATCGCCAGTGCGGTGTACTTCTTGCCGAGCGCGCAGTCGGTGCCGACCGTGAGCAGGCGCTTGCCGCTGCGCTTGCGGCCGGTGCCGGTCGGCAGGCCGGCCGGCGGGTTGCGCACATCGACCAGGCGCACGCCGCGTGTCTGAGCAAGTTCAGCGAGGCCGGGCACGTCAGACAGCGAATCGTGCATGCCGCTGACGATGTCGAGGCCGGCATCCACCGCTGCGCGCAACACCGGAACCCAGTTTTCGGCAATGCGACCACCCTTGGGCGCGACGCCGATCACCAGCGAGCCGCAGCCTTTTGCTGCAGCTTCGGCAGGTGTCATGTCAGGCAGGCCGAGCGTCACCTGGCAGGCGGGCAGTCGCAGCTGTCCGAGGCAACGCTCCGGCGCCCAGTCACGCAGACCGAAGGCGGTCTTGGCGCGCTGATCGAAGTCGGCTTCGCCCAAGAACAGCAGGTAGGGGCCACGCAGCGTGACCACGGTGGCGTTGTTCGAGTGGCTGACGGACGAAACGTTCATGAAAGTGCCCCGGCGAGAGTGGCCAGAAAATGTGCGGCTAGTAGACCAACGCCACTCGATTGCGACTATCAGCAGAATCACGGGAAATGGGCGGTCGCCGGTTTTCGACATCGCACCGAACTGCCAGTATTTTCACGGATGCATATCACCGCGACAGCTGCGAGATTGCCCCGTCAAGAACGCGCCTCTAATAGCTCCATGAAAATATTCGCCGCGACCTTCGCCACCGAGACAAACACTTCAGCGGTCGTGCCGACCGGGCGCATCGACTTCGAGGCCTACGGCGTCTATCGAGGCGATGGCAGCGTCAAGGCGGCTGATGCCATGGGCGGGTTTCATGCTGAGATCAGGAGACTGGCTGCTGCGGACGGTCACACCGTGGCGGAGAGCCTGACCGCTTTTGCCCAGCCTTCAGGTCCGACCCTGGGCCCGCTTTACGAAGAGTATCGCCAGATCATCCTCGACGATCTCAGGGCGGCATTGCCGGTCGACGCGGTGCAACTGACCCTGCACGGCGCGATGGTCGCCCAGGGCTACGACGACTGCGAAGGTGACCTGATTGAGCATGTACGCAACATCGTCGGACCCAAGGTGCCGATCGGCGTGGAGCTGGACCTGCACTGCCACTACACCGTGCGCATGCATCAGCATGCCGACATCATCATTGCGTACAAGGAATATCCGCATATCGACGGCGCCGAGCGCTTGCGCGAACTGTATGCGCTGCTGATGCAGCAGGCGGCGGGCAAAATCAGGCCGACGACGGCATTCGTCGACTGCCGCATGATCGGCCTGTGGCACACGACGCGCGAGCCGATGATCTCCTTCGTCAAGCGCATGCAGTCGTTCGAGGGTAGGGATGGCGTGCTGTCGGTGTCGCTCGGCCACGGATTCCCTTGGGGCGACGTAGCGGACTGCGGCGCCCGGCTGTGGGTGGTGACCGACAATGACCTGCCCAAGGCCGAAGCACTCGCCGCGCAGTTCGACCGTGAGTTCCGCGATCTGCGCATGCAGACCTACGACCCGCCGATGTCGATTTCCGAGGCCCTGGCGGAAGCCGGCGCGGCGAAGCCAGGTCCGGTGGTGCTTGCCGACATCGGCGACAACGCCGGCGGCGGCGCGATGAGCGACAGCACCTTCATGCTGAGGGCGATGATCGACGCGAACATCGACAATGCGGTGATCGGTCTGTTCTGGGATCTTGGCGCAGTGGCGCTGTGCCAGAGTGCCGGTATCGGCGCGCAGATCACGCTGCGCATCGGTGGCAAGTGCGGGCCGATGTCCGGCGATCCGGTCGATGTGCCGGTGACGGTCCACGCGATTGTCGAGAACCATGGCCAGATGGGCCTGGGCGCGCACCGTCCGCTGGGCACGGGCGTATGGGTACGCACCGCCGGCGGTATCGACATCGCCCTCAACACGACGCGCTCGCAGGTGATGTCGCGGGACTGTTTCGAGAAACTCGGAATCACGCTGACCGACAAGCAGATGATCGTCGTGAAGTCGTCGCAGCACTTCCACGCAGATTTCGCACCGATCGCCAGCAAGGTCCTGTACGTCGGAACACCGGGTTCGACTTCGCAGGCTTTCGCCGACATGACTTTCAGCAAGCGCGACAATCATTTCTGGCCGCGCGTCGAAAACCCCTGGGATTGAATCAGCCAACGATGACCGCTTCCGAGACCGAGGCCGATGCGCCGCTGAATGTCCTGCACCGCCCGGGCGGACGTCGCCTGGCCTGGACCGAGAACGGCGCACATGATGGTCGGCCAGTCGTGGTGCTGCACGGCACGCCGGGCTGTCGGTTGGCACGCTACGGCGAAGCCGAAAACCTCAGGAAGGCCGGCATCCGCCAGATCAGCTACGAACGCCCTGGCTACTGTTATTCCGATCCGCAGCCTGGGCGCAGCGTCAAGGATGCGGTTGCTGACATCGAAGCGATACTCGATGCGGCCGGCGTGGAGCGCGCCGGATTCATCGGCAACTCCGGCGGCGGCCCGCACGCACTGGCCGTGGCCGCACTGCTGGCGTCGCGTGCAACGCTGGTGCATTGCAATGTCGGTGTGGCGCCACGATTGCTGCTCGGCGATAAGCTTTTCTTCGAAGGCATGGACCCGGAGAACATCCGGCGTTTCAGAGCAGCGGACCTGCCGCGTGAGCAGACCCGCGCGGCACTGACAAGCGACCTCGACCGCATGGTTGCCGCAGCGCGTGTCGATCCGATGACGATCGCCGGCGACATGAAGATGCCGGAGGCCGATGCCGCGGTCATGAAATTGACCGCCGCCAGCTACGCCGCCAACTTTCTCGAAGCGCTGCGTCCAGGCTACTGGGGTTTCGTTGACGACTTTTCCGCGATGTCGCGCGACTGGGGTTTTGATCCGCGCGAGGCCAGGGTGCCGGTGATCATCGAGTACGGTGTGCACGACGTGAACGTGCCTGAGAGCCATGGCCGTTGGCTTGCAGAGCACATTCCGGGGGCGAAAGTCATCGTCAACGCTCACGGCGGG
>CAZDPA010000003.1:0-20474 GCA_964507195.1 uncultured Salinisphaerales bacterium | reverse complement strand
TTGAGCGACTGAAAACGCTCGCGCAGGCGAGGTGAGGTGGGCTGCAGGGCGGCGCAGGTCGCTGTGATGGCGCCTGCACCGACTGCCAGCAGCCCCGCTGCAGGGATTGTCCGCGTCGGACTTCAGGAACCCTGCAGCGAATCGAGCATCAGCTGTGCTTCCGCGCGGCGCCCAGCGTCGGCATCTTCGCGGCCGACGCGTGCGGGCGCTGCCAGCGCCTTGTTCAGAGATGCCGCCGCGCCAGCCTTGTCGCCGTCGTCGAGCAGCAGCTCGGCGTAGAAGTAGTTTGGATCGATGCCCTGCGGATTGATGGTCAGGGCCTTCTCCAGGTAGGCACGCGCCTTATCCTTGCTGCCGAAGCCGATCGGCCAGCCTGGCACTTTTGCGTACAGGCTTCCTAGCGAGGTGTAGACGGATCCGTCCAGCGCATTCGGGTCGATTTTCTCCGCAGCCAGCAGGAGCTCACGCGCCTTCTTCACCATGCCGAGGGCACCCAGGCCGCCCTTGGCCTTCGCGTAACTGCTGAGAATGATGGCCTGCCAGATCAGCGGTTCAGCGCGTCCACCGTTGCGGGTTGTGACCTGGTCCGCCCGCTGAGCCAGCGCATCGAATCGCTGCTGTTGCTGATTCTCGGGCACCTGATAGGTGATCTCTGCCCAGGCATGCTGCAGGCCGACAATATCGTCGGAGAGTGCATCGGCTCGCGCCGTACCGCCTGCAAAGGCAAAGCTCAAGGACAACAGTGCAGCGCTTAGAAAGTTTTTCATGGGTGTCTTCCGTGATCAGGCGCCGTTCTGCAATGCATAGGGCAGCATCTTCTGGGTTTGCCGCCGGAGTGCCGCGTCGACCAGGCGCGGGAACCAGGCGTTGATTCGAACGAACAGCTTTTCCGGCCAGCCGAGATAGCGCTCCGACGTGTCGCGTTCAAGCGCAGTGACCAACGCGGCGGCGACGAGCGCCGGGTCGTCCTCGCTCATCGCCACCGCTTTGGCCATGTCGCTGACAGCGCCGGAGTTGAGCGCGGTGCGCGTGTAGCGCGGCGCGAAGTAGAGAACATTGACGCCGCTGCCCGCAAGCTCGCGACGCAGTGCCTCCGACAGCCCGCGCAGCGCAAACTTGGTTGCCGAGTACGCAGAGAACCAGGGGAACGCGATCGAGCCGAAGATCGAGCCGACGTTTACGATCAAGCCCGTCCGGTGGTCTTTCATGTACGGGAGCACGGCCTGGATCAGGCGCATCGGTGCCAGCACGTTGACGCGCAGCATGCGTTCCAGCTGGTCGTCCGGGGTCTGATCGAAACTGCCGAAGTGCGAAACACCGGCGCAGTTGATCAGTGCGTCGATCCGGCCGTATGTGGCAAGGACTTCTGCGAGGACACGCGGGGCCGCCTGCGGCTCGTTCAGATCCGCCGCGATGACCAGCGCCTGGGCGCCCGCAGCGCGCACTTCGGCGGCAAGGTCGTCCAGCGCCTCGCGATCGCGCCCGCAGAGGACCAGGCGTGCTTTCCTGTACGCGAGGGCCTGCGCCACGGCAGATCCGATGCCGCCGCTGGCGCCGGTCAGAACGATGCAGCTTTCTTCAATGCGCATGAAACATGCTCCTGATGCAGGTAACTGAAAATGTCGCCGTACAGGCGGTAGAAATGACGCGCAGCGTCGATCACGGCGCGGCGGTCGAAGTCGTTGTCGAAGCGGTTGACCAGGTCGCGAAATAACTCGCTGTGCTCGATGTCGAGCGCGCCATGGCTGGTCAGGTAGCTGAACGCCTTCTTTGGCAGCCCCAGAGAAATGCCGATCTGATGTGCCGCTGCCGAGGCCAGTTCAACGCTGGTTCCTTCGAGGACCAGCACCATCCCGAAGAAGCCCGCAGGATTGCCGCGCGCCACGACATCGTATGCATACGACACCATCAATCGAGTAGGTAGAGCGGGCGTGCTCGTGCGTGCGGCCTCGCGGTCGCCGCCGCTGGCGGCGATGTCGTTGAGTATCCATTCGTGGTGGCCGTACTCGTCGCCGATGTAATGCACGATGCGTTCGCGCAGCCATTCATAGTCGTCTGTCAGGCGCGCGCCGCAAGCCATCATCAGCGGAACCGTGTGCTTGACGTGATGGAAGGCCTGCGTCAGGAAGTCGAGATACATCGCGCGCGTCACGCGGCCGGCGGCTACGTCGCCGAACAGCGGCAGCGACAGCAATGCGGAGCGCTCGTTCTGCGTTGCAGCAAGCAGTTCGTCATGAAACGACATCGTGGGTGTCCTCTTCATACTGGTGGTCGATGAGAGCCCGGTAGCGCTCTGCGATCTGGGAGCGACGCAGCCGGCCATTGGCAGTGGCCTGGTCGTTCTCGGGAGTAAACGGTGACGCTGCGAGCAGCCAGTGACGGATCTGCGCGTAGTCGGGCAAATCCCGGTTGCAGGACTCGATGGCCCGATCGATCGCGTCCGTATCAAAGCCGGGGCGCCGCACGATCACCGCGATGTTCCATGGGCGGGCCTCGCCGAATACGGCCGCCTGGGCGATCGCCGGTTGCGACGTCAGCTCGCGCTCTATCCATTCAGGCGCGACGTTGCGACCGAACGAGGTGACGAACATGTTCTTCCGGCGGCCGGTCAGGTACAGGAAGCCATCGGCGTCGAGGTAGCCCACATCGCCCGTTGCGACTTCGTCATCGGTGCTGCGCATCTTCTCGCCGACATAGCCAAGGAATGCGTTTCCCGTGACAAGCACTTCGCCATCAGCCGCGATGCGCACGCGCAGATGCGGCAGTGGGCGACCGACGCTGCCTGAGCGGCGCTGTTCCAGCGTATTGAGCGCAACGACGGAGGCACATTCGGACAGGCCATAGCCCTCAAAGACCGGAAGGCCATGGCGCTCTGCAGCGGCGAGGATGCGCGACGCGATCGGTGCGCCACCGACGGCGATGAAGCGCAGCTTGCCTGGTCGCGGCAGGCCTGAATCCAGCCCCTGGATGAGCGCCTGCAGCAGTTGCGGAACCAGAATCGCGGACGTTGCGCCGAACGTGCGCATTGCGGCGAGGCAGCATGCAGGATCAAAACCGGAAGAACCCTGCAAGCCGACTTCGGCAGCGGCAGGCAAACAGACCTTCGCGCCGGCAAGCAGTGGCGCATACAGGCCCGCCAGGTTTTCCAACAGCGTGGGCAGCGGCAGCACGCACAGGTGGCAATCGTCCGGGCCGGCCATCGAGGCCTCACGCAGTGACTGCGCAACACTTTCCATGGCCGTCAGCGTGAGGCAGACGCCCTTGGGGGTGCCTGTCGTGCCCGATGTGTAGGTGATTTTCTGCGTACCCGGAGGCAACTCGACCCGCGAGCCGGGAAGCCGGTGAAAGCTCAGGCTTTGACCCGCAATCTTGATCGTGGTTGACGTTCTTGCAGTCGTCAGCCACGTCAGCTTCATGGCAGGATCCGCGATCAGGCCATCGATGCCGGCGGATTCGACGACGTTGCGCAGCTGCTGGCCTGAGAAGAACAGCGGCAGAGGGACGATCCGGATTCCTGCAGAAAGCGCAGCGAGGTCGGTCAATGCCCAAGCCAGACCGTTGTCGGCATAAAGCCCGAGTGTGCGGACCTCCATGCCTTGAAAGCGAGCCGACAGCGCCGCAATTGCGTCCGCGAGTTCTCGGTAGCTGATCTGCTGATGTCCATCGTCCAGCGCAATGGAATCGGGACGCTGCAATGCATGTTCCCTTACCGCCGCAATGACCTGACTCACGGCAGACCAACCTTCGCAACCGCATCGAGCGCGACGGTGAGCCCAGCTGGCGATTGTTCGAGCTGCTTCAGATAGCGGTAGCCGCCGCGAATGTCGCCCAGCATCACGGCGGGGGAGTGTTGGTAGTAACTGCCCCAGAGAGTCCGTTCGCATTCGGGCAGGCGCTGAGCAGAGGCCGGCGCGAGATACTCGAGTGGCAGGCCGAGTCGCTTGAACCCGTTGCGCAGGCGCGATGAGCCGGTGAACAGCAGCCATTTGTAATCCTGCTCGTGCAAATGACGGGTCAGAACCGGAATCAACTGGCGCAGTGCGCCTGGCGTCGCGCCAGCCAGATTTCCGATCTCGGCAAGGCTTGCGGCACGCACCGTATGGCCCACCTGCGCATTGACCCGAGCTTCAACCGGACCATCGAAGTAGTGCTGCACGAACAAGCTGCCGGACGCCGCGTCATTGAGTCCAAATGCAGCAATCAGACGCCCGCTGGCCCCGTGGAGACCGAACAGGCGCGGCATGAAGTGGTACAGCCGCGCGCCGTAGACCTCGGCAAAGCGCCGGGATATGAACTGGATGTATTGCCCTCGCGTCGAGGCGTCCGCCTCATGAAGAACCAGCTCGTCGCGGACGGGGGACCTCGCAGGCGATTCGGACTGAGCGATCTGTGCGTGCATGGGTGGTTTCGCGATACCCCAAAAGTGGGGCGCTCGCTGGACATCACGCAAAGCCGGGGCCGGGCTGTGCCAGGTGCGCGCGAGCCTCATAAAGTGCTGATTACAAAAGACAGTGCCGAGGCATCGGTTACGGGCACCTGCTGATGGTGCGCGCACACAGCGGTCGAGGCGCAAGTTTCGTCGGCAGTTTTTGCGGCCACGAGGGCTCGCTTTGATCGAGTGCCCCTTAGGGATCGGCGTAGTGTCCGGCGACGGAAGCAGTCGACGCCTGGGTGCGATGTTCGATAGCGCCTGCGAATCAGATCGGTTGCATATCCTGCTGCAGCCAGCGCGACAAACACGTATGTTTCGGTTCTTGATTGCACGCATGCATTGAACCGATGCCGTCCATCCCGGCCCTTCGCGCACTGATCCATATCCGGCGTAATCCTTCTGCCGGCCTGCTGCTGGTGCAGCTGCTCGGTCTGGTGCTGTATCCGTTGATGGAAAGCACCGCCACCGGCCGCGCGCTGTTCAACGGTTTTGGCCTGGTCGTGCTGGGCTTTGCGCTATGGGTGATCCGGCGCAGCCCGTGGGCGAACTGGATCGGCGCGTTGCTGGCGCTGTGCGTGGTCGGGCTCGGAATACTGAACATCACGGTGCAGTCGCCGACGCTGACTTTGCTGACGTCACTGTCCGAGGCAGCGTTCTACATCTATGCCGCCGGCAGCCTCATCGCCTACATGTTTGACGACCATGTCGCGACCTCGGACGAGCTGTTCGCAGCGGGCGCAACGTTCACCCTGCTGGCCTGGGCGTTCGCGCACCTGTATGTCGCCTGTCAGGCGTTGAGCCCGGCAGCGTTCGTCGGCCTGACTGCACCCGGCGAGCTGCGGCCATGGATAGAACTGCTGTTCCTCAGCTTCACGGTGCTCTCCGGCGTGGGTATCGGCGACGTGCTGCCGCTGTCGCCGATGGCGCGCGGTATCGTCATGCTTGAGGAGTTCACCGGCGTGATGTACCTCGCGCTGGTGGTGTCACGCCTGGTGGGTCTGGCGATCGTCAGCAAGCGCTGAGCTTCACGTTCGCACACGAAACTGCCGCTGAGCCCCTGCCGGATCAGTGCTGGGCGGCAGTGAACCCGACGACGAAACGCGCACCGACTTCCAGCGCGTTGTGCGCTTGACGATATACAGCCCCAAGCGTTGGTCGCGGCTATGCGGGTCCCGGTAGCGCCGATCTCGGCATAGCCTGGATGCAGACGCGTCACCTCCGCGTCAGGGACGTGACAGAAAGTCTGCGCTATCGACGCCGACAGTCCGAGAAGATGTCTTCCTGCGCAACGTAGGCATTGGTCCTGACGTTCATGATCCCGAGCAGGCTGGGGAACAGGTTGTCGTGCGAATAGGCGCGATCGTGGATTTTCTCAACGCAGGACAGGTCCAGCCCCAGTGAAGCGGGGGCCTGGGAAGAGAACCAGGCGAGCATTGGCACGTGCGTCTGTTCCTGCGGCGCCATCGCGTAAGGGAGTCCGTGGAGGTATATCCCGTTCTCACCCAGGCTTTCACCGTGGTCGGAAACATAGATCAGCACCGAGTCCATCCGGTTCTGGTTGTCTTTCAGAACATCAATGATGCTGGAGAGCACCTCGTCGGTATAGACAATGGTGTTGTCGTAGGCATTGATCGTTTCCTCCCGGCTGCAGCGCTGCACATTCTCGTCTCGACAATCCGGCTGGAAGTGACGCGAGGATTCCGGGTATCTCTTGAAGTAGGCCGGGCCGTGGCTGCCTTTCTGATGCAGGACGAGCAGGCGAGCCTGACCCGTGGTCGGAAAATCTTCCTCCAGGGCGCGCAACAGGATGCCGTCATAACAGCCATCGTCATTGCACAGCACCGGATCCTTCTCTTGTTCGATAGACAGAGAACCTGTGCGCTGGCAGACGCCTTGGCATCCCGAGTCGTTGTCCCACCAGGCCACGTCGACACCGACGCGCTTCAGCACGTCGAGCAGATTCTCCTGCTTCTTCGCCTTTGCACGGCTGAACTGACTCCTCTGCAGCAGCGAGAAAATGCAGGGCACAGATTCGACCGTAGCGGTGCCACATGAACTGACGCTGGGGAAGTTGACCAGGCCTGGCAATTGCGCCAGCTTCGGATTGGTCGTGCGCGCATATCCGTTTAGCTGGAAATTGGCCGCACGTGCGGTTTCGCCCACAACCAGGACTACAAGCAGCGGCCGGGCATCGGGGTCTGCAGCGCGAACCGCGTCGGTGGCAATCGGCATTGGGGGCACCGCAGGGCCTGAAGGCATGCTTTCGCGCACAACGCGCATGGCTGCAAAGACAGGCGTCACCGGATTCAGGTAGAGGCGGACTTCGCGATTCTCGCGTCCCCAGAAGGCGAGTTCGTTGTACTGCGTCACCATCAGGCCGAAGACGCCGATGAGTATCACCAGAAGCATCAGGCCGCGGTTGCGAAGTTCCCGCAGGAATCCGTCGTATCTGATCTCACAGCGCCATAGCAGCGCAGCCGGCAGAAAGCCCTGGACAAACACGTGCAGGAAGAATGCAGGTCGCAGGAGATCGCCAGCCTCGTGGGTATCAGTGCGAAGCACGTTGACGATCATCGAGCGGTCGATGACTGTGCCGAAGCTGTCCATGAAGTAACTGCAAACCGCAGCAACGATCAGCAGCAGCGATGCTGCAGGCCTGAACACCCGGGGAGCGCTGAACGGCAACAGAAAAAGCACCAGCAGACCGTACATCGCCAGCGTAGCCGAGCCCGCCACGCGCATTTCCTGTGCGGTGAATGGGCTCGGCAGCGATCTCAGTACGGATCCAAGGAAGGCATGGTTCTGCGACAGCGCCAGGTACAGCGCAACCAGCAGTATTGCCTGCATTGGACCGAGGCGCAGCTGCAGTACGCCAGGCGAGGGGAGAACCAGAGGTACTGCGGATTTGGAGCTTGAAGCTTCTAGCATGGCGGGCTTTTGTTGACGGCCGGCACGCTGACAACGCGCTCGTGAAGATTTCGTTCGTCCGTTGTCGCGTGCATGCGTGGGATCCAGACCCCGACACGGGGTGCTCTGGTTCGATCACGCAAGCTGGGGGCCGACCACGACCAGGGATCGTGCCGAATATCTAACTCATTGCTTCACAAGCTGAATCGAGAGGGGGGCCGGAAAGACGATCAGGCTTCGCATGCGCAGGGAAATTCGTCGGCACGCAGATTTTGCCGACAATTGTTGCGGCCTCAGCCGCGCGGAACGCATCAGGCCGGGAAGCTCACCGCGCCGGAGGTATCGATTCGATAACCCGCTACAGGCCGTACTTCTTGATCTTGTAGAAGATCGAACGCTCGCTGATCTGCAGCAGCTGCGCAGCACGCGACTTGTTGCCGCCCGACTGACGCATGGCTTCGCTGATCATTCGCTTCTCCAGAATCGCCACGGCTGAGTCGAGATTGAGATCTCCCGCTGCAATATCGCTGTTTGCCCGGCCGCTCGCCGGTTCAGCATCGTCCTGAGGCAGGTGAGCGAGATCGATCATGCGCCCGCCGCTGAGGATCAACGCGCGCTCCACCAGGTTCGCGAGTTCGCGGACGTTGCCGGGCCAGTTGTGCAGCTGCAGGTATTCCAGGGCGGCAACGGAGATGACCGGGCCTTGAATCGGGGCTGACGAGAATGTCTGCACAAAGTGCGTCACCAGGGCCGGTATGTCCTCGCGTCTATCGCGTAGCGGTGGAAGGTCGATTGCAAAGACGTTGAGGCGATAGAACAGATCCTCTCGCAATCGACCGGCGGCGATGGCGTCGCGCGGGCGGCGGTTGCTTGCAGCGATCACCCGGACATCGAGCTGGATCGTCGTGTTGCTGCCGAGTCGTTCGACGGTTCCTTCCTGCAGGACGCGCAGCAGTTTTGCCTGCAGCGCCGCCGGCATCTCGGTGATCTCGTCCAGAAAAATCGTTCCGCCGTCAGCGAGTTCAAATTTCCCGACGCGTTCCTTGTGGGCGCCGGTGAATGCACCTTTCTCGTGACCGAACATCTCGCTCTCGAGCATCTCGGCCGGGATCGCAGCGCAGTTGATCGGCACGAACAGCCGATCCTTCCGGTCTGATGCGCGGTGAACTGCACGTGCAACCACTTCCTTGCCGGTGCCGGTTTCGCCGGTGAGCAGGACGTTGGCGCGGGTGGGGGCGACCTGGCTGATCTGACGACGCAGATTCTGCATCGCGTCGCTGTCGCCGACCAGGCCGTCCCAGTTGCGATCGACTTCCTTCTGCAGAAACGCGTTCTGTCGCAGCAGTGCCTGGGTCTGGAAGACCCGGCCGATGGCAAGGTCCAGCGTCTCCACATCGAAGGGGCGCAACAGATAGTCGCAGGCGCCGAGACGCATCGCCTCGACGGCGGATTCGATGGTTCCCTGCGCGGTGATCATGATCAGCGGCACCGGATTGCCGGCGGCCCTCAGATTCCGCAGCAGTTCGATACCGTTCATGTCCGGCATGCGCAGGTCGCTGATGACCAGATCGGCGGGCTCCTCGGCAAGCCGTTCGAAGGCCTCGCGGCCGTTGGCGGCGCTCCAGGTCTTGTAGCCCTGCCGTGCGAGCATGATCTCCAGCACCCGACGCATGTTGGCCTCGTCGTCGACGACCAGGACCCGGCGCGCCTCACCGCGGGAAACGGTACTCATTCCAGTGCTCTCGATGGCTTTGATCTGGGTAGTGTGATCCGGAACAGGGCGCCGCCGAGATCGCTCGACGCGGCTGCAATGTCGCCGCCATGGCTGCGGACAATGGTTCGCACGACCGCCAGGCCCAGACCCAGCCCGCCTTCGCGCTTGAAGACAAACGGATCGAAGATCTGGCTGCGCTGATCTTCCGGAATGCCTGGACCATCGTCGGCGATTTCCACAATCAGCCGATTCGGTTCATCGCGCGTGGTGACCTCGATCCGGCCGCCGCTGGCTAGGATCTGCAGCGCATTCATCATGATGTTCAGAAATACCTGGGTCATCTGTTCCGGATCGCAATCGATGACGAAGTCTGCAGCTCGGGCGTTTACGTCGATCACGATCCCGCGATCGCGCGCCTGCGCAGCCAGCAGCGTGCAGGTGTGTGCGATCAGACCATGAATATCTGTCGCTGCAAAATCCGGCGGGCGCGTGCGTGTGCTGTCCAGCATCGACCCGACGAGCCGGTTCAGGCGCTCGCTTTCCGTGATGATGATCTGCATGAGCTCATGATTCTCGGCGCCGATGCTCGCATCCAGGCGTAACATCTGCGCCGACGAGCGCAGGATGCCCAGCGGCGTGCGGACTTCGTGCGCCAGCAAGGCGGTGACTTCGCCCACAGCTGCGAGCTTGGAGGCCTGGGTGAGCGTGCGCTGGGATTGCTGCAGATCGCCGACCATGCGGGTAAAGCTGCGCGTGAGTTCGCCGACTTCGCCGGGTCCTGCGAGCGGCGGTTCCGGTGCCGGACCCGGCTGCAGAAAGCGACGCGTGAAGTCGGTGAGTGCGATGACCGGGCGCGAGATCGCACCTGCGACCCACAGCGACACCATGATCACGCCAACCGACATCAGGGCGAGGATGCCGGCGAAGCCCCAGGCCATGCGCTCGATCGGCGCCAGTGCTTCCGCACGGGATTGCAGCAGCACGAAGGTCCAGTCGAAGCCGGAGAAGTGATCGGTGCCGCGGGACTTCTCGTAGCCGATGATCGTTGGTCCATCGAAGGCGCTGGTGTGATTCCTTTCCTCGATGAGTTCTGCGGCGACGGCCGGACGCCACTCGTTGCCGGCTGCGCCATGCACAATGCCCTTCGATCTCAGGTTCCACGAGGCTGCGGCAATCCGTCCCTCGTGATCGAGGATCAGGATCTGGCGGGTCGGCGTTGATGACTGATCCAGAACCTTCTCGATCTGCAGCCAGTCGACTTCGAGCACAAGGAAGCCGACCGCTTCATTGGAGAACTGCGAGGTGATCGCGCTGCGCAGCGTGAACCTCGGAGCGCCGTCGGCAGCGCCAGGACCGAAGACATCGACGCGTTCGTTGTTCAGATCGGCGACCAGCCAGGGCGTCGACAGTTGCGGGGACGCGCCGATGCTCGCCGGCGCGCTGGATGCGACGATCCGCCCGTCCACGTCAATCGCATGCAGATCGAGATAGACCCCGCCGTGGTGCAGTTTGGTTTCCGAGAGGAAGCGGGACAGGCGCTTGTCGACGTCGCCCAGCCGGATGTCTTCCATCACCTCCAGATGATTCCAGGTGGTGGCGTTCAGAAGGCGCTCGAACAACTGGCGGTTGATGTCCAGGGAAACCGCAGATGCCGTGAGGCCAAGACTGTGCGTGATCTCGTCAAGCAGCGCGTTGCGGCTGTTGACGAATGCGAGCAGCGTGACCATGACCGCTGGGATGAGACTCACCAGCAGAAACGCGACTACCAGGATGCGTCGGATGCTCAAGCGGTGGTTTAGACTAACCGGAGGTGATCAGGACACGATGCTCATGCGTGCTGCAAGGCTGTACACCATCATAACCCGCAGCCTGAACCGGATCGCCGCTGTCGTCGTTGCCGTCGCATCGACCAGTGCGTTTGCGGCGGATACGACGCTGACCAGCGACATCCGCCTCGACCCGATGGCGCGTCACTACCAGCTTGGGCATGGGCTGACGTTCGGCGACAGCGGATTCCGCGCCGGCGGATATGGCGTCCTCGGTGCCCGCGATGGCGCGGAAGGGGCCGAATGGCAAGCGGCCATCGAGGCCATCAGTGGATTTCTCTGGTGGGAAGGCGATTCCGATTGGCGCTTCTTTGCCGAGCTTGAACTGCAAGACGCGTTGTCCGCCAGCCCAGGACGGACAACGACCGACGATGCCAGTCCGCGTATGGAACGCTTCTACTTCGACTACGCCTGGCGCGATGCCGCGAAGTTCCGGCTTGGAAAATTCCTGACCCCGGTCGGTCGATGGAACCTGATTCACGCGGCGCCACTGGTCTGGACCAGCTCGCGACCGCTGATCACCGAGAGTACATTTCCCACCAATGCGACCGGTGCGATGGTCTATGGCGTCTTGCCCAGCCCGGTCGGGGCGGTCGATTACTCGGTGTACGCCTCTCCAGGGGAGGAGCTGTTTCCAGCCCCCGATCTCGACACCTTCAGCGAGGCCTACGGTGGTCGCGTCGGGTTGAATCCTGTTTCGACTTTGCAACTCGGGCTGTCGTTTGTCGATTTCGAGCTTGCAAGCAGCAACTTCGAGCGCCGGAAGCTGTATGGGTTCGACTTCCACTGGTCCTGGAACCGGGTCGAGCTGTCCGGCGAATTCGGCTATCGCGTCACGCGCCTGACCCAGAGCCCCAATGACGAGCGCGGTGGTTATCTGCAGCTTGTGGTTCCGTTGACTGATCGCCTTTATGGCGTCACCCGCTACGAGACTTTCGAGGACTCGGTCTTCACCAAGGACATGAACCTGTATCTGTTCGGATTGACGTACAGGTACATGCCGGCCGTGGTTTTCAAGGCCGAGTACAGCGAGGCCACCGACAACGAGATCGATGTCGTGGACGGCCTGCGTGGCTCGATCGCGGTGCTGTTCTGAGCCGGCAGATGCAGGTCAAGGGCACGCGGCGCTGGACCGGCCTGGTTCTGACGGTGTTCGTTGCGCTGCATGCTGCGCGAGCATGGTCCGAGACCGAACCTTTGGCGATTGTCGTTGCTGCAGACCGGGCTTCGGAGCCAGTCGATTCGGAAACGCTGGCGCTGATCTACATGCGCAAGAAGAGTCGCTGGAGCGATGGCGATCGCATACAGCCGGTGAACCTGCCGGCGAGCGACCCGCTGCGTGAGCGGTTCTCCGAAGCGATCCTGAAGCTGCGTCCGGCAGCGCTCGAGGACTACTGGAACGAGCAGTACTTCCACGGCATTCTGCCGCCGCATGTCGTGCAGTCCGAGATTGCAATGGCGCTATTCATTGCACAGACCGACGGGGCCATCGGATATCTTCGGTACTGCACGCTCTCGAGCGGACTCAAGGTGCTGCTCGTGCTGACCCCTGAAGGACAGCTGGTGCCGCCCGGCCAGTTCGTTGCGCAGTGCCGGCCGGCGTCGAGATGAGCTTCGCTGCTTGACGCGTCTCGCGCGGCGGAGACTGCAAAGATTGTCGACAAAGTCTGCGTGCTGGCGGGTTTCCGTGCGCGTGCCAGGCCTGATCGTCCCCCTGATGCGCCGGACGATTCAACTTGTAAAGCAATGAGTTAGATATCCGCGTTGAAACGCGGCACCAGCGGCCTCCGCCTTGCGTGATTGGACCAGAGCCCCCCGTATCAGGGGACCTGGATACCCCGCATGTACGCAACAACGGCCGATGACAGTTCCGCAATCACGCCAACGCGGCGCAAGCCGAAGGCGGCCTACGCTGCAGCAATCTCCGCTGTCGCGCTGCGCTGGATGGCAGCTTGGGCACTTGCACTGCTGACGCTGTGGACGCTGAGTCGCGCAGTGCTGGTGTCGATCTCCGCAGAACGCTGGAACTGGGGTGACTTGCCCCAGTTGCTCGGCATCGGCCTTCGCGTTGACCTGATCGGCATGGGTGTGATGCTGAGCCTGCCGATCCTGCTGTGGCCGCTGTTGTCGCGCCCGATGACTGCGTCGCTGTGGTGGCGCGTCAGCCGCTTGTGGCTGGGCGGACTGGCGATCGCCGCTGCAGTGCTTGAAGTGGCAACGCCGACCTTTCTCGCCGAGTACGAGTCACGGCCGAACCATCTCGCGGTCGAGTACCTGCGCGAGTGGGACAGCGTTCTGCCCATGCTGTGGACCGGTTTTCGCGCGCCGTTGCTGTTTGGCGTTGCGGTGCTGATCGCAGGCACTTTCTGGTGGCTGCACTGGGTGCGGAATGCCGCGCCGCAATGGACACAGGCGACATGGTCCGTGCTGCTGCTCTGGCCCTTGCTGCTCGGCGCGGATGCCCTGCTGATCCGTAGCAGCATCGACCACCGGCCGGCCAATCCAGCCATGTTCGCGCGTTGGTCCGATCAGTTGCTCAACCAGCTTGCGCTCAACAGCAGCTACAGCTTCGGCTATGCCGTCTACGCCCAGCGCCATGAGCGTTCCGCTGCAGGGGTCTACGGCAAGCTGGCCGACGCAGACTTGCTTCGCGAGCTGCGGACGGATGAACGATTTCTGCATGCACCGCTTGGAAATCCGACATGGCATCAGCAGGTGGCGACCCATGCTCGGGCAAGACCACTGAACCTGATCGTCGTCGTCGAGGAGAGTCTGGGCGCGGATTTCTCCGCGCGACTCGGCGGGCAGGGGCTGACGCCGGAACTCGATCGCTGGTCATCCCGTGGCATCTGGTTCGAGCAACTGTACGCGACGGGTACGCGCTCGGCGCGCGGGCTTGAGGCCATCGTGGCCGGCTTTCCGCCGTCACCAGCGCCGGCCGTACTCAAACGCGAGGGTGCGCAGGAGGGGTTCACGACGATTGCCAGTGTGCTGCGTGCATCGAACTACCGCAGCCGCTTCATCTACGGTGGCGCTGCGCATTTCGACAACATGCGCGGTTTCTTCCTCGGCAATGGCTTCGACGAAGTGATCGAACGCCGGGATTACCCGTCACCGCGGGAAGTCGGCAGCTGGGGCGTATCCGACGAAGATCTGTTCGATCGAGCGCTGCTTGAAACCGACGAAGCGGCTGGACGTGGCGAGCAGTATTTCCACCTGGTGTTCAGTTCATCGCACCACGAGCCCTTCGACGTGCCGGCGGGTCGGTTGCCGCCGGGCCTCGATGCACCCGGAACACCGACCGGCGCAGTGCGCTATGCCGACTTCGCACTCGGCCGTTTCCTTGACGCGGCGGCAGACCGACCGTGGTTCGACAACACACTCGTGCTGGTTGTTGCCGATCACGATGTTCGTGTCTACGGCGACGCAACCATTCCCTTGCGGCGTTTCCAGATTCCCGGGCTGATTGTCGGCGCGGACATTTCACCGCGCGTCGTTCGCAGCCTTGCCTCGCAGATCGATCTGGCGCCGACGCTGCTGTCGCTGATGGGGATCAACGCCTCGACACCGTTTCCGGGACGCGATCTGAGTGCCAGCCTGCCTGAGTTCGGTATCGTCAATGGACCCGAGCCGCGCGCGATCATGCAGTTCAATGATCGCTACGCGTGGCTCACACAGAACGAGCTGCGTGTATTGCATGGCGGAGGGCGTGCAGAGCGCTGGCGTGTTGATCACGCAAGCCATCGCCTCGCGCTCACGGAACCGCTCTCAGACGACGAGCGCACCTCGCTTCAGGCCTGGGCATTGCTGGGCGACTGGCTTTATCGCCGGCACGCATATGGGTCGGTCGATACGCAGACTGCCTCTGGTCCGCTGATGGACCTTCCATGACCACCGGCTCGCTACTGGGGCGTTGCTTCGCAGTCGTGGCATTTGCTGCATGCGTATCCATCGCGCAGGCGGCCCCGGAGCAGATTGCCGAGATCGCTTTCGAAGGCAATGAGGTCACAAAGGAAGCCGTGCTGCGCCGCGAAGTGCAGTTGAAGCCCGGCGAAGCCTTTGACCCCGATCTCGTAGAACTGAGTCGGGAGCAGATCCAGAACCTCGGTCTGTTTCGCTCGGTCGAAGTGCGGACCGAGCAGGTTGAGAGCGGCGTTCGTGTCGTGTTCAAGGTCCACGAGAAGTGGTTCTGGCAGGCCTATCCGCGCCTGTCCGCCAACTCGGACGGACAGAACAGCATTGGTCTCGAAGGTCGCGTCAGCAACCTGTGGGGCATGAACCACAGCCTGCGACTGGTCGGTCGATCAAGGGATACGCGTGACGAGGATCGCGGTCGGGACCTCAGCGTGCGCGGCAGCTACTACGCGCCGTATGTGCTCGGCGAGCGCGACAGTCTGCGCATCAGCGCCGCGCACAATGTGATTCCGTTTGAAGAGCCGGCCACCTACGACGAAACCGTCGACGAAGTCGAGGCGGTCGCGATTCGATCGTTCGGAATGTTGCACAAGCCGAGCCAGGGGTGGACTGCCGGCCTTGGACCGATCTGGCGCCGGCAGCAGGTGTCTGATGAGTTTCTTGCCGACAGCTTCGGCAGCAGCTTCGGCGTGGTTACCGAGGTGGGCTACCGCAACGGGCGCGATCTGATCTACAGCAATGACGGAACGTTCTTTTCTGCACGCTATGAGATCGCCGATCAGAACCTGCTCTCGAATTACAGCTACTCGACCCTGCGCGCAAACTGGGAGCAATCGATCCTGGTCGGCAGTCGGGCACACCAGCAACTGTCCTACGGCCTGTCGTTCGGTGTCGGCAATCACGCCCTGGATCATCGTGCGCTGTTTTCCCTGGGCGGCTCGGAAGGGCTGAGGGGTTACGAGCGCAGGGCCTTCGAAGGAAACTCTTTCTACCTCGGATACGTCGAGCTCATGCGTCCGCTGTACTGGGACAGCCTGCGCGGACTGATCGGCATCGAATTCGGCAATGCCGGTTGGGAGACCCGCGATCTCATGGATTCGCCGAATCTCAGCCTGCATTTCGGGATACGGCTGAAACCCCGTCGGCTGGTCAACTTCGAACTCGAACTCGGCTTCGCGATTCCGCTTTCAGGAGACGATCCGCGATTCTTTGGCGGCAAGGTCGACCGGCAGTAAACCGCTTCAGGCGCGTCCGATGTCGTCGACATGCTTCTTGCCGCTGAGCATGCCGCGCACCAGGTTCTGCCGTTCGAGATAGCTGCCGAGCGCAACACCGGCCAGATGCAGGACGCCGCAGACCTGCAGAGCACAAGACAAGGCGGCGTGCAGATCGATCGCACAGGACAGATCTGAAGTACTTGGCAGGTCAGTGCGCGTGCGACGGTGTTGAGTCTGCATCTGCTTCGGAACCACTGCTGGCCTCCTCTGGGGAAGCCCCGTGTTCATGTTCCTTCCCGTCTTCAGAACGCGCCGTCAGGATCTGATACTGCACCGGTGTCAGCATCGGCAGCTTCTGCAGAAACGCGACCATGGCCCAGATGCGCTGATCGTCGTGGGTCTTCCCGAATGCCGCCATGCCGCTGGCTTTGATGCCGTGTTTGATGATCCAGAACTGACGCGCAGCACTCGTCTTCGCATCGCCGTGTCGACCGCCGTCTATATCCTCGGCATGGTGATGCTCTTCGGCGCCGATCGCCAGATTCGGTGGCCGTGGATAGAGCCCGAGCGTGAACTCCGAGTCTTTCTTGCCGGGCTTGAGATGGCACGCGGTGCACATCTCGTTGTAATCCATTCCACCGGAGAGCAGCAGGTTTGGATCATTGAGCGGAGGTACTTCGATATTGCGGATCGAGCGCGCAATCGAGCGCTCGCGTAACGTCTCCAGCACCCAATAGGTCAACTGGTTATGTGGAACGTCCGCGCCCATGGGATACCAGCCCGAGTACAGAATGCCCAGGCACAGCGCAAGGCCGAGCCCAGCCAGAACGAGCAACGCTTTCAGGATCTTCATGACTTAGCCCCGTGCGCTATTTGCCATGCTTCGAATGGTCCATGCCCGGCATCGATTCGTTTTGCGGGACCATTGGCTGAGCAAGTGGACCGGATGTGGACTTGCCATAGGGATCGCGACGCGACGGATCGCCGAAGCCGGGATCGACGCTGATTCTTTTTGCGATGGCGTGCTTCGGGTAGCGGTACGCACCTGGATCGGTGAAATCGCCAGGATCCAGGTCGTCGCGCACCTTCACGACGGTGAACATGCCACCCATCTCGATAGGCCCGAACTGACCTTCGCCAGTCATCATCGGCAATGTGTTGGCAGGACCCGGAAGGCCCATCGCGACATGGCCGCTGTGCTCTGACATGCCGAACTGTCCCATCGCGCCATAGCCGGGCAGGAACTTGCGAATCTCGGCTTCGGCCCCGCGCTGGTCGACCCCAGCGGGGTTCGGCACCGCGTGGCCCATCGGCCCCATCGTGTGATGTGACATATGACAGTGAAATGCCCAGTCACCAGGCTCCGTTGCCACAAACTCGAAGTCACGCATCTGCCCGACGCCAACGATTTCGGTGACCTCCCGTCGCCATTGATTGCGAGGCCAGCGCCCGCCATCGCTGCCCGTGACCCAGAACGGATTGCTGTGGAGATGGATCGGGTGATTCCACATCGACAAATTGCCAATGCGGATGCGTGCGCGTTCGCCGGTGCGCATCACGAGCGGCTCGATGGCCGGGAATACCTTGCTGTTGAAAGTCCACAGGTCAAATTCGAGCATGACTGCCGGATCCGGCCGATAGGTGCCTGGATGCAATGCCCAGTTGTGCAGAAGAAAAGCGTAGTCGCGATCGATCGGCACTTCTTCACCGGCCTTCGGATGGATGATGAACAGGCCCATCATCCCGAAGGCCATTTGGGTCATTTCGTCGGCATGCGGGTGGTACATGTGCGTGCCGTGCTGCTTGAGCGTGAACTCATAGACAAAGGTCTCGCCGGGTTTGATGGAAGGCTGGTTCAAGCCGGCGACGCCGTCGTAGCCGTTCGGAAGGTCTATGCCGTGCCAGTGCACGCTGGTTGGCTCGCCCAATCGGTTCGTGACAAAGAGACGCACGCGATCGCCCTCGACCGCTTCAATCGTCGGACCGGGCGTCGTGCCGTTGTACCCCCAACACTTGGCGCGGCATCCGGGCGCAAATTCGTGCTCAATCTCTTCGGCAACAAGGTGAAACTCCTTGACGCTGCCATTGATCCTGTACGGCAGAGTCCACCCATTGAGCGTGCGGACCGGCAGATAACCTTGGGGATGGCGCTTCAAAGCCCCAGGCGGGGCAAGACCGGCAGGTGGCGACGATGGCGTCGCCTCCATCGCGTGGTCCGACTCCATCTTCGACATGTCATGGCCTTCGTGTTGCGCCAATGCATTACGGGACACGCCCGCCAGCAGGCTGGCCGTTCCCGCAACCTGCAGCAGGCGACGGCGTGAAAGATCAGGTGAGGTCATCAGTGGCTCCCATGATCGTGAGGGGTCGCTGCTGCGCCCGGAGTGGGCTGAGCCAAGGCCTCGTGGTCCATGTCCATCCTCGAATGACCGGCGGCGGCGCATCTGGCCATCATCGCTTTCATGACGGGATCGTTCGGATCCATTTTCGAATGATCCATATCGTGGAGCGCCGCACAGTTAGGCCCTGCCTTGGCCTCGGCCGCCTCCCTGGCATGTTCCTTGGGATCGTGGGCGTACGCGGACGGGATCGAGAGACTCAGGGTGAGAATCGAAAACAAGCGTGTCCAATTATTCATTCTGGAGGTTCCGGTGAAAGCCGTGTCTAGGGTTATGGGGCGTGCCGCATCAAGGTCAGTGCGCATGCGGTTTCTCCGTCATCGACGGATCTGTTTCGGGTTTGTCCTCTAGTGGCAAGGGTTCCGCATCGCAGCGCGTCTGGAGCGCTTTGGCCACGCTGGGATCGACCTTCGATTGATCCTGGTCTTTGAGCGCAGCGCATCCGGACACTGACGGAGCCTCATGGAGCGAGTGATTCGTCTCGTCCATGCCCTCCATCCCAGGCATCGTCTCCATGTCCATGCCTTTCATGTCATGCGACATCCCATTCATTGAATGATGGCTGTGATCCATGCCGCCTCCTTTCGGGCGGAGAATCTCCACAGCGTCGATCGTGCGCTCCACCGCTTGGCGGGTACTGGGAAGATCGCGGCCGACCGAGCGCGCGAGCTGCGATCGTGCCGTCCAGTAGTCGCGTATGGCCTCAATGTATCCAGCGTAGGCGTCGTACTCCTGCTGCTTTGCCAGAATCACTTCGAAGATTCCGACGAGCATGTAGTTCTGCTCTTTCTGCGCCTCAGCGACGACAGACTCCTGCTGAGGAATCAGCGCATGTCGATACTCGTCGGCGAGCCGGCGCGCCACGCCAACTTTGGCCGAGGCGAGTTGAACTTCATTGGAAACATCGAGCACGCGCCCATCCAACTCGGCCTCGGCCTTCTGCAATGCGGCTTGGATCGCGGCGGTACGGCCGCCACCCCAATTGAACAAAGGCAGCTCCAGAGACAAGGTCGGCCCAACATTGAGAGAACCGCTGTAGTCGCGCTCGCGTTCTACGCCAACCTCGATGCCGTTGATCAGGCGAGTGTGCCGTGTAAGGCCATAGCGCTCGGCGATCGCCTGGGTGCTGCTTCTTAGACTCGCGACATCCAGGCGCGCATCGATGGCCAACTTCTGCAGTTCGATGGGATCGTCTTCGGTGGGGAGTGGCTCAGCCAGTCGGGCATCGAGCTTCCAATCGCTTTGGCCCGCTGATAAGCCCATCAATCTGTTGAGGGCCGAACGCGCCTCCAACGCCGACGCTTGAGCCGAGATCGAGGAGAGCATTGCCTGGCTCGCCGCAGCTTGTTCCATGGCCAATTCACGCGCGCTGATATTCCCGGCATCGAAGTAGCGCCGCGCTAGATCTGCGGAGGCGCGCTGAGCTTTCGCGGCCGCATCGCGCATCTGTGCCAATTGCTGAGCGCCGACTGCTTCGTACCAGGCAGCTTCAACGTCGGATGCCAGGTTCAGTGCCAGCGCAGCGACATCGAGCTTGGTCGCTTCGAACTGTGCCTTCGCATAGCGGGTGTTAGCGGGCAAGAACAGCAGATTGGCGAAGTTGAAAGCCAGGCCAAGAGTGAGCTGCGGAACGTTACCGCCGGCGCTGTCGTCACCTGACAAGCGCGACAACGAGAACGCCGGATTGGCCAAGCGTCCGGCGTCGTACACCTCTGCCGCCGCGAAGCCCAGACGAGAGGTCTCGCGCCTGAGATCCGGGTTGTTTATAAAAGCGAGCTGGATCGCCGCGTCGACAGTCAGCGACTCCGAAAGTGCGCGATCCGTGAACATCTTGGCGTCCGCAACGGACGGCTGGGTTCGACCACGCGCCGCGGTGAGCTGGCCTACATCCGAGCGGCCCCAGTCGGCGGGCACGCTGGCACAACCCGTCAGGCCTGCGAGCAGCAGGGCGACGGAAAACAGCTTGAGTCGGGAATTCACAGAATCTCCTAGAAGTCTTGAGGAGTGCCCTGCGCGCAAGCGCAGGACCGGCTCGGTCGGTCTCGCGCGCAGGGGTTGCCCACG
>CAZDPA010000002.1:0-70194 GCA_964507195.1 uncultured Salinisphaerales bacterium | reverse complement strand
CGCTTCAAGCCGACGTGCCCGCCTTCGGCGGTCACGCGGCTTAAGCTAGGCGTTGGGCGTCGTAAAGATGAGAGGAACTTATCTCACCGCTATGTGGGTTTTCTTGCTATCACTTCCGATAGCTGCTGCGTCCATATTAACTGGTGAGAGTGGCGCCGTAATTTTCTACGTCAGAGCTATTTCTATAACAACAGCAGTCATTTCAAGCCTTATCTTCTTGCTATCTCTTTCCGTATATCGCAACAGCGTGGTGCTCTTCGTCATTACGTTGGCGGCTGTTTCCATCGGCGCTGTCTACATGAGCTGGCTTGGCAATGAGGTTATGTCGTGAGTGCGCCCAATTTGCGTTGGGCCTTGCAAACATGAAGCGTCTCATTCAAGTCATTCTTCTAATCGGCGTGGGGATGGCGCTCGGCGCTTGGCTATCTTCACAAGGAAAAAAGGGACGCACACCGGAGTTGGAGCAGGCGCGGTTATTAAAGAATGTCAGGCCGTGCGCCGAGCCCACAGCCGAAGAGAGTAAGACGTACTCGTTGGCCGCCGACATGCTGGAGCAAAATCTGCGCGCTAAAGGGCTTTGGCTGGATATCGGGGTTGAGAAATTCCTTGCTCATGGTCTCTATCGCGAGACGACAGAGAAGGGAATGTCAGTGTTGGTATGCGCGCCGGAAAACATTTACTCCAGAGCAGGCCGGGCGATTACGCAACGTCGTGGGCTTAATGCATACATTGAACGGTATCAATTGGAGTTGGCGGCACGCATTCCAGACCCCTCGTCCTACATCGTAGAAAAAGTCGGTGAAATTGCGTTCTCACAAGAGCCGCATGTTGAACGCGTGTGGCCTTATCGAGACATTCGGCCCCTCGCGAGGGGCGTTTTGGCAAATTACGGTAAGCACGCGATCAGATACCTTGATAAGGCGCGCGCTGAAATGTCGGACCACGACTCCCTCGGAACCAGTGCCTCGCAAATTGCTGGCGCTGCAGGGGATGACTCCGACCTCAGCAAGGTTGAGGTACTGATGCGCCAAAGGCTCGCGTCCGCGCCTCCAGAGCACGCCCTTTCGATAGACGAGCGCAATCGCCTATACGAGTTGGCATACACATTTACTTACGCCGGCACTCGCGCTGCGCCTTATGTGGGCCCTGTTAAAGCTCTCATGACAAGGAAGGTCAAAAGCAACGCTACGATGTTCGGTTTGGTAGATCTGAACCCGAAGCAAATGTGCCATGTGCTCGAGGCAGTTGGAGATGCGAAGGCCATTTCTGATTACGACTACTGCCAAGATCCAAAGTATCCGTATCCACAATGACCGGGCCCAACAAGCTGTTTCAGCCGACGTCGTTGCCTCCGCTTCGCTGCGGCAACAACGCAGCTGAACGCGGGCGTTGAGGCTGTAGAAAAAGCCAGAACCAGGCCTCTCGAAAGCGGACTGTGGCGACCGGCAAGAAGTGGCACGAAGGCGCCTTCGGAATAGCATCAACGATTCAATTTGCTCGTCGAATGCGCTCCGTGCGCGGGGCTCTAGTTGCAGTTCTTCATACCTCGCGGCGACTTGCTGTTGATGATCGTTGACCGCTGGCCGCGGCGAGCATCGCATGAGTCCAATAGCATATGGCACTCCTGACGTGAGCCTAGACTTGAAAGTAAAGCCGGGTTTGAATGGATAGGCCCTTGCACACTCAATAAGTGTCTTCGACCGGCCCTTCAATCTGCTCCAAGTATCCGAGTTCAATCCAGTTTTTGATCGTTCTGGGCCATATCGAGTACATCTTGGCCCCGCCAACTGCATCAAACGGGCCAAACGGAGCGGCTGTCCCTACCGTTGCCCGAAATGATTTGAGTACCCGAACTTTTCGATAATCCAAAAGCTCGCTTCCTGGAGCCAGCCCTCTCTGAGATATCGATGCCCCAGGAACGTAGAGCTGAGAACTGTATATGCGGCCATATACATCCAGGATTGTTCCGGGTGCGACATCAGATACCGATTCATTGACAAAGGGCACCGCTCCCGGCCAGGGCAGCGAGTCCTTTAAGTTTGGGACCTTCCACTTGTTTGTTAAGTCGTAGTAGACGTTGTCGCGAGCGATGAAGGAAAACTTCTGGTCACCCCAATCAGCTTTTGGGTTCTTGATGCGGGCGCCATAGGCTTGGAGGTTATCCTCCTCGCCACCCGAAGCCGGCTTCCGAGGGATATCTCCGTCGGCTTCGGGAGCGGGCTTCGCTGGGGTCGGTGGGGGCACGCCCCAAATCGCGCCTAACGCACCGCCGAGTATGCCCAGCACGGTCTGTTGAGCTTCATTCGCGCGGCTATTCTGCTGAGCCACTTTCGCTTCTTGGGTGGAGCAAAAAGCGATCGACTCACCGCAAGTAGCGTCACCGCCCTGTGCGCATTTCTTCAAGGCCGCGTCCAGCGTTCGTTGCTGCGTCCAGCCAGCCTGGCCCAGCGTCACCGCAGCTTGACCACGACCACGGGCTACAGCCACACACTGATTCTTGAAAGCTACCTCCACCCGGCACGGCGCACCTTTAGATTCCGACCGGCAGTGCTTCAGCGCCGCCCGTTGCGCCTCGTCAGTTGTGTCATGAAACATGCTGCCGAACCAGTGGCCTGAAAATTCAGCCAGCGCACCATGAAGGTCGGGTAATTGCGCGCGGCGTCGCGAATCTGCGTTCGGATTGCGTCGGATCTGATCGTCCGGGTTCAGTTTTACAGTCAGATCACCGACATCACTTGATTGCCAAGTAGAGATGGGGAATGGCGCCAGATAGCGGTTCTGGCCACAGCTCTGCGTGGTCCCAGTCTCTGCACGGCTGTACTCAAAATTGTCGTCGGAGATGCAGAACTGGAGGTCGGACTCGAAAAGGCCATCGATCCCATCTCGCGTCAGGACCACACCTTCTGAAACCACATGCATCCACATGGAATTGCCAGCGACGTCTCCCGTCGCCAACCGCTCGCATCGACCGGCATCGATGTAATCCCACCCGCCGACTTCGTACGGCCCCTTGAGAATCAGACCTCTCTGTAGGACCCACGCCACCTTCATGGTATGCGATTCGCTGCTATTACACAGGGTGAAATCTGCCTGGGCCGATAGAGGTACCAACAGGGCGAGCGCGAGCAGAGCCTGGCAGCTTATCGGACATTTCATATTTCATTCCTCAATGAATGGATGATTGTCAGATTGCCTTTCTCCGCCCTAAGTGATCGCGCCTCGCCGAACTCGGCTGAACAACGCAGGTTCCCGCTGGAGTGGTCGACGGTCCCACATATGCGTACTGAGCGGCTGAGAAATCCTTCAGCACTAGCAATGCAATCGGGTTGCGTCCATTGCAGTGTTGAAATAATCAGACGTCAGCAATTTCGGTTGATCGGTGCAGTCCTACTTTGGGACCAAATTTCGCTTGACGGATATCGGAGATGCACCCGATGCACGACTACCTCCCATCGAACCATTTGCAGATGTCGCTCGCTTGCTGCTGTTTGTAACGTTAAAAACATGCGTGAATGCGACAACATTGTTCAGCAGAACCTCAACTTGCCATGTCCCGATCTCATCGGCCACGACGGTGTAGTACCAATCAGCCGGCGGGATCGGGGCGTTCGATTCACTTAGTTGTGCCAGATCAACCGGCACAAACTCATCGAGGGTGCGTGTCGGCGTTGTGTAGCGAATTGCGATCGTTTCGCCAGCTAATCCACCGGAGAGCCATACGACAGTACCCACTAGATCACCCAGCGGAACAGTTGTGTCGTTAACCGCAGGAACGTCTCTTATGTCGGCAAGATATGCAGCCACATCTACGTCAGGATCGCCGAATCCACCTACTTCAACCGCGATGTCCATGATCGCAGCAGGGATATCGTAAGCTGGTGCTTGCCGGGGTTGGGCAGCCCACAATCCTGCTGCGAAGGGGTCAACAATTGCGTCGGCCACGTCTGTACACAAGACGTTAAGAAGTGGCCGGCTTCCATACACGTCATCATTCTTTAACAGGTATGCAAACAGACCTGGCGCGGGGAACTCACAAAATGTGGTGCCGACAAGGCCAAGCACAGTCGCCGTGGTTACAGATTGTCCAACCGAAACACGGATGTCCGTAAGAGACGAATACGATGTCAAATAGCCACCAGCATGCCGAACGGCTACGTAGTTTGCGACTGGACTTTCTCCTATGCAGGGCGAGTTGGGCACATTTGGATAGCCTTCGAAAATCTCGACCACTTCGCCACGCGCCATCGCATATACCGCCGTTCCTTCGTTGGCTTGACGGTATGTGGACAGCCGAGCGTCGACAACGGCGCAAAACTGAGCTTGATCATAGCTGCGGCCGCCTCCGCGATAGTCACGGACGATGTTCGGCTCAGAATCCTGATCGTAGTAAGAAGTGACCGCGTAATCCGGCCCATGCGTCCCGCCGACCGGCCAAATGAAGCGAAGGTTTGAAGTATCGTCGGAGACCTCAATGCGCACAGTCGCCGCCTGAGATGACAAGCCGCGCGCATCCGTGACAACAAGCCTGAAATCCAGATCGTCGAACAGATTCACATTGGGAGCCAGAAAGCTTGGAGTTCTTGTATTTGCTCCAGTCAAGGCAACCGGCCCAGTCCAAGCATAGCTCAGAGCATCGCCGTCGCTGTCCGAGGACTCGCCGCCGTCGAGTACGACGGTAGTTCCTTCAATCACCCTTCGGCTTTCACCTGCATCCGCAACTGGCCGTGCGTTAGCCGGGGTTGGTGTAGGCGTAGCAGTGGAGGTCGCTGTTGGGGTGGCGGTCGGCGATTGAGTTGGCGTGGGCTGGGACGATGGCGTCGCGGAAGGAGACGGAGATGCTCCCTGCGAAGGTGTCGGCGTAGCGCTTGGGGTCGATGTCGGCGGTTCAGGGATCACCACGCAGAATCGTTCAGCATTCGAGGTCCGCAGTTGATCGTCCTGCGCCTTGATGTCTAGGCAGAACTGGCCTGCGCCAATCCTGGCGGGGACTCTGATCGATAGCATGACGGCTGAGGTCGCTTTTCCTGCAACGCTGATCTTCTGCTTCGATGTCGCGGGAACCTCGACATCGAAATAGCTTCCTGCGCCGACAACCTTGGCGAACAGTCGCTCCAAGGTCGCGTTTGGAGCAAGTGTGATGTTCAGTTCGACATCAGTGATCTGGCCGGCTTCGACCTCTTCGGAAGACTTTGTCGCGTCCGCAACCGGCGCTAGAGGACCTTCGGTCGTCTCAGGCAGATCGCCCAAAACTGTGGCTGCATCGTTTGCCCCGATCTTAACCTCAAGTCGCTGCGTCACTGCGTCAGCATCTGCCGGGTCAACGGGGCCACTGCCCCCACCGCCCCCACAAGCGGAAAGTCCGACGATCAAGAAAGTTACCGCTGCAACTTTCCGGAAATCCCAAACGGTAGTGGTGCGCATTGCTGATCTCCAAGCTTCGAACTCTCCCGTCAGGTTATCCGGCTTTGGAGCTGAAAATACCCCCCATATGGGTGTAGTGAGGATTAAATGACAGATTATGTGTGATCTAGTTTGCTTTCTGCTTCTTTATCTCAAATTGTCCGTTTTCGTAACTTTGTATTGCCCCGACTGTAAGCGAACGCCTACGCTCCTCGTCCCCCTTATAGGGGGCTATTCCTGCCGGTGTCGGGGGGTAGCGTCGGATCAGCCAAAAGGTCAAACTGGCTCAAGTGCGTTGCCTGAAGATGTTCAGCAGTTCCGCAACTGGAGTTGCATAGAAGCGCTGGGCAAGGTCCCATCATGCGGCTCGTATGCATGTAAGGTAGTCGCAATGGAATTCGGCAAATTATTGCGCCAATAAGCGGGGGCTCCGGGGGGAGCGTATGGCTACGAAGATTCCGGCATACGTTATCGACTATTTCCTGCTCGGCCGAACTCGCGGCGGATCAATTGATCGATTCACCCAGGACGGCGGCGTGGTCACTGACGTCTGGACACGGTTCGCTGCCGCACCTACTGAAAGTCAGAGAGTGCTTTTCTCGCCGAGTGAAGACGCAACTGCGATTGAGCTCGCCTCTACGCTCCACTACGCAATCCTGCAGTACAGAGGCAATCGGTGGGGCGAACCGCGCGCAACGACGGCAAGCGTTGCTTCGCTCAACAACTATGTCGTTGCGACGATCTACCTGGACGAGCTACTGAACATCGTTCTTCCGCTAACAACCTGGTGGACCGACAAGAATCTCGACACACTGACCGCCAAGGCCGAAAGCAGATACCTGCTCGAAAGGAAGCTAAAGCAGGCAATTCGAATAAAGCTCGGAGTCGAGATTACCGAAGAGCGAGAATCGATCGACGAAGCAACGCCAGATCCTAGTTCGGACGAGTATCCAAGTTGGCGTGTACTGGAGGCCAGCCAGGTTGCTGCGCTCGTTGGATTCTTTGCACTCTGGGATCGATTCCCAGAGGTCATCCCGGAGCCTCCAGATGAACGCGAACAAAGATTTCTCGACTTTGATCAACGTGTACATGCCTGGATTTCTCTCATAGCCCCGCTCGTTGTCGAGGAGGCATCTGCATATTTCTCGAGGATTCAGGAGAACTCGTTGGCTGAAGGGTATGCCGATGTGGCCCTCGTCTCTCGCAGCAAGCAGCCGGGGCATCGTAGAGGAAAAAAGGGTGGCGGTCCGATCCTTCGGGTGTTCTTGGATCGCAGAGCTCGGCTGTCTGACACGGAGGCGCTAAGTACGATTAAGGCGGATGCTGCCGACAGAGTGTTTGAAGTGACCTGTAAGGATCTTACATGGGCAATCATCGATTCAGGGGTCGCGTCTACTCACCCTGCGTTTAAGGAGCACTCGATAAATCGGAGAGCAAGCAATGGCTTCGTTAGTCGCGTGCGGCGCACATTCGACTTCTCGTTGATCGAAAAAATCAGAAACTTCGATCTAGCATACAGACGAAGGGAGGCTAAGGATCGACAGACATCGTATATGGATGCTCTGGTCGACGAGCTGGTGAGCCTTCACGGGAATGTTGGCCGTGAGTTCCGCGCCAAGGCGTACCGGAATCTCAACCTGATCGGCTCTCAGATGGGTCGGGGACTTCAGCCGGCATGGGCTCTAATTGAGCCTCTAATCGAATTGCAAGCTGATGACGGAAAAAGGTTGAGCTCCGACCATGGAACACACGTAGCTGGTGTTCTTGGAGGGGATTGGCGTTCTGACTCACCCTCACAGAGTGAGGGGCGACGAATGGGCTCTCAGATTCTTCGGGGGGTGTGCCCAGACATTAATCTTTACGACATGCGGGTTCTGAACAAGGCGAGCAACGAAGCTACAGAGTTCGCACTGATATCTGCACTAGAGTTCATTCAGTTCTTGAACACCCGGGCCGGCAGCAACGGGCCGGAAGTCCACGGGGTTAACGTCAGTATGTCGATCGCACATGACGTCCGAAACTACGGATGCGGCGCCACTCCGGTATGTGTTGCATCGGATCGACTGTCTAACTCAGGTGTAGTCGTGGTCGCGGCGGCGGGGAACCGAGGCTGGAACGAGCAAGAGCATGGGTTTGGGCTCTTCAACTTCTGCTCTATTACCGATCCTGGCAATGCGCAGCAAGTCATTACCGTCGGATCAACCCATCGGTTGAAGCCCCACACGTACGGAGTGAGCTTCTTCTCCAGTCGAGGGCCCACAGGTGACGGTCGGCTGAAGCCGGACTTGGTGGCACCAGGAGAGAAAATTCGGGGGCCGGTTCGGGGGAAGGCAGAGGACGAACTGGACGGTACAAGCATGGCCGCGCCATTTGTCAGCGGCGCCGCAGCAATGCTGATGGCGCGCAATGTCGAACTGATTGGAAACCCTCAGCGCATCAAAAGGATTCTTTGCGATACAGCTACGGATCTCGGACGCGAGAAGTACTTCCAGGGCCACGGGCTAGTGGACGTGCTTAGGGCACTGCAGGCGATCTAGATGAGGGAAGAGGCATGTACTTCACACTCGAGGTGTTACCAGCGTTCGAAGGAGACTGTCTGCTCCTGCACTGGGGAAGCGTGAGCAAGCTGCGCCTGGCTGTGATTGACGGCGGGCCGGCACAAACGTTCGAGACATCGCTTCGGCCACGTTTGATCGAAATTCTGGAACAGAGCGAGAAGGAAAATCTCGATATCGATTTCGTTCTGGTAAGCCATGTCGATGCCGATCACATTACCGGGATCCGGAAACTCTATGCTCAGAAAAGGAGAGCCATGGATGCTCATCGCCCCGGAGATTGCCCATTCGAGCTGAACGCGCTCTGGTACAACTGCTTCAATGACATCATCGGCGACAGCGCGGATAAGTACTACAAGCAGTTTAAGAATGAAGTATTCGCATCCGTCGACGGGCAGATTGGTGAGAACGTCGTTTCCGGCATAAGGGCATCCCTCGGCGAGCGGGGTCAGATCGCCGACGACAAAGAATCTCTCCACCTAGCGCATGACATTGGGCATGTTCTCGCCGGTCATGCGGACGCGCGAACGCTCCGGGATCATCACAAGTTTCTATATGACAAGCAGAAATCGGACGCACTCAACTCTCCGTTCGGAGGCGCGGGCGCCGGCACGCTGATCACTGCCGATGTGACACCCAATCCAATCTCACGTAGCGGTCTGACAATTCACATTGTTGGCCCTGCGAGGTCAGAAATCGAAGCTCTGCAGCGCGACTTCGACAAGTATTTGAAGAAGAAGAACATCAGCCCAGAGGCATTGCTGGCAGCCTATGCAGACAAGAGCATTCCTAACTTGTCCAGCATCGTTTGTCTCGTGGAGTACAAAGACAAGCGAATCCTTTTAACTGGAGATGCCAGGGGCGACAAGATTCTGGTGGGGTTGGAGGCTGCTGGGCTTCTTGAGAATGGAAAACTACTCGTTGACGTTCTGAAAGTGCCGCACCACGGTAGTGATCGAAATGTAGATGAGAGTTTCTTTTCGAAAATCATTGCCGACACGTACGTATTCTCTGCAGATGGCAAGCACGGAAACCCCGATCGCACCACGATTGAATGGTTGACGACGGAGCGCGGAAAGAATGCAAAGTACGAGATGGTCTTCACCTATCCACTTGACCACATCGATGGTGTGAGAGAAGAAGACGCGGATACATGGAGTCGATCGGACGATTCTATCGAGGCATATTTGCAGAGCCTCAAAAAGCAGGGCTTCCTTTTCGGGGTGCGCGCAGGTGGGCGGAGCCGGATCGAACTCGGGGAAGAAATTCCGTGGTAGCGCGTTGAATCCACAACATTGTTCGGCGTCAGGCGCTGAGTGCTCGGTCATACCCGAACCTAGTCCAACATTTAGGAGATTGAGATGACGTCCATTTTGAGCAGAACGGGGCTCACAAGCCTCTGTGCAGTTGCGCTTTCTGGATGCGCCGGAGTTAGCTTCTATTCTGATCCCGAGCTTAAGAATAGAACAGGCATACCGATCTATGCGCCCAAGCCATATCTGCTTGTATCCAGGACAGGCGCCGAAGCAAAGCCAGTTGAGGTGTCCATTGTCTATGTAAACGATGTCAGCAATGTCGTTTACGCAAAGCCTCATTCTGGATTCGGATCCGCCAAATTGACCTTGGCCCTTGCAAACGGTCAGATGACATCATTCGGTCAGGATACTGATACGAAGATTCCAGAGCTGCTCAATGCGGTCAGTGGCATGGTCACAGCACGTGCTGGTGCGGAAAAAACCGAGGCCGAAGCGAGAAAGATTATTGCAGAGCTTGCGGGCGGCACCGAGCAGGCTGCGGTCAGCATGGAGGCTACGGGCAAGGAGGTTCGTAAGGTGGCCGACGACATCAAGGAGCATCTGAACCAAGGAAAACTATCTGTGCTCACAAAGGTAGAGCGAGAGAGAATCGAGAACGCTCAAACAGTTCTAGATACTGCTGCAACGACGCTTGTTAGCCCAGATAAGGTTCCCGCACAGCCAGCAGCCCTCGGGGCGGTGAAAGAGCAGGCTAAGGCCCTCTCCGAGATCGCGTCTGGTAGCAACTCTGGTGATGGCCGTGCATCGGCACTATCTCTGATCAAGACCTGGTCCTCGCAGTTGCAAAGCATGTTTGCAAAAGCACAACCTGAGAAGGCTCCGCAGGACACGTTCGAGCTTTATGAGATCGTTCAAGGGCCCGGCGGCGTAACGCTGAACAGAGTGAAGTGATGAATCGACCGATCAATGAATCGAGAAAAGTGATGCGCAGGCGATTGATTGGTCGACTTCGCAGCTCTAGATCGGAGATATTCAAACGGATTTGCGATCGCCCAAACGTGATCGGGTCAATGATTGGGGTCAAGTACCGAGGCGGTGTTCGAACCAATCGACTAGGGCTGACTGTTTTCGTTAGCGAGAAGATTCCGAAGAATGATCTTGATGCCCGCGCTCGCATTCCCAAGACTATTCAGGTAGCCGGCAATCGAATTTACACCGATGTGGTTACGTGGCGTTCCATGGGAGAGCAGGCATTGGATAGGGCGTCGATTCTGTACGACGGCTATCAGCAGGGAACGCTCACTGGTTTCGGCAGACGAGGGGAAAGAACATATGGACTGTCCTGTGCACATTGTCTTGCGGGGCAGGACAGAAACCCGGCATCTCCGACCGCAATTTCAATGTACTCGTTGGATCAGGGCAAGTATCTGGATGTAGGTCAAAGTCTTTTTTCCGTCTATTCGGCTGGGCCTGGAAACGCAGGAGACTTTGGTTACATCGACTGTGGTCTCTTCAGCCTAACTGAGGACTCCATGATTGAGCGTGCGAGACGAGCGTCGCCTCTTGAGTCTGTGCGTGATCTGCGTGATCTGATAGGCCAGCCTTTATCCGCAACGAGCTCATTGCACTCGCCAGGCTACGATCAGGTTCGGCATGCACAGGTAATCGGAATCGAGTTTGAAGCGTTCCATGAGAGATGCGATGTCGTACTAGAGGTTCAGTCTCCGGGCACCTTTCGCGGAGACAGTGGGATGCTGTGGATCACTCCCGCCGGCAAGGCCGCTGCGATGCACGCGCGGGGCGAGCTAATGCCTCCCGGGAAGGGTAGCCGCCTAACCACTGCCATGTCAGTTGCTCGAGCAGAGCAGTTCCTTCAGATCCAGTTGGCAGCGGACCGTTAGCAACTAAGGCCCGTTGAGCGGGGTCGCGAATCCGTCCATTGAAGCGACGACCGGCGGGGACAAGAGTGCTCTCTGCTCACAAGCGGCCAGGAAGAAATCTCAGAGCGGTAGTTCAGCGTTTATGAAGATGGGATGCACCAGTCTATGACCCCTGCAACACACGAAACTCCCGACGTCAAGAGGCCGTCTGCATCTGGGCTGATGCATGCTGGATCGGTGTTGAGAACGATAGCGGCAATTATCGTTGGGGTCACCATCGGGATGGGGATGACCCTAATGTGGGTTAGCGCCTCTGGCGAAGCTTTTGAACGCCTATCGATTGTGGGGGTGGTGACCGGTGTTGCGGCGTTTATTTTCTTCTTTCTTCTTAGAGTCGTCCTGGCTCGTTTGGCGGCACGCGGATTCTCAGGCACCGACGTAGTGTCCGCGACAATTCATGGAGTACTGGCTTCCACAAGAGCACTATTTGGCTCTGAGCAACCCTTAGATGAAAGCAAGAAGGCGGCGATGGCGTCGTTCTCTAAATCATTGGGTGAGATTGCAAGCCAAGCCACAGGATTCATTACATCTTATATTGCCGCGACGGCTGCAATTGGCCTTGCGGTAACGCTGGTTGGCGGCGTGGTCTCTATGGCCGCAGTGATTGCCGCAAACCGGCAAGTGGAGCGGATGCGAGATCAGAACGCACTTATCGAACAACAGATTTTCGAAGCTACTGCGACCAGAATATCGCAGGTCTTCTCAGCTCAACTGGCAAGTCTGCTTGACGAGATCAGTGAAAGTCGTAAGCAGGCTTTTGATCGGAACGTCAGTTGGACGGTTGACCGAGGGCTACAGTCGCGCATCCAGGCGCTAATCTACGCGACGCAGCCGTATGCAATCGATAAACAGGCAAGTGCCATGGTGAAGGCGGTGCACGACCATCCTGGGATTGAAGCTGTTCCGAGCCCCCTACAAATTGACCACGATCAACTTCGGTTCAGCCCCGAACGAGGGCAGCTATTATCGATTCTTATCGGCCTTGAGTTTCCTTTCTCAAGCTTGCAGACCCCCTTGGATTTCTCTTACGCGGATCTGCGCGGGATGAGCGTCGGCACGGCAACCGTGGTACAGCCAGTGCACTTTCTCGATTTGGGCGAAACGGTTCTGCGTTACGTTAACTTTCGAGAGACCCGGGTATCGGGTCTCAACTTATCTAAGACGGATATGGCCGGCTCTTTCTTGCCGCTGCAATCTCAGATGAAGGACGTTCTGACGTGGCAGCTGCATGGACAGAGCTCTGTGGATGTACGTTTCGAGAACTGGATCGGTGGGGCAAATCTATCTGGAGCCACGCTCGATTACTCTCGTATTTCGGATATGCCTGCGAGCGTGATGGACGCTCACAACATAGAGAAGGAACTGTCCATCTCAAGCAGAGACTGGTTTATAAATCATGCTTGGTGGAATTCGGTGAGTGTCGATACTGGAGTTGTACTTGTCGAGCGCACAGATTTTCCAGTGCTGCTGAATCTGATTCGTAAGGCTGCGGTCCACAGAGACGCTGGGCAGATCGGATCTGGGGTATGCAGAGTTATCGGCGGCGCTGATATGGACCGTCTTCGGGGCTACTTGAAAGAAAGGCCACCGACAGAGGAGGAGCGGTTCTTTGTCTCTGAAGTATTCAATAGTGTTTCAGCGGAAGGTGGTGCCTGCGTGCTTTCGCCTAACTGAATTCGTCGTCTGCTAGCTACGGGGATGGGGTCAAGCCTATCCCGGATTCCAAAGCTGCCCGCTACTCAACGCGGGGTAACGTCGGCGCTAACGCAAAGCGGTCGGCGAGTCTGCGGATTGTTCAGCGCGCGACAGTCTTGCCGTCCATCACTGGCAGTGCCGTGGGCGCATAGGTTGGTAAATCGGTCCGTCCTGCGCGTGCCAGCACCAAAGCGTTGTCGGCATTGATGACATGTGGATGATCGGTGGTGAGCTTTGCGCGCAGCAGTTGCGCCGCTTCCTGCAGCAGCGGAATGCCCTCGTCCTGACGGTCGTGCGCTACCAGCCAGTTGCCCCATTGCCCGACGACCAGCCCGAGGTACCACTGGCCGTTCTTGAGCAGTGCCCGCGCTTCGGTGAGGTTAGCCAGCAGCAGTGTGCCGGCGGCTGCGTCCTGTCCCGCCTTGAGCCGGGCGTGCGCGAGCATCGCGTTTAGGCGCATGCGTTCGTAAGGGTTGAGCTTGCCGCTTGTATCGGCTGCGCTGAAGACCTGGATGATCAGATCAATCGCTTCAGTCGGCCGGTCCTGGATCAGCAGCAATGCCGCCAGCGATTCAAGACCATTGAGCGTGGACACCGCGCCTGGCCCCTCCGTCTTCATGCGCCACTCCAGCGCATCGCGCAACAGACCTTCCGCCTTTTCGTACTGCGCCTCAGCGACCAGGCAGCGCGCGTAGTAGACCTGCGCCACCCGGTACAGGCTCTGGTTGCGGCCAAACGTCTGGCTGAAGCTGCTGACCACGCTCTCGATCTCGCGGATGGCCTCCTGCTGCCGGCCCGCGGCGCAGAGCGACACACCCCAGTACAGCCGGGCGTCCAGATAGCGCACGTCCTTCTCGCCGAGCGATTGCTTCAAGCCGGCGGCGGCCTGGCGCAGCGCGGGCTCGGCTTCCTTGGCTTGGCCGTTGAAGACCAGAGACACGCCGGTGATCCAGTGAATCCGCGGAATCAGCGGATGGTCCGCGCCCAGTTTTTCAGTTGCTTCGACCCCGATAGCATTCAGCGCGCTGCCGCAATCGGAGAGCCAGAACGATCCATCGCGGACCAGACACTCGGCGAACTGCACCACCCAGCGGCCTTCGAACCAAGTCGCCGGATCGGGCATGCCTGCGCGCTCTTCCGCGGCAACGATCCGCTTGCCGACATCACCCATCTTCTTCAGTTGGACGGCAATCCGGTAAGCGTCGCGCAGCGCGAATCGCGTGGCCTGCGTATCGGGCGCCGTATCGCCGAGATGGCTGGCCAGCGTGGCCTCCGCCGCCAGCAACATCGGCTCGGCCTTCCTGATGACGCCGAGCGAGCCGTAGGCGCCGCCGATGACGCGCTGCAGCTGTGCCTTGACGACGGGCAGGTTCGAGAACCGGCCGTCGAGCGTCTCGCTGCCCACATCCAGCAGGTCGCGAACGCGGAGATCGCCGTTGCCGGAGACGCGCGGGTCCGCGGCGGACAGCAGGTCGTCTGTCAGGAAGCCGCTGATCGCCTGCGCGGTCGCACTCTGCTCCAGCGCTTCGTCGCGCGCCGTGCGTGCGTCCCAGTACAGGTAGCCGATCGCTGCACTGGAAATGGCCAGCGTCGCGGCCAGGGCATTCAGCACGCTGCGACGCGCCTTCGCCCGGATCAACGCCATCCGCGTCTCTTCGAGTTCGGCCTCGACGCGCTGCTCGTGGATCAGCGCCTCGCGCCGCTGGGCGAGCGTCGTGAGCCGACGCGCTAGCAGATCGGCGTTCGCAAAGCGCGCGGCCGGATCGCCGTTCGCTGCGGTCGCGATGTCGTCGCGCAACAGCGGATCGTCGATCTGACTTTCCCAGCCCGGCGCCAGCACGGCGCGGAAATCGCCGACCACCAGCTGGAACAGCATCACGCCGAGCGCATAGATGTCGGCCTGCGCCGTCGACATCTGGCCGCGGATCACTTCCGGCGCGACATACATCGGCGTGCCCGCGTCGGAGGTATCGGCATCATCAATGCGCGTGAACCCCAGGCGCGTGGCCGACATCTGCGACAGCAACTCCGGGTCCAGCACCCAGCCGGCCGCAAAGTCGCTCAGGCGGATGCGCGGCTGGCCCTGCGCGTCCAGCGTCACGATGACGTTGGATGGCTTGATGTCCTTGTGCAGCACGCCGGCGGTATGCGCCTCGGCCGTTGCCGTCGCGCACTGCGCTGCCAGGTCGATGCGGGTTGCCAGTGGCAGTGCGGCGAGCCCGCCCTGCGCTTCGCACCACTGCACCAGGCTGCCGTGCGCAGAGTATTCCAGCTGGATGAAGAACGGCGCCTCGTCAAAATTCCAATCGAGCACCCGCACGTAGGCATTGCTCGGCAAATGGGATTCCTGCAGCACCCGATTGAGCGTGACTTCACGCTTCAGTGCGGTCAGCTCGCCGGCATTGCGCGCGAACTTCGCGACCCTTGGCGCCTCGCCCCCGGCATGCGTGACCAGACGCACCTCGGCCTGGCCCTGCGTGGACAGCACATCGCCGGCGATCCACTCCGGCCGGCCGGGCAGTGCGGCGCCCATCGCCAGGATCAGCGTCTGCCGCGTCAGGCTGTCGGGCTCCGCAATGGCCTGACGGCTGACCCTGGCTGCAAGCCGATAGCCGAACCGAGAGACCGTGCGGATCAGATCCTGCTCGCGGTCATCGAGCGCGGTGCGCAGCTTGGCGATGCAGTTCGAGATCACCCCGTCCGTGACGATACGCCCCGGCCAGATGGATTCGAGGATCTCCTCTCGCGTGATGACCTCGCCGGCACGGTGCAGCATCAGCAGCAGGAGCTGCTGCGGCTTGGGCTCGATGGCCACCGGTTGATTGCCGATGGTCAGCTGCAGCGTGCTCTCATCGAACGTGGCAGTGCCGAAATGCCACAGATAGCGCACCACCGCGGCGCCATCGGCCTCGGCTCTGGAACGCGCTTCCCCGTCTGAATGCCCCACCCACCACCCCGGAACGCATTGCTGGCAGCATCGCCAGCAGAATGAAGAGATTACCGAGCTCGCCAAGCCTGCCACTCCCTCCATATAGGGGGATGCCAGCCGCCATGCCGGCGTGCAGTATCGTCTTCCGTCCTGCTTGCGACATCGTCACTGACTTACTTTCAGACAGTATGGATGATGTTCAAAGATCCGGAACACCGCGCGCCCCGACGTTCTGGCTCTCGCTGTGCTTGCTATTGCTGCCCGCGCCCGGCCATCCGGCGGTTCCTGCATCGGACGCACACGCCCTCGAAGATCGGCTGACCCCGGTCGGTGCCGAGCGTAGCCGCAATGCCGCCGGTACGATTCCGGCCTGGGACGGCGGCTACCAGGGACGCCCTGCAGGATTCGTCGCCGGCAAACGCTATCCGGACCCCTACGCCAACGACGCACCGCTGTTCGTCATTGACAGCAGCAACGCCGCGAAATACGCAGCACAGCTTTCACCCGGCCAGCAGGCCCTGCTGAATCGCTACCCGGGCTGGAAGATGCCGGTGTACCCGACGCGACGCAGCGCCGCGTTTCCTGCGGCGATATACGACCAGACGCGCGCCAATGCGACGACGGTTCGACTTGTCGACGGCGGCAACGGCTTCACCGGCACCACCGGCGGCGTGCCGTTCCCGATCCCACAGTCCGGGCTTGAAGTCATCTGGAATCACCTAACCGCCTACCGTGGCGACACCTTCCGCACCGCGTTCGCGCAGGCCGCGGTCACCGCCAACGGTGACTACAACCTCGTCCGCCTCAACATCGAGTTCGATGCCGGCTACAACAACCAGCGCCTCGCAGCGGACGCGCGCCCGGCCAACCTGCTGTTCCACTTCCTGCAGGACATCACCGATCCGCCGCGCCTGTCCGGTACTTCGCTGCTGGTGCACGACTACGTCGACCAGGTCAGCGCGCCGCGCAAGGCCTGGACCTACAACCCCGGCCAGCGCCGCGTGCGGCTCTCGCCCAACGTCGCCCACGACAACCCGGCGGCCGGAGCCGACGGCCTGCGCACCAGCGACGACTTCTCGCTGTTCAACGGCGCCACCGATCGCTACGACTGGAAGCTGCTCGGCAAGCAGGAGTTGTACATCCCGTACAACGCCTACCGCCTCAACGCGCCCGACCTGAGCATTGCCGACGTGCTGCGCCCCGGCCACATCAATGCCCGGCACGCGCGCTACGAACTGCACCGGGTCTGGGTGGTCGAGGCCACGCTGCGCACAGGCGCGACGCACCTCTACAAGAAGCGCGTGTTCTACATCGACGAAGACAGCTGGGTGATCCACGTCGTCGACAAGTACGACAACCGCGACCAGCTCTGGCGCGTGGCCGAACTGCATTCCTTCGGCGTTTACGACGTACCCTTCCTCGCCACCGGACTGCAGGTCCACCACGACCTCCAGTCCGGCCGCTACCTGGCGCTCGGCCTGCGCAACGATGCGGACTCGGTCTATATCCCCATCCAGCGTACCGCCGCAGACTTCACGCCCCAGGCCCTGCGCGAGCGCGGCAAGCGCTGAAGCCGCGAAGGCGGCGGTGGTGCTATTTTCTGGTACCCAGGCATCCGCGCATCTCAGCGGCCGGCGGCAACAGCGCGCTCGTGTTCGTTGATCTGCTCGACGAGCCACGCGCGGGTCGGACCGATGTCGATGGCCGCACCATTCATTGCATTCACCGGCGGGTCGTTGGCGCGCAGTGGGCCCAGAGCAATGCGCTCCTTGATGAAATCAGGGTTGGCGCCCAGGGCCGCTGCCTCGTCCAGTACATCAGCGAAGCTGTAGCGGCCGGTCTGCAGCAGGATGCGCAGGTCGTAAAGATCGCGGCTGGTGAGGCGCTCCTGAACCAGCTGCGACTTCAGGGAGAAGATGCAGGCCTCGGTGGCCACCCGGACCGCGCCGGTGTCATGCCCATCAACGGGCGCATCGGCCAGGCGGGATTCGAGCGCCGCTTGCGCTTCGGGCGTGCCGAGCTTCTTCACGAAGAACTGCAGTTTCACGCCATCGACGCGCCAGGTCTGGGAGTACTCGTCGACATCCAGTCCATCAGCCTCGAACCGGAGCTTGTCGCCAATGTTCTCGGTCTTCCTGAAGCCCGCCGCGCCGGCAGCATGCAGCGTGTTCAGGATGTTGACGATCACTGATCTGTCCAACTTCCCGGTCGTCATGAAATCCAGATCTTCGCTCAGGCGGTGCGCGTGACGCAGCGCCAGCGCCGTGCCGCCAACCAGCAGAAACGAGCCGATCCCCGGCGCATTGCGGATGCGCTGGAGCAGGCGTCCGGTGCCGTCAGGGAGTCCGCGCAAAGCCGATCTCGATGTTGGACAGCATCCGGATCAGCGAGAGCTGCGTCAGTTCGTTGATCTCGTCGGTGCCGAGCATGGCCGAGAAGACGCGCTTCACCGACTGCACCCCATAGTGCCGGCAGCACGCCAGCACATCCGCGAAAGTGGGTTCACTCAAGACACTGGCAATCAGGACGCGATCGCTGACACCGCTGGCCGGGCTGCTCCAGATGCGTGAATAACTCAGCTCGGGCTGAGCCGGACGGGCAGATGCACGCTGGATCAGGTTGACCCGTCGGCCGTTCTCCACGATGGGCGTCACCGTCAGCAACCCGGCCGCCTTGAGCTTCCCCACATCGTCGAACACGCGCCTGTACTGGCGGGTGAGGGCTTTGGACAGGTGATAGATGCCTGCGACGCTACCCGCTCCATCGAGGAACGCAAGGAGCTCGGACTGCTTGGCTGTCAGCGGGTATGACATATATGTCATTTTCACGAAACCACTGCCTTGCCGCAAGTGCCCTGCCGCTGTCCGGACGTATCCAGCACAAAACAATGACTTACCCGAATGCCCTGTCACGGCCGAATGCGCCGTGAGAAAACCGTGAGGAAACCGTGAGGTTTCCGTGAGGACTTTTCGGCTCGTCGCCCCGTAGCTTGGGCCCCAGGCACCGATGCTCATCGGCGCCGCATCCGCCGGGGGGCGATGGTTGTGAACGGGGCGGCACCTCATTGCATCACCCAGAAAGCCGGAAACCGCCAGCAGCGGGCGTCCGGCCATTGGACCGCGCCCGGCGGGCGCGGTCTGGCGCGGCGTCATCTGGCGCCGCCATTTCCACTTGCATCAGTGATCGCGACGGGAGCCGTCCCCCGGCCGTCGCGCTTTTTCTGCTGTGCAGATGCTGGCCGGCCGGGCGTACGAACCCGTCGCCAGGTTCGCCCCTTTCTCAGCACCCCCGTTGCAACCCCAGCGCCACCGGCTCACCGCCTCGGCGTCTGCCGGACCCGAGTTCCAGGATACAGACCATGAACCGCATCCCGTCTTCTGCACGCCGTTCCTTGTTCACAGCTTCGCAGTCCGGCAAGGCTGAGCGTTCCCTGGGCCCACAAAGAATCTGGACGGGCTTGCTCGGCCTGTTCGTGTCGCTGTCCGCCGTCGGCCAGCCCGGCACCGTGGCGGTGGGCGAGGCCATGGTCACCGTGACCGGACCCGCGTCGCAGACGCTCAACTTCCTGGTCAGCACCACCGGCGACAGCAGCTACGACCGCTATCTGCGCTACGAGACCGTGGACGGCAGCGCGGTGGCGGGTACCGATTACACCGCCACCACCGGTGTGCTGAGTATTCCGGCCGGCCAGACCAGCGGGCAGATCCCGGTGACCGTGGCCGGCAACAGCGGCAGCGGCGTGCAGCCCAGCAAGACCTTTGATCTGTTCCTCGACACTGCCGTTGGCGTCGGTCCGACCGTCAGCTTTCCCAACGCTTCGGCCGCAAGCAATTTTGCGGTGGGCGACGCGCCATTTTCCGTGGCCATTGGTGATATCAACGGCGACGGCAAGCCCGATCTGGTGACCGCGGACTACGTGGGTAATTCTGTCTCGGTGCGGCTCAACATGGCCGCGCCGGGTGCCAGCTCGCCCAGCTACGCAGCGGCCACGAGCTTTACGGTGGCCGGGTTCAACCCGTTTTCCGTGGCGATCGGCGATGTCAACAGCGACGGCAAGCCCGATCTGGTGACGGCAAACTTTTCATCTGCATCTAGCACCGTCACGGTGCTACTCAACACCGGCAGCGCGCCGTTCTACGCCAATGCAACGGCGGCGGATACCTTTGCGGTAGGCAGCAGCCCGCAAACCGTCGCCATCGGCGACGTCAACGGCGACAGCAAGCCCGATCTGGTGGCGGCGAACATCGATTCAGACAACGTCTCGGTGCTGCTCAATACCGGCAGTGCGCCTTTTTACGCCGCCCCAGCGAACCATTTCAGTGTGGGTTTCGCCGCGAAGTCCGTCGCCATCCGCGATCTCAACGGCGACGGCAATCCTGATCTGGCGGTGACAGGGGGGGCTAACGCTAGCGGCACTGTCGCGGTGCTGCTCAATACCGGCAGTGCGCCGTTCTACGCCAACGCCAGTGCAGCGGAATCCTTTGCTGTCGGCCTTAATCCCTCCTCCATAACGATCGGCGATTTCAACGGTGATGGCAAGCCCGATCTGGTGACGGCGAACTCAATTGACGGCACCGTGTCGGTGCTGCTCAACGCCACCTACCCCGGCGCCAGCGCACCCAGCTACATAACCGCCAGCCACTTCACGGTCGGCTCCGGGCTCCAGTCAGTCGCCATCGGCGATGTCAACGGCGACGGCAAGCCCGATCTGGTGACAGCGAATGGCGGCAACAATAATGTCTCGGTGTTGCGCAATACCACGGTGCCGGGTGCCGGCACGCCGACCTTCGCAGCGGCCAGCAACTTTACGGTGGGCGGTTTTCCGAGAGATGTCGCCATCGGCGACGTCAATCTCGACGGCAAGCCTGATCTGGTGGCGGCGAATTCAAATAGTGACAACGTCTCGGTGCTGCTCAATACCACCACGCTGGACACCGCCGCAATCGCCTTCACCCCGCTGCTGCAAAGCTATCCAGACGTCGGCGGACGAGTCTTCATTCCCGCAGATGTGGATGGCGACGGCAGGCCGGACCTGATCCAGGACCGCCCGCTCGCGGTGCGCCGCAACCTCACCGCCCCCGGAGCGTGGACGCCCAGCTTCGCCGCGCCGGTTAATGTCATCGCGGGGCAACCGAATCCGTCCTACGACGTCAAGATCGCGACCGACTTCAACGGCGACGGCAAACCGGACATCGTCTATGCCGGCAGCAACGTTCCCGCGGCCGTTGTCGCGGTGCGCAATGTCACCGATCCGGCTACCGGCACGCCATCCTTCGTCGCGCCGGTGAGCGTCAGCGTCCCGACCTTGCAGACCAATCACTTCGTCAGCAGTTTTGCCGTCGCGGACTTCAACTTCGACGGCAAGCCGGATTTGCTGGCCGGTGATCGGACCCAATCCAGGATTTACGTGCTGCTCAACACCAGCGTGCCGGGCGGAGCGCTCAGTTTCAGTGCAGGCCACACCCTGCTGACCACCTTCAACTTTGCCTCGATCGCGGCTGCGGACCTCGATGGTGACGGCAAACCCGATGTGGTGGCCGGGGCTAGCTTCGATCTTTCGCAGGTCTTCCGTAACACCAGCACGCCGGGCGGTTCCGTCAGTTTCGTTGACCCCTTCAGCGGTCCGGTGACGTTCCAGGGAGGTCGGAACGTCCAGCTGGTGGACATCAATGGCGACGGCAAACGGGATATGGTCGGTTACGCCAGCAACGGCAACAATTGCGGCAGCGACGGGACTCCCCCCTGCATCATGACGCGGCTCAACACCACGCCAGCCGGCGGCGCGCTCAGTTTTTCGCCGAGTCAGAACGTAACACTAGGAAATGCTGTCCGCGGCAATTTGTCCATCGCCGACATCAACCATGACGGCAAGCCGGATCTGCTGGTGACCAGCGGTCGCGGTTACACCCTGCTGCTCAACGGCACGGTGCCGGGCAGCACAACGCCCACGTTTGCCGGCACGGCCTATTTCGCCGATCCGGACAAAGCTCTGGACGAATTGCACGCTGCGGACTTCAACGGCGACGGCCAACTGGACGTGCTCACCGGCTACGAGTTCGGCGACTCGTACATGACGGTGGTCCTCAACACGCGCTACCGCGTGGACGGTGCTCCCGACACCGCCACCGGCACCATCAACTACAACCTGCCGGCTGTGGTGCTCAGCGCCAATCCCACAGCGCTGGACTTTGGCAACGTGGCCGTCGGTGCCACCAGCGCTCCTTTGACCCTGAGCATCACCGATGCCAGCGGCACGGCCGGCAGTTTTGGCATTGGCGGAACTCACCCCGGCCAGTTTGCCGTGGTGCCGGGCAGCAACACCTGCGATGGCATGACCAACCCCTGCGCGGTGCAAGTGCGCTTTACGCCCGTGGATGGCAGTGCCCGCAACGCCGTGCTCACCTACAGCAGTGGAGGCGGCAGTCTTGATGTGCCGCTCAGCGGCATGGGCGCTGCGCTGGATCTGGGCAGCGTGAGTACTGGAAACAGCAATACCGAAACCTTCACCATCAGCAACACCAGCGGCAGCGCGGTGGCGCTCGGCGGCTTCGTCGCCAGCACCGGCTTTGCGATCGCTTCAAACACCTGCGGCGCGATGCTGGGCGATGGCCAGAGCTGCCAGGTCACCGTGGAATACGCACCGACCCAGGGCGGCCGCGACACCGGCACACTCAGCTACACACGTGACGGCGCCGCACAGAGCCTGGCCCTGAGCGGCACGGCAGTTGGCGACATTAACGTCGCCTGCGACGCCGACCCGGCGCAGGGTCCCATCGACCTGATCCGCGCGGTGGACCGCGCCAATACCGATCTGGTCAACCCGCAGACCATCCACCTCGCCACGGGCTGCCTCTACAGCTTCGCCAAGACCAACCAGACCGAAGATGCCAACGGCATCCGTTTCATCCGCGAGGGCGCTAACGCCCTGCCGGTGATTCTCGGCAAGCTCACAATCGAAGGTAACGGCGCCATTGTCGAACGCAGCAGCAGCGCCACCGGCCAGTTCCGCCTGTTGGTCACGCAGACTGGCAGCACGCTGGCGCTCAGCCGGCTCACGTTGCGGGGTGGGCGGGCGGAGGACGGCATATTCGGATCTAGTACTGCGGGGCGCGATGGCGGCGCGATTCACGCCAGCGGTGCGCTCACGATTAGCAACAGCAGGCTGTCCGGGAATGCTGCGGGCGGCGGAAGTGAGGGTCTTCAATTCGGCAACGGCGGCGGCAGCGGTGGCGCAATTTACGCCGTGGGTGGGCTGACGATCAGCGACAGCACGCTGGTCTCGAATGCCGCAGGAAACGGCAGCGATCAAACCGCCGGCGGCAATGGCCCCGACGGCACCGGCGGCGGGCGCGGCGGCGATGGCGGCGCAATCTACGTCAGTGGCTCGGTCACCGTCAGTAGCAGTACGCTCTCAGGCAATACAGCCGGTGCGGGCGGCTCCAGCATTGGTGGCAGTGGTGGCCACGGTGGCCGTGGCGGTGCCATCGTTGTCGTGGGTACTGACCACGCTTTCAGCAACAGCACCTTCTCCGGCAATAGATCCGGGGTGGGCGGGCCGAGCGCGTCGGTCGGGGCAGGCGGCAACGGCGGCAACGGCGGCGCGATTTATTCCGAGACAGCCTTTATCGCGATGGAGGTCGTCAACAACACCTTCGTCGGCAATAGCGTTGGCGCCGGCGAGACACCCGGCCTCGGCCAGACCATTTATTCGCAGCAAATCTTCGCCCCCCTGCTCCGCAACAACATCCTCAGTGGCGCGTCCCCGATCTGCGCAGGCAATGTGTTGCCTGCGGGCAATACGAATCTGATCACCGACACCTCCTGCGGAACCGGCAGCTTGCTGGTCGGTGGCAGCGCCACCACGCCCACTGCGCTGAATCTCGGCGCACTGGCCGACAACGGCGGCTCCACGCAGACGATTGCGTTACTGCCTGGCAGCGTGGCGATTGATGCCGGCAATGCCACGGTGTGCAGCAACGCGCCCATCGGCAACCGCGACCAGCGCGGCACCGTTCGCCCGCAGGGCAGTGCATGCGACGTGGGCGCTTACGAGGCGGTGCCGCCGAGCTTCACCGCCAACCCGACCTCGCTGAGCTTTGTCTCGCAACTGGTGGGCACGACGAGTAGCAGTCAGAGCGTCACCATCACCGGACCGCTTGCCACCACTGGTACGGTGAGCTTGGACGGCACCCACGCCGGTGATTTCCAGGCGACTATGGGGCCGGGCGGCGCGACAGGCCCCGATGGACCCGAGACGCAGGGCTTCAATGTGACCTTCAGCCCAACCGTAGCAGGCTCGCGCACGGCAACCCTGCGCTATACGCTCGGTGGCACCACCGTGGATGTGCCGCTGACCGGCATCGGCACCGCACGTGCGCTGAGCCTCACGCTCAACCCGGTGGGGCCGCTCAGCTTCAGCGCGCACAGCGGCAGCGCGGCGGCGGTGCAGACGGTGGCGGTGACCAACACCGGCAACATCACCGCTGATCTGACGACGTCGATCAGCAGCTCGGTGATGGTGGATGCGACGACCTTCTCCCTCGTCACCAGCGGCATTACGGCACCGGCCTGCGGCGCGACGCTGGCGGCGAGTGCGTCCTGCAATATCGGCATCCGCTTCACCGCCCCGGCGGTGACGGCGCCGACCGACTACAACACCGCAATCCAGCGATTCACGCTCACCGACCCGACCAATGCGGGCCTGACCGCCGTTGCCAATCTGTCGGTGAGGGGCCATGCGACTGCGTCGGTGGCGAGCGTAACGCCGGCGACCCAGGACTTTGGCAGCATCAGCGTTGGCAACAGCAGCTCGGCGCTGCCATTCACGCTGACGAACACCGGCGACGCCACGCTGACCGTGACCAGCCTGAGCAGCACCAGCACCGAGTTCACAATCAGCAACAATCTGTGCCTGCCCGCGACGGTACTGCTCGCGAACGGCACCTGCACCTTCAACGTGACGTTCACGCCCGGCAGCACCGATGAGCGCAGCGGTGCGATCAACCTGATAAGCAACGCCGACAACGGCAGCAGTCTGAATCTGAGCACGCTCAGCGGCATGGGCACGGCACCGCTGGTGCCGGTGGCGTCGGTGAACGGCACCTCTAACTTCGGCGCGGTGGAGTTGACGACGTCTGCGCAGCGCACATTCACCGTCAGCAACACCGGCAACACCACGCTGCTGTTGCCAGCGAGTGGGGCGGTGACGTTTGCGGGCGGCAACAGCGCTGACTTCAGCCTGTCGGCCACCGGCAATACCTGCGCGGGCGCGAGCCTCGCACCCGGCGGCGCGCCGTGCTCGTTCACGGTGGTGTTTGCGCCGACCACGGACATCGGCGCGCGCAGCACGACAATGAACGTCAACCCGAGCAATGCCAGCGTGGTGGGAACATCGATCACGGGTGATGCGACGGGGACTTGCTCGGTGTTCAGCGCACAAGCGTCTCTAGAATTGAATGACTACAACTATGCCGCGGGCAGCAATGAGAGCCGGGCCGCGAAGCTGAGAGTGAGCTGCACCGCAGGCACGCCGTACAGCATTGCGCTGGATCAGGGTATCGGCATCGGCGCGACGGAGAGCCTGCGCCTCATGGAAAACCTGGATGGCGCAACGCTGGGCTATCAAGTGTTCCAGGATGCGGCGCGCACGCTGCCCTGGGGCAGTGCGACTGGAAACAGGCTGAACGGCGTCGGTACCGGTGCGGTGCAGGAGCTGTTTGTCTACGGCAGCTTGCCGGCGCTGCAGGGCGTATCGGCGGGTTTATATCTCGACCAGCTCGGTGCTGACCTGATCTATGGCAACAGCACCCTGAGTGCCCCGCTGCAGGTAACGAGCAATCTTTTCGGAGCGCTCAGCATCAGCCCATCCGGCACCACGGCGCTTGGCAATGTGCAGGTGGGCAGCACCGGGCCGGCGCAGGTGTTCACGGTGACCAATACCGGTCAGTCGCGCGTCACACTCGGGACCTTGTCGGTGACCGGGGATAGCGGTGAGTTCACGGTGGTGGGCAGCGGCAGTCCGGCCTGTGCCGCAAACCTGGCGCTGTTGCCGGCTCAAACCTGCGGCTTCACCGTGACGCCCAGTCCGCAAACGGAAGGGGCGCACAGCCTCACGGTGGCCGTGCCGTCGGATTCCGGCGCAAGCCCAACACCGTCGGTGACGGTGACGTTCGACAGCACCGATGCCTCGCTGACACTCAGCGGCGGCACCGGCAACTTCGGCGACGTGCTGGTCAACCCCAGCCCGGTGCCGACGCAGACCATCACGCTGACCAACACCGGCAGCGGCTCGGTGTCGGTGACTGGCGCGACGCTGGATGCGCCGATGGGCGATTTCAGCATCACCAACAACTGCAACGGCGCCAGCGGCGTGCTGGCCGATCCGGGCGACGACTGCACGATCGTGGTCCGCTTCAACCCGCAGGCGACCGGCGAGCAGGACACCGTGCTGCGCGTGCAGTCCACGGCCGGCGAGCGCACGCTGCCGCTCTCCGGCATCGGCGTGGCGCCGGGCGTGGAACTGACTCCGGTGTCGCTGGCCTTCGACAACGTGATCGTCGGTGAGGACAGTGCGGTGCAGATGGTGACGCTGCGCAACACCGGCAGCGCGGCGCTGACGGTGGGCCAGATCCCGGCCAGCATCGGCCGCTACTTCGTCGTCAACGACACCTGCTCCGGTGAAGAGATTGCGTTCGATAGCGGCAGCGGCGGCAACACCTGCAGTTTCGGCGTGCGCTTCTCGCCGAATGCGGCGGGTTTGCAGGAGCAGACGCTGAACATTCCGTCTGACGCCGGGCTGCGCACGCTGCCCCTGAGCGGCACCGGCGTGGCACGCAGCCTGGTGCTGAACCTGGATGCGGCAGCGCTGGCCTTTGGCGGCATCGCGGCCGGCAGCACCAACACGCGCACGCTGCTGCTGACCAACAACGGCAATGTGCCGGGGACGATTGCGGCGCCGCAGTTTGGCGGTGTTGACCCCGCGCGGTTCAGCGTGACCGGCGGCACCTGCGTGACCGGCGCCAGCCTGATTGCCGGCGCCAGTTGCTCGGTGATCGTCCAGTTCGCGCCCACGGCCGGCGTGCCCGCGGACTATGCCGCAAGCCTCGCGCTCGGTCTGGTGGATGGCGCCACGACAGCCCCCGCGAACGTGGGTTTGAGTGGCACCGGCCAACAGGCGCTGGCGGCGTTCAATCTTGCCGTCCTGGATTATGGCGAGATTCAAGTTGGCGCTGGGGCTGTGCCGCGCGATGTGACTCTGCGCAACGACGGCAACATCCCGCTCAGCTTCAGCCTGGCGGTGCTGCCAGCTGATCCTCTGAATATCATTATCCCGTCCTGCAGCGTCACTCTGGCGCCCGGAGCAAGCTGCAACATCTCGGTAGCCTTCACCGCCGGTCCCATCGGCTCGCAGACCGGGTCGCTGGTGGTGACCAACACCGCTACCGGCACCGTCAGCACCACGCTGCCCCTGCAGATGGAAGTCGTCGACCGCGACATGACGTTCACGCCTACCGCTCTGGAATTCGCCAATGTACCGGTGGGCAGCACCGCCGATCTCACCGTCACGCTGACCCAGGAGAGCAACCCCAGCACTGCGGGGATCACGATCTCCGAGATCGGGCTCTTTGATCCGGACGCGCCGTTCAGCGTCGTCAGCCAGACCTGCACAAGCGTGCCGGCACCGCTGCAGGACAACGACGATGAGTGTGAGGTCGTGGTGCGCTACAGCCCGACGGCTGCGGGCGCTGCCGATACCCGGCTTGGCATCGCCAGCAATGCCGGCGCGGACTTTCCTGTCGCCAGGTTCGTCGATGTGAGTGGCTTCGGCAGCCTGACGACGCCGGACGCCTTCAGCTTCACGCCGGTCACGGGGGTGGCGCCATCGAGCGTGCAGACCAGCACCGGCATCACGGTGTCCGGCATCAACGTCGATGTGCCGATCAGCATCAGCGGCGGCGCATACAGCATCGACGGCGGCACCTTCACCAGCACGCCGGGCACGGTGGTCAACGGCGCGACAGTGCGGGTGCGCACCACCGCGTCGGCCTCGTTCGACACGCCGGTGACGGCTACGCTGACCATCGGCGGTGTGAGCGCGGGCTTCACCGTCACCACGCGCAGCGCCCCGGTGGCGACGCCGACGGCGGTGCCGACCGTGGCGCCGACTGCAACGCCGGTGCCGACAGCAACACCGACCGCGACACCTACTGCCACCCCGGTGCCGACGGCAACACCGACGCCGGTGCCGACCATCGTTCCGACACCTACCGCGACGGCGGTGCCGACGGCGGTGCCGACCGCAACGCCAACCGCGACGCCGCCACCACCGGACCGGATGCCGGACGTGATCGAACTGGGCACGATCGAAGGCGCAGAGCCGGGCGAGACCCTGCTCAGTGAGCTGGTGACGATCCTGGGCATCGACACGGTGGTATCGATCCGCATCGAAGGCGGCGAGTACCGCATCAACGGCGGCGAGTTCACGGCCGAGCCCGGCGTGGTGCGCCTGGGCGACACGGTGCAGCTGCGCGCCGTGGCCCCGGAGACCTACGGCACGACACTGGAGGTGACGCTCAGCATCGGCGACCGCGAAGCGACGTTCCGCATCAGCACGCCGACCGCGCTGCCACCGGTCACGGTGACGGCCGAAGGCGGCGGTGCGGCCGGGCCGTGGCTGCTGATCGTGCTGGCGCTGGGTGCGCTGCTGCGACGACTGTCTGCGGCGCGGTCCGCTGCGGTGTCTCGATACACCGGCTGCGCCGGCACTCGACCCGAGCGGGGTGCAGTGGGGGCATCTGAGCCGACACACCATCATCCCGAACGGGCTTCATGGCTTTTATCCAAGCCAGTACAAACCCACTCCGTTCGTCTCGAGTGCCGCGCCAACGGCGCGGTGTATCGAGAGACCCGCGCACAGACCGGTCCGGCGCGTCGCCGGATAGATCTGCGCATCGCAGCAGCACTGGCGCTGGCCTGCGCAGCACCGTCCCATGCGCTGGACCTGTCGAATGCCTACGTCGGCGCACGCATCGGCCATGCGCTCACCTCGGCGGACGATGGCCAGATCAGCCGCAATCTGCAGCGCGAAGGCTATGCGGTGGACGCGCGTGCGGACGACGGCAGCTTCGGTGCGGAGCTGTACGCCGGCTACCGGCTGCTGCCGTTCCTGAGCGCGGAGCTGGGCTATCTGCGCGCCGAGAGCCGGGAAGTCTCGCTCAGCGGCACCGCGCCGCCGACGCTCGAACCCCTGCTCGCCGCTGCTGCAAAGCAGGTGCAGGGCCTCGGCAGTGTCGTGCGGCTGGGCGTTGTCGGCGAGCAGCGGCTCGATCCGGTCTTCGCGCTCAACGCACGCGGCGGCGCCTACCTGTGGGACAGCGCGGTGACGGTGCGCACCGACGCGATGAGCATCGAGCGTTCCGATTCCGGCATGGGCTGGACCGCGGGCCTGGGCGTGCGCGCCAGCCTGACGCCTCAGGTCTCCCTGGGCCTGGCCGCCGACTACTGGCGCTCGTCGTCCGACTTCGACTTCAGCCTCGTCGGCCTGCAGCTGCAGTGGGACTTTGCCGGGGGCTGACCGAATCGCTGCACTCACGGGGAACACCGCCGATGAGCGGATCAGGCAATTCGATGCGAAGACCGGAAGATCAGGTCCAGTCGGGTGAATGGATCGATTTCGTCATCGACGAGCAGCGCGGCTTTCTGCAGGCCCTGGAGTTCATCCGTGACGTCCGCGCCCACGACGCGCTGGAAAACCTGTCGATGATCGAGCGGATGTACGAGACCCAGCCGGGACAGCCGGAGGCCTGGCGGCGTGGTGCACTGATCGCCGTTGCGCTCGTCAGGAGCAAGTTCTAGTGCGTTGCCGATGCAAGGGATGCGGTGAACGCGGAACCCTGCTCACGGCGCTCGCGATGACGGTGCGCGCGTGATCCCTGTCGCGAGGGACTTCCTGCTGATGCTGTGGGAGGAGTTGCTGCTCCATACCCTGCGCGGGCCGATGATGCTGATCGCGATGCTGCCGCTCGTCGCATCCACCGGAACCTGGCAGTACCTCGCGAGCAGCTGGTCGGCGTATGACGTCACGCGGGCGGCGGCGCTGACGCCTGACACGACGCGCCTGCCGAATGTCGCGGTGGTGGCCATCGATGACGCCGGCTACCAGGGCTACTTCGGCGCGCGCTCGCCGATCGACCGGGACCGCGCCGCGGCGCTGCTGGCCGTGGTGGACCGCCACGCGCCGGATGCGAAGCGCATCGTGCTCGATCTCGATCTTTCGCCGGTGCCTGGGCAGGCTGCCGGCCAGCACACGCTGGACCAGCTGTTCCTTGCCAACCCGCAGCGCTGGGTGCTGGCGGCGGTCGATGCCGGCACGCCGGAGGACATCGCGAACTTGCGGCAGTGGCGGCAGTCGCTGTGCGCGCAGGGGCTGAGCTTTGGATTGCCGTATATCCCCAACGAGTTCGGCTACCCGAAGCTGACCCACCAGTACGTCGGCGGGCTGGCCGACGCGGCGCTGGCCGCGCCGGGCACCTGCGCCGATCCTGCGGTGCCGTTCGTGCAGAAGCTGATGCCGATGTCGCCGCATGTGCTGGCGAGCGGGCTGACCATTCCCTTCAACGGTGATCTCGAAGCGCTGGGCCAGGTGCTGGACATGGTGCGGCCGGAGTGGATTGTCGTCGGCGGTGCCTGGGGCCAGACCGATATCTTCGGCTCACCGTTCGGCGATCGTTTCGGCGTCAACGTCCATCTTGCGGCGCTGGCGGGCGGTCTGACCGACGAGCGCGAGGCTTCGCACTTCGTTGCGGTGTGCGTGGCGCTGCTGTTCGTCACGCTGTGCAGCGTGGTGCTGAGGTACACGAGCATCCTGTTCGCCGAAGTGCTGGCGGCGCCGACGCCGCACATGGTGGGGCATCGCTATTTTCTCACCAGCATCCAGCCGATCGTCTTCGTGTTCGTGGTGCTCGCACTGATTGCGGCAATGGCCCAGCTCGCCGCCGTGCTGCGCGCCCACGCCGGGTACTGGGTACCCACCAGCTATTCGGCCACAATGGTGCTGGCTTACCTGTTGCTGAAATGGAACTGGGGCCAGGTGGCGGTCGACGCGCATCTGAGCCTCCGTCATGTCTGGCACGAGGTGGTCAGCCATCCGATCCAGATGGAGCTCAAGAGCCTGGCCGCTTCGTATGCGGTACTGCGCCTTGGCAACGATCGGATCGCCTGGGGCGTGAATGCCGGCGAACTGGGCATCGGCCGGGTTCGCGCGGCGGCCGAGGGCGCGTTGGCACTGCTGGGCTTGCTGATGCAGACGCTGTTCCCGGTCGGGTCCTTGCTGTATGCGGCAACCGTGTCCACCACCGGCGGCGGGCACTGATGCATCAGGCCCGGGCAGGCCCGCGCGATCGCCGGGGCGGTAGTGTCCTGCCGGGGCGGCGAGTCTCGACTTTGCTGCTGGCGGGCATTCAGCTCGCATCGGTGCACCCGGCCGCCGCTCAGCGCGCCGGGCAACTGACGTCAGCCGTGCCGACGATCCATTTCGCCGCGGACGGCAACACCTTGCTGTCGGCGGATGTGCTCGCGGACATCCTTCAGCCCGTGGCCGGGCCGGTGACGATCGACAAGGTCCGTGAAATCGCGGATCGCCTGCAGGACGCATATCGACGGGAGGGTTTCGGCGCGGTGGTGGTTGCGTTGCCGGAGCAGACGGTGGTCGATGACACGGTTCACCTGCAGGTCATCGAGGGCAGGCTCGACAACATCGTGATCCAGGGCAATCGCATCTACAGCGATCAGAACATCCGGCGCAGCCTGCCGAGCCTGGAAATCATGCGCACGCCGGACCTGGTCGCCATCGATGCGAACCTGCTGCAGGTCAACGAGAACCCCGCGAAGACGACCCGCGTCACGTTCCAGCCGGGCGTGACCGCCGGCAAGGTCGATGCGCTGGTTGTGACCAGCGACCGCGATCCGCTGCAGCAGTCGGCCGCCGTGGAAAATACCGGCAGCGACGCCACCGGCCGCTGGCGGCTGTCGTACAGCCTGCGTCACGCCAATCTGTTTGATCGCGACCAGATGCTCGGAATGCGCGCCGAGATGTCGCCGATCGACGGCGCGCACAGCAATGCGGCAAGCCTGAATTATCAGATTCCGCTATACCGGTATCTGTCGGCCGTCGAACTGGTCGCCAACTATTCGGATGTCGAGAGCCGCGACATCCCGACGGCTGCCGGCGATGCCTTCTTCACCGGACGCGGCCATGCGCTGGGTCTGCGCTATCGCCACTTCCTGCCGCGCTATCTGGATGTGCGCCACCGTGCGCAGCTCGGCTTCGACGCACGCCGCTACGACAGCGGGTGCTCGGTGGGCGAACTCGGTTCGGCTGGCTGCGGTTCGGCGGGAACGGAAATCAGGGTCCGGCCACTGACACTCGGCTACGAGGCGAGGATTGCCGATCGCTACAACCTCAGCCTGAGCTACTCGCGCAATCTTTCCAGCGGTGGATTCGGCGTGCAGTCCGGGAGCGCCGTGGCAAGCGCGGGCGGCGCGACGCGGCGCTACGCTGTCCTGCGCGGCGGCCTCGCGGCGAGCTATCGACTGGCGGGTGGAAGCACGATCGCCTGGCGCAGCAGCCTGCAGCATAGCGACGACACGCTGATTCCGGGTGAGCAGTTCGGCGTCGGCGGTGCGGGCTCGGTGCGCGGCTACGAGGAACGCGAGCTCGCGGGTGACCAGGGGCAGTCGGCTTCGATCGAATTCGTCAGCGCACCGTGGCTCTTGGGATCTGGCACGGGATCATCAGCGCGCCAGCTCTACAACGGGGTGGCGTTCGTCGACTGGGGGCGCGTCGAGAACAGCGGCGGCATCTACTGTGATATCGCGGGTTCGTCGTGCGCAGCGTCCAGCATCGGCGCCGGACTGCGCTGGCGGTATCAGGACCGGTGGTCCCTGCGTGTCGACCTGGCGCGCACGCTTGAACGCGGCCCGCGCACCAAGGCCGGCGAGTTCGGCGCACATGTTTCGCTGAGCTACGGATTATGACGATGCGAGCGCCCGACATCCGATCCACTGCGGGAGGCTGCGGCGCGGCGAGCGCAATGCTCGGGCGCCTGCTGCTGGCCGGCACCATCGCACTCCATCCCGTGCGTGCGCTGGCGACGACCTTGCCAACCGGGATGCAGATCGTCAACGGCACGGCGAGCAGCACGATCGAAGGCCAGCAGATGAACCTGGTCACCAGCCCGAATGCGGTGCTGGACTGGCAGTCGTTCTCGATTGCCGCAGGCCATGGCGTGCACTTCCAGCAGGACAACGCGCAGAGCCAGGTGCTGAATCGCGTGCTGGGCCAGGACCCGAGCCAGATCTTCGGCAGCCTGACCAGCAACGGCCGCGTCTGGCTGGTGAATCCGAACGGCATCCTGTTCGGCGAAGGTTCGCGCATCGATGTCGGCGGCCTGGTGGCGTCGTCATTGCACCTGAGCGACGCCGACTTTTCGAGCGGCCGTTACGCGTTGGATGCCGCTGACGGCGGCGCGGGCAACATCGTCAATGCGGGCCAGATCACGACGCCCTACGGCGGGCAGATCTTCATGGTGGCGCCGGACATCGACAATCGCGGCCGGATTGCTGCACCGGGCGGACAGGTGGGCCTGCTGGCGGCGAACTCGGTGGAACTGGTGGACACCGGTCTGCCGAACCTGAGCTTCCGCGTGCCGCTGGCCGATGGCGTGGCCCATGCCGATGGCCAGGTCGAGGCACGACAGATCGACGTCTACGGCGGCGTCGTCAACACCGAAGGCCTGCTGCGAGCCGATAGCCTGCAGCTCGACGGGCAGGGGCGCATCGTGCTGGCTGCCACCGACGCGCTGGATGTGCGGGGGACGGTCGACGCCAGCAGCGTGACCGGGACCGGCGGCACGATCAAGCTACTGGGCAACGCAGTGACGATATCGAGCGGCGCGGTCGTCGATGCGTCGGGCGCACTGGGCGGTGGCCGCATCCTGACGGCCACGCCTGACGGGCCGGCGCCGATGTCGAGCTCACTGCACATCGGAGCCGGAGCAGCCTTGCGTGCGGACGCCACCGTTCTCGGTGACGGCGGTGAGATCCTGCTGTGGTCGGCCACCGATACGCAGGCACTGGGTCCGGTCACGGCGCGCGGTGGCGCCAATGGCGGCAACGGCGGGTTCATCGAAACCTCATCGCATGGGGGACTGCTGATCGGCACAGCGCCCGATGCCAGCGCGGCCAGCGGGCTCGCGGGCACCTGGCTGATCGATCCTTTCGACATCACGATTGCCGATCTGCCGACCCTCAACATCACCCAGGGCGTCAATGCGGCGGGGGACTTCTTCCGGTCCAACAACACCGGCGCAACGATCGACCGCGACGACATCGAAGCCGCGCTGGACCTGGGCACCGATGTGACGATCACCACAGCCGGCGTTTCGGGTGAGCCCGGCAACATCACGATCGCGGACGACATCGTCAAGACCGCCGGCGGCGATGCACGGCTGCAGCTGGAGGCGACGAACAACATCATCATCAACGCCGATATCTTGAACACCAGCGCAAGCGGCAGGCTGGATCTGTCGCTGCGGCCCGACTTCAACGGAATCAATCCGGGCGCAGGTACGGTTCTCAATGCGACGCTCGATCTCGGTCAGAGCGGGAGCGCCACGAACACCGGTCTTGTGAGTATCTCCCGCGGCACGCTGGACATCACCAACGGCTCCGCAATCCGCAATGCCCGGCTGTTTTCGGGCGTGGCGATTGCGGTTGGCATCGAAGCGGGTGCCAACGTCACCTTCGAGAACGTCGTGCTTCCCGGTGTGACGACGATGACGGTTCCCGCCAACAGCGTGTTGAGCGTTGTCGACGACCTGCAGCTCGACGGAACGCTGCAGCTTGCAAGCAACGTCGGCCTGGGTGAAATCGGCGGCACGCTGCTGTTTCTCGACAGTACGTCAGGAGGTCCCGGCAGTACCGACGGCCGATTGACCGGCAGCGGCACGATCGTCTCGGGCATTTTCGGCGGTGGTGCGATAGCCGACAGCGCATTCATCTCGGCAGCTGCGGGTGCAACGGTCAACATCTTCAATGGGGGCGCGCCGACAATCAGCTCTCAGGCAAACGACCTGTACATCACCGGCCTGGTGCAGCTCGGAAACAGCCTGATCGTTGCCGACGGCGGAACCATCCACATCAACGAACTCGCACCCGCCACAGTGTGGGTCAACAGTGCCGGGCAGATTCGCGCCAACGCAGGCGGGACGGTGTTGATGTTCGGGGACTGGGACAACAACGGGGCACTGGATGCCAACGGCGGACTGATCTCGTTCCGCTCGGCGTTCAGCACCGCAGATCTGGGCACAGTCCGACGATCAGCCGGCGGCGTGTACGAGGTTGGAACGGGCGGGTTGTGGAACAACACGGGTGTTATCTACGACACCAATGCCGCGCTGGAGCGGGGCATCGGTGACGTGCTGTTCTCCGGCGGCGCGCTCACCGGTGGCACGATCACGAGCAGCGCGGGCACCAGCGAGTGGCGCGCAGCGGCTGGAACGGAGGCCGTGTTCACCGACGTTGCTCTTGGTTCAGGGTTGACCACCACGGTAGAGGCCGACAGCGTGCTGGCGGTGTTCGGCGGGCTGGCGCTGAACAATTCCACGGTCCAGCTCCTGACCGACAGCGTGGCAGCGCCAGCTGCCGGTGGACGCATCGAGCTGCGCGGTGGCGGCGAACAGCTGGTCAGCGGCTCCGGCACCATCATCTCCACCAATCTCGGTGTGGATTCCGGCCTCAGCTATGAGGCAGAGATCGGAGCCTCGGCAGCCGACTCCATGCGCATCGGTGCCGGCATCACGGTGAATGCCATTGATGACTCGCTGCGGCTGCGGAGGATGTCGGGCAACGCCGGAACCCTGGTTGCCGATGCCGGCGCGACGATGGTCATTTCCGACGGCACCTGGAACAACGACGCGACAGGATTGATACGGGCCGACGGCGCGACGATCGACATCGAAGGCATCGGTCTCAACGACGGTACGATCCGCAGCATCAACACCGGCGTGATCTCGGTGACCAATCACGCACTCGTCAATCGCAATCGGGTCGAGATCGACGACACCTCGCTGTTGACGGTTGCCTCGGGATTCAGCAACGGTGTGACAGGCACGATCACCGGCGGCGGCGAGATCGCCGTGCCGGGCGGCAGCCTGGTCAACGATGGCACCCTCGCACCCGACGGATCGCTGCTGATCAGCGGCGACTTTAATCAGACCGATTCCGGCGTGCTGGCGATCGACGCGAGCAGCGCCGTGATAGTTGATCGGCTCGATGTCAGCGGTCAGGCGACGCTGGATGGCGATGTGCAGGTGACGTACATCGGAGGCTACGTGCAGGCCCCAGGCGAACTGCTGCCGGTGCTGGGCTACGCGACGCGTGTCGGCGCATTCGATGCACCGATCCTCGGCGCGACTGACTTGACCGCAGGCTATCTGTCCAATCAGCTGGTCATCGGCAAGGCCGCGCCGCCGCCGCCGCCACCTCCCGCGCCGCCGCCGGTCCCGACGCCAGCCCCTACACCGGTGCCGACACCCGTTCCCACGCCCGTCCCGACGCCGATACCAACGCCGGTACCCACGCCAGTTCCCACTCCAGTCCCGACGCCGATACCCACTCCGGTGCCAACGCCTGCCCCGACGCCGGTGCCGACACCTGTCCCGACGCCGGTGCCCACTCCCGTGCCGACGCAGACCCCGCCGCCACTGCGCAGCCCGATCGAGCACACCGTGATCCGCGCCCTGCAGCCCGGTCCTGCGGACTTGCCGCAGGACCGGGGCGATCCTGCGGATGGCGATCTGCAGTTCGGTGCGGTGCCGCTGGACGAGCTGGGCCGTGAGCAGGTCCAGGCCGTGCTCGACGAGCGCGATGCGATCATGGACACCATCCTCTCACCGGCGCTGCCGGGGCTCGAAAGCGATCCAGAACTGGCAGACCTTGCGCCCTGCGTGTCCGTGCGCGAGGACGAGTGGGACCGTTGCATCGTGACGCCGCAGCAGGTCCAGCAGCGGGCCGGACGGCGACGCGACGCTCAGCCCGGCACTGCAGCACTGGACGCCGCAGTCCCGCAGATCGCCCGCAAGCGGGCGCTGGTGATCGGCGTCAACCGGTACGCCGATGCAAGGATTCCGCAGCTGACCAGCGCCGTGCCCGATGCGCGCCTCGTCGGCGAGGCGCTGCGGGCGCAACTGGGCTACGAGGTCGAGCTGCTTGAGAATTCGCGCCGGCGCGAGATCGTGCTGGCGCTCAACCGGATCGCCATGGAGATGGACCAGGCCGACAGCTTGGTAATCTACTTTGCCGGGCACGGCGAGCTGGTCGAGAAGACCGGACGCGGCTACTGGATTCCCGCGGATGCGAGCGCCAGCGACGCCGCTGGCTGGATCTCCAACGCTGACGTGTCGCGCTGGCTGTCGATGATCCAGTCGAACCAGGTCGCGGTCATCATCGACAGCTGCTACTCCGGCAGCTTCGCCGCTGCGCAGGACATCGATGCCGGCGGTGCCGGGCCCGAGTCCAGCAGTTATCTGGACCGGCGCACCGTCGCGGTGATGACCTCCGGTTCCGACGAGCCGGTCGCCGACAGCGGCAGCAACGGGCACTCGGTGTTCGCCTGGCATCTGGTCGAGCAGCTCCGAGCCGTGAATCGCTGGGAAGCCGGCGCCCGGCTGTTCGTCCCGATACGCATCGCGGTGGAGCGTAAGTTGCCACAGCTGCCGCGCTACGCGGCCGCCGCCGATGCCGGCCACCAGCGTGGCGGCGACTTCCTGTTCGAACATCGCAAGCCCTCTGCGCCGGCGATCCCATTCCGGTAAGGATTTTGCATGAAAGTTCTCTCGCATCTGGCCCGTCCGTCACTCCTGCCGGGCACATCGACCATGAAGGCATATCGGCTATGACATCCTCCACGCTGAGCAGTATCCGCACCCTCGCCATGCTCGGCATCTGGTTGGCGCCCGGAGCGGCCCATGCGCTGTCCTGCATGGTCGTCGGCGAGACGACGGCGAAGGTGCAATCCGGCAGTGGCGTCGAGTCCCCGCCGTTTCTCAGCGAGTCCTGCGAGTCGCTCAAGCTGGTGAGCGGCAAGGCGATGGTCAGCTGGATCGCCCGCAACGGAAAACCGCACTTCTCACCGATCACCGCCGAAGGGGTCTCCGGTCTACCCGGGCCGGGTGCCGAGGAACGGTCGGCGTCGATGGTCTGGAGCGAAATGACTTCCAAGCGCGAGGCGCAGCGACCTGCATTCATGCGTGCGCTCGACATGGAGCGTCCGGCCCGCGCCTATATCCCGGCCGATGGCCTCGTGTTCCCGGCCGCGACCTGCGACGCACTCAGCGTGAAGCTGATCGATGGGGTGAGCGAGACGCTCGTCTACGAGAAGAAGTCGGGTGAGGCCGGCCCCGGCCGTGTCACCCGCCAAGGATTGGTGCCCGGTGCCCTGTTCGTGGTCGAGATCAAGGGCGTCACCACCTTCGAACGCTGGCTGCTCAAGTTGATCGAAGCCGACGAGGCGACGCGCATCGAGGTGCAGGTCGCCGACATCGCTTCGGCCGGGATCGATGCGGGGCAGCAGCGGATTCTGGAAGCCATGCTCTACGAACAGCTCCGGCTGCCGGTGAACATGGCCCTGACGATCCAGGAGCAGGGCGCCTCGGCGCCCGTGGTGCCGGACGTTTGACCCCATGCCCGGGCAGGAGCACCAGCGTGGGGACGGCTGCTGCACAGCAGCTCGGCAGGTGTATTCGTTCGGTGCACAGGAGCTTCTTCAGATCGTTCAATGTGGTCTTTACACAAAGATGTCCTCGGCAGGCATAAACGTCTTCTTACGATTCAATTCGACCATCGGGTTCTGAGTCGTTCTTTCCGGAGCGCAGCTTTCCCCTCGGCGTGAGCTTTGCTTCCAACGCCTTAACCTTCTTGATGTCGAGCGCCCGCGGCTGGATGATTTCCTCCATCAGCTCGCGCCAGATTGCGTCTCGGACGGAACCTCCGGAGATCACGGTCAGCTTCGGCTTGATGCGGGGTTTCATCGTTCGCTGTGGCTGTCGAAGTCCCTGCCGTTCAGGCCAGCCCGGCTATAGAGGGTTCGGCTTCTTCGGGGATATGCCGCTGTGGAATCCTGAGTAATAGCCTTACGCGAAGCGCACGCTGTACGCGTTTCGTTTGATCAGCTCGCCGATCCTGCGGAACTTCGCATTGCTTACGACGTCGGGTAAACGCTTGGGGATGGGTGGCAATGTGCCGACCGTGACGCCGCGACGAATCGCCGCGACCTTGGCAATCGCCTCCGCGGTGGGGACGAACTTCTCGCGCGTTCCGTCGGGATGGACCACGTCGGGGCCGTCTCCGTTCTTCGATTTGCCGATCAGCATCGAACCAAGTTCCCGAGATCGCTGCAGAGATCCCATCCTATTCTCAGCACCGACAGCGGCGCAGCACCGTTTGTCGGGAGATGACTCGTTCTCTCCGGGTTGCCCCAATTTGCCGGGTCAGCAGTCCCTGATTGCGCCGTTGAGCGGATTGGTCGGCGGCGAAATTTGCTCGATTCAAAAGTCGTGCTTTTCTGGAATGACCATTCAAGGAGATCACGATGCACCATCCGGAATCTGCGCCGCCCTCAGCCCTGACAGATGTGAGCACGAAGTCACTGGTTCCCTTCATGGCGGCGTTCTCATGAGGGCGGCGGACCTGGGAATTGTTGAGCGATTCGAACGCCTGACGCGATATCAGATCGTTGAATGTGCTGTTTACACGCTGATCACGAATACCCTGTGCATGATCCTGCTCAAGGTGGCCGGCTTGGATCTCGCGGTGCTGCCGCTCTGCGCGATCTGGAACTTCCATTGTTTGCTGGGCGAGAAGATGGGCTATGCATCAGGCAATGACCCCATGCCCTATATCGTCGTCGGCGCCGCGTCGTTCGTCGTTGGAATAGTGATGTACGTGGTTCTGCTGGTTGTGGGTCTATGAACGACGATCTCTATGACGAAGCGGCGCGAGTGGGCGTGAGACTGGATCGAAAGTCGCACTGGCCCGTGGCATGGCACCGGTTTGTCATGGCAGTGCTGAGGGAGGGTGTACGACTCGGAGTAGAGACGGTCGGCTTCAAAATAGAACAAGGCAGATTGAGCGTTCATGGCGGCGACGAGAAGCTCGGGGACGCTGTTGCGCTTGCACAGCGACTGACAGATCGAACGTGCGTCGTGTGCGCTGCTGGTTTTGCCAGGCGCACCGCGAACGACTTCCCGTTTTGCGCTCGCTGTGGTGCTGAACCCCGGGCCTGGGGCTACGAGATTGAGTGGGTTGAGTACTAGCGCGTCGGGGCAATCAGGATGAAGTGTCCAAGCTGCGATAGCCGTGCGTTTGAAGACAAAAGACGAACGCTTCCGACAGCACGTATGGATTCTTCTGCCGGCTCATCCAGCGCAGGCTATCAATGATGTCGGCCTGTTCCAGTCAGTCGAGCTCGCCGCGTGTCTGGACGTGCTTGAAGCGCAAACCCTCAAACTCGATTGGATCGAGCGGGGTCGCGCCAGCGGGTTCAGCAATCACGTTGATCCTGATCCCAGAAATCACGTGGCAGATGGTGCTGCAGCTCGCAGGTGATGCGCTCCAGCTCGGTTCGCGCATCTTCTTCACCGAGCTGTTGCGCTTCCAGGTGCATGTGCACGGCCGCTTCCCGGATGAGTTGCGTTGCGCGTCGCCGCGCTTGAGCCTCGACCAGTGTTTCGATCGACTGCCCCTCGGGCGGAACGATCGCATAGACGAAACGGCAGCCCATAGCTTCGGCCGCCTCGCGCATGCTTCTGAGCGTGGCCCGATCCTCTCTCTCGGAGTGTTCGAGATTGGCCGCCAAGGTACGGCCGCCGCCCAGGCGCCTGCTCAGCGCGGCGCCAGACATGCCCAGTGCGGTGCGCGCGGTGTTGATCCACCCCGACGGTGGGCGATTTAGCGCCGCCAAGGCGGCGATCTTCGAGATCTGCTTTCGCAGATGCTCTCGCTGGATCGTTTGAGTGCCGACAGCCATAACGTTCTTATATGAGAGAACAATAGAGCCACAATGTTCTTTTCTACAAGAACATTAGTCAATCTATGTTCTTGTATCGAGATGCATTGCCATGTATGGCCAGCGATTCAGCATGAGCAGTGCAGGTTGGTTAATCCTGGATCAGCGGTAACAGTCCATCGCAGCACGGCATGAAGCTATACATATCGTGTATAACGTGCATACAAAAGTGGCAAAAACTATACACGTCATTCACGGGGGCTCAAAAATGAGCACTTATTCACCGCCCAGGTCGCTTGCGCAAGCCATCAACCCAGCCCGGTTCGAAACGCCGGCAGTGCTTAAGAAGCTGGTCGCGGCCAACCGCCAGTTGGCGGAACTGAAGGGTGTGGTCGCCTCGATCCCGAATCAGGCCATCTTGATTAGCACCCTGGGTCTGCAGGAGGCCAAGGAAAGTTCGGCAATCGAGAACATTGTCACCACGCATGATGAGCTTTTCCGAGACGGCGCTCCGGATGCGCCCGGTAGTGCCGCCACCAAGGAAGTGCACTTGTATGCCCACGCCCTACAGATCGGATTTTCGGCAGTCCGCGAATCTGCGCTTCTGACGGGCAACCACATCCTGGATATTCAGGCGGCGCTCGAACAAAGCCGTCCCGGTTATCGCAAGCTGCCAGGCACGACACTCAAGGATGGTGCGGGCCGCGTTATCTATACGCCCCCCTCGCCAGAGTTATTGCCAGACCTCATGGGCGACCTCGAACGCTTCATCAACGACGCCGCGCAATTCGACGCCGATCCACTGGTGAAGATGGCGTTGATCCATCATCAGTTCGAAAGCATCCACCCGTTCTACGACGGCAACGGCCGCACCGGTCGCATCATCAACGTGCTGTACCTGGTCAAGGAAAAGCTGCTGGACATTCCAGTGCTCTACCTGAGCCGCGCCATCGTGCGCACAAAAGTCGACTACTACGGGAAGCTGCAAGCTGTACGAGACCAAGACGCCTGGGAAGACTGGGTGCTGTACATGCTCGATGCCGTAGAGAAGACTGCGGCCGAAGGCATCACGACGATACAGGGCATCAGGACTCTGCTGCTGGAGTACAAGCACCGTATCCGTGCCAAGCACCGCTTCTATAGCCAAGACCTGATCAACAACCTGTTCTCGTTTCCGTACACCAAAATCGAGTTCCTGCAGAAAGACCTTGAGGTCTCCCGTATCACCGCCACGCGCTATCTGGACGTGCTGGCGGAAGATGGGCTGCTGCTCAAGCGCAAGTTTGGACGCAGCAACTACTACATCAATGAGCCTCTGTTTCGCATTCTCACGGGAGAGGCGCCGCCTGCAGGCGAGCAATAAGATGACTATGCCCCACAGTGCGGACCTGTCGAGCTCAGGAAGAACAATGCCGTCGACAATATACCGGGCGTACCGACACGGCCCTGCGCAAACCGGACATTACTCAGCATAGTCGGAGGCCGATCATCGGAGTAAAGGACTGATTGACAGTGACGCTGAGCTCCTTTGGGGAATCGAAGTAGCAACGTTCGAAGAGGCACTGGCTATCTATCATCTCCGCACTAGCCGGCGTCCGGCGAGAAGCGTTGCAGGCCTCGCCGCGGCGTTTCTGTTCGCAGCTGTCGTGAATTTCATCGTATACACGATTCCGATTGTGGCGACTTTGGACGCGCACTAGATATCAACCATGCCAAAGCGGATCTCGTCGCGGGCATTTGGTCTAGAAATCGCCGTGCGCTCGGGGGGTTCGGCACTTCGTAGTGAGACGTCGTGGCTCTGACCATAGCGGCCCACCAAGCGGATGTAGCGATACCCCAAGTGCGCACCGAACCGAACAGGGGTGCTGCTCGGCAGCAAGATCGTAAACTCGACCTGAATAGCCCTTGCCGATTCGCTCTATCGGATTTGCCAGTACCTCAAGCAGTCTGAACTAGGTTGCGATACCCCGGTGCTGGCATAGGGGTTTAGGTACCGGTACTCAAACCCCTATGCCAGCACCGGGGTATTGAGGGGTGGCATGGCTCCCAGGGGTGCTTAACTCGGAACTGCGGGTCCCGACCACAGTTTAGGAGACACATCATGGGCAATCATTCGAAAGTTTTTCCGAGTAAGGAGCATGACGCTCAGGTCGTCGCTTCTCAGGCTCTTCTTCTGCTGAAATCACCGAAGATCGTGATGGGGCCAGAAGGCATCGATGTTCCGGTAGAGCTTGCTGAAGCTGCGTTGAATCTTGCCGCGAGCCTGAAGGCGGAGGCCGGTGCGCACGGGCTGTCTACCGGAAAGCTGACTTTCAGCGCCGGCAGCATCTCGATTAATGGCTTTTCCAAGCTCACGACCGATGCGCAGTCCGATCTGGTCGGCGCTGATCTGCAGGATGCGGCGAAGCGTACTGTTGAGGATCTGAGTCGTAGCGCGGACGCCCTTCTTAAGGGTGACCCCCTCAACAGTATCCCCAAACCTCATCAGAAGGCGATTATTGGTTTGGTTGACGCGCAGGAGAAGGCAGAGGTTACGACCGCATCGGGTTTGCCGAAGATTCCAGGGGTCACCCGTGACCTCTTGCACATTGTCAAGGGGCAGAAGAACCCGAAGGAGAAGAAGATTTCGGAGCGTATCGTCTACACGGATCTTTTCGGAGTCTTTTACATTCTTGAGAGCGGTGCGCGCGTCTTTGCCGGTGAAGTCGACAAGAATCGCGAGGGCACCACTCTTGTGGCGATCGTCAAGAAGCGCGGTGACGTTCGCATCTCAGAATATGACCTCGTCGACGAGATCGACGAAGAATAGTCTGCGCATTAATGGTTCAGACGCGGCTCAATTTACTGAGTGACGGAACTTCAGTCAGCGCGGACCAAACAGCGAGCGTTGCCAAGGATCCAGCAAGAAACCTAAAGCCCTGCGAGTCGTCGACTCGCAGGGCTGCCTTTCCCTCCGATTCCAGAGCGATGTGAATCACACCGACAGGCACGCTCGCCAAGATCAGGTGCGTACGGAGATTCCTAATATCCTGTTCCAATCCGCGCATCACGTTTGTCCGGGCATGGGTGTTCGTATAGCACCGCTGGAATAAGTCGCCCAGAGTTCGAGCTTGCGGCGGCGGCATTGGCTGCAAAAGGCAATCCAATTTCGACCCGCTGAATAACCTGGGCCTGTCGTCTTTAGCCACGTGTCCCTTCTGTCCGCGCAGCGCAATAAGTCGATACCCGCACCGGTCGTAGAGCGCGCTGCATTCCTTGTCGATGAGTTCAATCATCGACGTGCTTAGTCCAAAGCTCACCGCAAGTACGGGTAAAGGCCGGGCATCCGTGGTTTCCCAGAGCAGTTGGGAAAGGTGTTGTGCGGTGAAAGGCTTTGAGATGGCTTCCGCGTCGGACATCGCTCCCTTTCCATGACGGTGCAAAGTAGGACTTCTTCGGACTGGCAACGATGTCCGGTACAAAGCGGACGCCCAGGGAGTTCGCGTCGGAGCGTAAGCTTCCGTTCTTGCGCGCTGACGAATTTTGTCGACAGTGGCTATCGAGCGGCCCGTAAGCGCCGCAAGTGAGCCGCGCGAGTCGGCCCGCGCCGATACCTCGAGGGGCGTGAATCTGAAGAGCCACGACAGATGAAAGTAGTTCCGCGCGGACGTCGTCAACCAGGCGTGGCCAACCCGGGCTTTGAACTGCTTTGCAAAGCGCAGAACGCGAGCGGAAGAGTACTGCTCCCGGTCGACCGCCGTTGCAGAGACAAGCCTGAGGCCTTGTGAAATATCGCTGTGGCGCAGTTGATGTGGCCAAATATTGCGGCCTGTCTGAGCAAAGGCGAGCTTCACCAGCACTCTGAAAGGGCCGCTGCCGATCCCTGCGTTTGGACTTTCCAGACTTGGAAACAGCAGCGTCGATCGGGAAAAAGAGTCTCCATGCCGAAGAACTTCGTTGGAGATCCATCCGGTCAATATGTCGCGCTCGGAAGACGAGAGCTTGGTGCTGAGATTCAGCAGCCTACGGGCTGCGGCTGTCTTCAGTCTCCTAAAGCGCGATGGCTTGATAAAGAGTAGCGTGAGGCCTTCAATCGAGAGCAGGTCCTGGTGTTTCAGCCACGCAACTTCCGAAATGCGTGAGCCGGATCGATACAACAGAATCAAAACGCACGCCGCTGCGTGACAGCGTCGCCGCCATGCCGACAGACGGACGTCGCTGGATTTCTCGGTCACAGCCAACTGACTCATGAACCAAGCAAGGGCCCGTTCGTAGTCACCTTCTGTCACGAGGTGCGCGGCGCGATTGTCGGTCTGGGAGGTGTATGGGAGGTCCAGGGCGCCATCGGCAATGGGGTCGATCCCAAAATCGCGAACCAGGAAATCATGAAAGTCGCGGAGCTGAGCCCTGCATCGCGAGATCGATTCAATGTCCCGGTTGGCGATGGTCTCGTACACCTCTATGAATTCGTCTTCGTCTAGATCGTCGAGGTCCTTGCCGGAAAACTGTTCGACCAGCTGTCGACCGAACGACGATACGTAGGTCCTGACAGTGCTGGGTTTGAGGGCGCGACCGCCCGGTGTAGTCGGCGCAAGCATGTCTTTCGCGAACATCGCTAATGCGCGGACAACGGTCAGCTGCTGCGGTTCGCACGCTATGAACTTGTCGAGCGCACGGACAAGTGCTGCGGGACTAACTGAGTGCACCTTCTTTTTCACTGGGTTATCTGGACGCGCCGGTCCATCTAGATATGTCTGAGGATCGTTGGTCAATGACGTCAGTCTCTTGTAAGCCCTCAAGTCGCCCGCGACTGCGCGATCCCGAAACACCTCTGTCGTGTCGCCCTCCTCATCGTTCCAGCTATCGACTAAATCTGCTGCCGGAAGCATCGGGTCTGGTGCTGGCTCGCCATGCAGGAATGCGCTCTGCATTCCTGAACTCGCGTCTATGCACCCATGGTGGGAATGCATTACTCGCGCGAGGCCTGACGCCTCTACTCGCCGGGCAGCTGCTACCGTTGAGCAAAGCCGTTCAAGCAGTTCGTGAGATGAGCCGGCGAGGTCAGAAGGCAAATACTGATACAGCGCTCGGCTCAGAGCTGCCGCGTTCGGCAACGTGAGCGGGTGGGCATTCGGTGCTTCCAAGAACGCGAGCGCACAATGATCTCGCAACCCGACAGGGCCGCCGCGCAATCCGTCGATCGTCACCAGCATGCCATCGTGACGGTGCGTTGCCGTAATGCTCTGCGTTGATGCGCAGGCCAGCTGGAGGATGAGTTCTGGGTCGGTAAACCCGCCAAAGAGCACAAGAGCCAATGTCCTGCGGATCTCGGAGGGTATCGGTCTACTCGGAGATTGCTTCTCTTGCAGGCGATCCCGCAGCAACCCTAACTGAATAGTGGCCAGCCCTTGGTTGTGGGCCAGGAACGGCGCCAGTTCAGTGGCTGAGGCCGCGATTATCAGCCCGATGTCGTCACCGCTGAGCTTGCCGCTTCGCATGGCGTGGCGCATCGAGCGGCACAGGGCGTTGTGCACGGCAATGCGTAGAATCGGCTGGCTCTCGAGATCGTCAGAGATTTTGCCGAGGATCAATTCCCTTGTTTCCGGTGTGACACGGAGCACTGACGGAGGAGGTAAGGGCTGTCCGTTCACCGACTGGCGACGTTTGTTCCAGATGACGTTTAGCAAGTCCGGCGCGACGGCCGTCAGCGTAGTCTCAATCCAGTCGCGTGCCCTGTTTTTGACTCGGCGGAAGCTGGCCTTGCGGACCCGCGCTTCTTCCTGGGCATGGGCACGTTCCTGCTTTTGGTGTTCAGCCAATAGCCGTGACCAATCCTGCAGCGGCGGTATCGATGGCGGCGTGCTGCAAAGTGCGGCGAATCCCCGGCGAATCTTGAAACCCAGCGATTGCTCGATGTGTTCCAACGCCGGCTGAACACTGGTCGTGAGGTCGATTGGAATCAACACGGAGTCTGAATTCCATGGATAGCCCGCGGCCTCGAGATGTCCGAGGTGAGCAGCAGCGCTGGTCCCGTCGACCCCTAACTCGCGCAGGTGCGTAGCAAGGTATGCCCGGTACCAATTGTGCTGCACGTTCTCCCAAGCCTCGGGCCACATTTGCTTCCAGTGGTCGGGTGTACCCCTGACCAATTCATTCTCAACGTCAAAGAAACACAGGAGAGGTGCGTTGCCGTCCAAGATGGCTTCGATCTTGGCGGCCACCCTTGGCGTGATCCAGTGCTGCACCTTAAGCGCGAGCAGGTGCTGAAAGAACGCTTCCAGCTGTGTGCACAGGTTGGCCGTTAGGACGGTGAGCCGATTGCGGTGGGCGGCATCGATCCGCTTATCGTCTAGCAGTGCGAAGCCATAGTGGATATCAAACGAATATCGCTTCAGTCGAAAGAGCGCCTTGTGCGGTCGATGGCCGGTGATCAGACAGATATAGAGCATCAGATACATCGCTAGGCGATTGTGTATCTGCGTAGCCCGTACCGGATCTGCAGCTTCCTCTGCGGTGGTCGATAGATTGAGGCTGTTGCACACTTGGCTTATGCCTGCCCGTGCGTCAATCAGCTTTAGTACGTTAGCTTTCCCGATACGCTGACTGCCCGGGGGCGAAATCTCCGGAACGGGTAGCACATCGAAAAGCGCACGGCGGTGGATCTCGTAGAGGTTCTTGAGCTTGGGTGCATAGTAGTGAAGCGGGGAGGTGGACCTCCCCAGCGTGTCGCCGACGATCAACATCGTGGAAGGCAGATCAAGTCCGGCTTCTTGGACCGCAGTCGATAGCCACCGGCGCAGGCGTGCTTGATTTCGACTTGGCTCAGGAATTTCCTCAAGGCTCTTGAGGAAGCCGTCGACTTCCGCTTCTGCAGAGGCGGCTCCGAACCAGTCCTGCAATCGCGCGACCGGCTGCTGCTGAAGAATGGACCGAAGGCTTTTAACGACGTCTCCATTCAGCGGCAGAAACAGTTGATCGTCGGCGGCCTCGAAGTGCTTTTTCGCCCGTCCCTCCGGCCGACGGGTTCCCACATCGAGGACTGGCTCGTCAATCCCTCCGCGAGCCAGATTGATGGTGAGTCGCGATACTCTTCCGGTGCTGGTGAGTCCGATGTCCGCCTCGCAAATGCGCTTTGCGGCGCGGCCAGTAGCGCCTATGAGCAAGGTGACAATGGCACGTTGCCGCCGAGGGAGCGGCTCAGCTGTGTCTGCCGAGATCTTCAGAAGCTGCCTAACGACCAGTCCGAACTCCGCTCTGGTGAGTGCCTCAATGTGCTCGGTGAGTAGATGGCTGTTACCTTGAAGAATCCGCTGATGGGCGTACTGGATTTCCGCGGAGCGCAAACTCGGTACGAGGTTCGACGGACCAGGCTTGGGCTGAGCAAAGCTCACCCAAGGCGCGTGCTCATCATCTGGTTCATCTGAAAACCCCGGGTCCCCGCCTTCCAGGGGTGCGGTAATGATCCGGACCTCGGGTTCAGATGGATCAGATTCTTCATCCTCGCTGTGTGTCTGAGCCGGCGGATCGGATTCGCCGGCTGTCAGAAAGCTGGTCAGACCGCGGAGCCAAGGGCTCCAGGCGCGCTCCCAACTCTCTCGAAACTGTTCAGGGGAGTCCTCGGAGAAAGTCAGAGCATCTGCGAGCTGGGACGGAACAGGCACACCACCGAGAGACAAAAGGGCGCGCCTAAGAGGATGCCCGGTCCTATCTTCGATTCCTCGAATCGCCGATGCCAGGGATTCGATATGGCTGTCAGCTATCGGCTGTTCCTGATTCCGGCTGAGCACCAGCCCGCTGATCAGCGCTGCGCGCAGCGGCGCCAACGGGGCTAGCGACGGCCGGGCCGAGGGGCCCAGCAGGGCAGTCAGAACGGAAAACTGCTCGGTTGAACCGCGGAAGCTCGCGACGCGCCCATCCTTGGCGAGCATCCGAAGTCCTCGCTCTACGTCAGCGGAGGGGGCGCTTCTGGCGATAACCTGGATCAGCCATGGCGCCAGCCTCGAGCATTGAATCAGCCGGTGGCAGGCGCGTTCGAGATGCTGTTGGTTTCCGACTTTCAGCCAACGCGACAGGGCGGCAATATCGGCCCGACCCGGGACGTCGGCAATGGTCTGGCTAAAGTGCTCAGCCGTCGCTTCAATTGAGGGTGAGCCTGTCGTGTTGAGGGTCATTGCCCAAGGCCGTTTGAGGCGCGATGGGCATACTATGACATATGAATTAGGACAAAAACAGAAGTACATTTTGAGACGCTATTTTGCGATGGCGTCGGCTAAAGTTTTTGGATATACTAGGCAAAAACAAGGTATAAAGCACAATTTTGGACAAAATAGGGCTCTATAAAATCATCATTCAGAATCGTCTTCCGAAGCCGATCAACAACTTGGAGCTTGGTCGGGCATTGCCTCGGCCGGGCTCTTTTGGTTTTTGATGGCCTGAGGTAGAAGCCATTTTGAGTGTTGGCCAGATTTGGGCACTCGCCAACATCTGAATTGAAGTGCCCAACAAATGCTCGCGCTGTGCCCCTGCCTTTGGATAGGGCCGCGTTCCCTCAGGGTGTTGCTGCTAGCACCAGATTGACCAGCGCGCTTGTCGAAAGACTGACCATCAGTTTCGATGAAAGTCCGCATTGATCCAGTGACTTTGTCGCACCCCATCTGGTCACCGGACTCCGCGCAGAATCGCCCTCAAATGGTCCTTCTCTGACGAGCGCCAACAGCTTGAGTTTCTCGCGACGCCTGCCCCAGCCCGAAAATACGCTGCGTTACGCCTTCTTGGCTTTTCGAGGGGATGCGATTTCCTCAAGTCGCGCGGCGACTTCACGCTTACCCATGTTCCGCAGTGCCGAAATCGCAGGGAGCTGATCAGCACGGGGCTTTGTGCTTCCCTTTTCCCAATTGAATACAGTCTGACCGCTGACGCCCAAGATAAGCGCAACGTCTTCTGCGCTCAGGCCAAGCCGTGCGCGATGAGCTTTAAAGCCCTTAGCGACAAAACGAAGGTTTGCCTTGTCGACCTGAGAATTCGCTTTCGCAGGAGCAGACTTGGCAGCTCGACTGAGATAAGCAACTTCCTTCTTGAGTGCAGCAACCTGATCTCGGAGATCCGCAAGTTGTCTGCGCTGCGCCAAGCTCGCGGACTTGAGAGGGTTCAGATGTTCGCGAATGACCTTCTTGGACAGGCGAATGATTTCACTTTTGAACGCTGCGGCAATATCGGACATGGCGGCAATTGAGTAAGCGGGGGCGCGTAGTATCGGCCAATTCATGCATTGGCGTGAATGCCAAATTCGTGAAAGTGGCCAGTCATCCGGCCCAAGAACGCCCTCCTCAAGGACCATCAATACTCGGCTCGCGGCGCGGAACAGTGCTGTGACGTCGATCCTTGGCGAGCATTTCCAGATTGGCGAATAGCAGTTGCGTTCGTCGGTGGCTTCTGCCGAGCACTGCAAAGTTGATATCGAGCGCCTTCTCGTAGAGTGCCGCCGCCTGATCGAGATCGCCGAGGCGGTGATAGAGCGCGCCGAGATTGTTCAAGGTCTGGGCTACCGAAGTGTGCGTCGGACCCAGCCGTTGCTTCCGGACTTTGAGCGCCAGCAAGTACTTGGTCTCCGCATCTTCGGTGCGACCCGCCATGTAATCCAGAAGTCCGAGGTCATTCATCGTCCTCGCGTAATCAGGGTGTCCAGGCCAGAGTTGCAGGTGCGCTACACCCAGCGATTTCTCGAGCAGCGCGCGCGCCTCGTCATACTTCGCCTCCTCGAATCTCAGCCTGGCGACATTGCTGAGCAGCGCCGACGTATCGAGGCCGGACTGAATGGCCAGGGCAAGCGCTCGGCTGGCCAAGTCTCCGCTGGCCTTTTTCTCGCCCGCGAGCCACAGGACTGAAGCCTCCAGGGAATTGGCGCTGACCGTGGAAAAACTATCGAGCTCAGCGGCTGCAACCCGGTTGGCGGCTTTCACCATCTGCCGCGCTTCGTCCAGGTGGCCGAGCGTCGCCTGCGCAGTGCCCATCGCGGATATCGCATCCAGCGCCATCGGCGCTTCGGTCCCGTTGTGCTTAAGGTATTCAGCTCCGCGTGCAATCGCGGCGTCGTAGTCACCCAGCCTGGTCTGCGCGACGGCGAGGACCGCGAGCGCATTCCGATCGTGGGGAGCAGCCAATCCTGCGGCCTTTTCGGCAATCCGATAATCACCGAACCGGATCGCGCTGGAAGCCAGATCAACCAGCCGATGCGCGTTCGCCTGCTGTGCGCCTGCGTCCCGCTCGATCTCCGCGAAGCCTGCATCGCAGGAGCGCGCGGCTTCTTCGTACTGTCCTCGCGACAGGTAGCCGCGACATTCATCCAACACGGGCGCGTAGACCCTGCCGGTGCTGGCGCACGCACCGAGCATGCAACCCAGCGCTGTCGCGAAGAGCAACCGAGTCATCATCTATCTTGCCTCACCTTCTTTCTGGGTCAAATCACAGGGCGTGCAACGTGGATCATGCGGCACAACCAGCAGGCGTCTGTGCATCCGGGCTGCACGAATGTGATGCGGGCGGGCTGTCCGGAGATCGCTAGAAGTGCCTGATCTTTCTCCTTCGGTAGTAATCATTGAGCACCTCGGGAATAACATCGTCGCGGCGCCCCTCATCATCCAGGCCATTGGGCCCCATCGAGTAGAAGACAATGGTTTGGGCTGAAGTCAGGGTGACTACAAATGGCCGATCCCACAGATCGGTAGGCAGGTCGGAAAACAGTAGCGGAGCATCGCCCGCCTGAATCCATTTCAGCGTGTTCGATGCCGGCGGCCGCTGGGCTTCATCCCAAGGCGGACTGCCTGCGAAGGCCATGCCGGGGATCGCCAGGGCGATTGCTGCAGCGATAGCGGCCCGGGTCAAGGTGCTTAGCGCCTGGAAAGTCATGTCGATCGTGATCGCGGTCTGAGCAGGTTCTCTGGATCGTCTCAGTGCAGTCGACATTTATCGATCCGGACCGGACAGTCGGACAGAAAGGGCCGCCTCAGCGGTTTGCAGCGGGAGGCATCAAGGGAGATCGCTTCTTCCCTACCCTTGTTTATGACAGGCACACGTCAGCGTCTGAACAGGCATTGCGAAGCGACACAGGCGCCACGTTCTCACGCCGCCGCAGCCAGCAACGCTCCTCTGCAGTGACGCCTGCTCGTCTTATCCCCGGCTGCGGCTGCGCTGCAGCTGACGGTAGACGTCCAGCCGGCCCATTGAGAAGGTCTCGTCGTTGGCTTCGGCCACGGCGCTCTGGGTCTTCGTCTCTTGCGACATGCCGACGATCCCGACAATGATTCCAAGCACGCCAGCAGCCAGCGCCGCAAATGCGGAAGCGCTGAATCCAGCGATCTGCGGATTCACCATCACGGCAATCAGGTACACGAAGGCCAGCACCGCGATCATCCCTGAAATACCAGCCATTACATCCCAACGCTTCATAGGACCGCTCCGAGTAGGACTGCGAGTCCGGCAGGCTACGCACGCGGCGCGACCAAAAATCGATTATCCGACGTACGGTCGGTTATGGAGGCATGGGCGATGCCGGAGCCGCAGGTTCAAACGCAGATCGGTCGAACCCGTGTCCGACTGCTTCAAGCCTTTCAATCGATTCGCGTACCACGTCGCGCGTGACTCAGAAAATGACCGATGCGCTGACGTGCCGCGTCCGCTTGACCGGAGGCCCCTGCATGTGACATCTGTGGAGGCGCGTTCATCGCAGGAAATGCATCGAGGTCAACATGAGTAGCTTTCTGGATTCGCTCTTGGGCTCCGGACTTCCTCACGGCTACTGTCTGGCCTGGAAGCCGGGCCTGCTGTGGACCTTGGTCATCTCCGACATGACCATTGGCCTGGCATATGTCTCCATCTCGGCTGCCCTGATGATCTTCATCCGGGATCAGAAGGAGCTGAAGTTCAGCTGGATGTTTGTCCTCTTCGGCATCTTCATTTTTGCCTGCGGGCTTACTCATTTTGTCGGCGTGGCCGGAATCTGGAAGCCGGTATATCGCCTGGAGGCCGCGCTCAAGGTGATCACCGCGATCGCGTCGATCGGGACTGCAATCGTGCTGTGGCCGCTGATTCGGACCGCGTCCCGGTTCCTGCGGGAGCGAGAGGCCTTGGAGAAGGCCAACGAAGCGCTTCGCCTCGAACTGCTCGAAAACTCACTGAGGGACCCGTTGACTGCGTTGTACAACCGGAGATTTCTCAGCGAAACCCTTTCTCTCGAGGATCGACGAGGCTACGCGATCATCATGCTGGATATCGATCACTTCAAGGCGTTGAATGACAAGTACGGTCACTCAACAGGCGACGCAGTCATTCAGGCGATTGCCCGATTGCTGATCAGCAATACCCGCAGAGGCGACGTCATCTGCAGGTATGGAGGGGAGGAGTTCACCATTGTGATGCGTGGTGCAACGCTTCGCGACGGACATGCGCAGGCAGAGAAGATTCGCAAGGCGTGCGCCGAGCTCAAGATGACAAGCCGCAATGACGAAGACCTCGGAACAATCACGATTTCAGCAGGAATCGCGGCCTACCCGGTCGATGGGGACGCTGGGCGTTCAGTGCTTGATGAGGCCGACCGCGCGCTTTACCGGGCCAAGTTGGCCGGCCGGAACCGGAGCGAGACAGCTTCGGCTTTAACCTAGCGCCTGTTGGCGCCATGGCGTTGTGTCTGTGTGCCCACGAACGAGCTTTTCCGCTGGTTGCATAAGCCAGTTTGCCGGGCAGGTCTCGAAGGCGCGCTGGCATCCACTGGCGTCTCCGGTTTTGCATGGTGATTGCAGTGGAAATCTTTCCACGGAGCGCGCGCGAGCTTGAGTGGCGAGCGGTTCGAGATCGCGCCGCACGACGTCGCGATCAGTGATCCCATCGCTGAGAAAATCCGGCGCAACCTGGCTGCGTCGTCCAGAATCGGGTATGGTTTGTGCTGGCGCACACAATTTCGGCATTTCTGCCCTTGACGCCAGAACTGAGGCCAGCTTTTTTGGCTCATCGCGCGCTTGTCCTGTTCAAGCGCAATCCGCGGCCCACATGACGGGCCATTCCCGGCTTCAAGAGGCACATTCGCGCGGACTGCGAACGACGATATTCGTACTTGATGTTGCGCCATTTCGTCTGGCGCGCTGATCACGGATCGGGCTCCGGGTATGTCGTGAGCCTCGCTTTCGTCAGCCATTGACCGGAAAACAGTGGGGATCTTTTTCCTATGCTTCTGGCAACTGACCTGGACGGCACCTTTCTCGGTGGCAGCGCCACCGACCGGCACCAGCTTTACCAGTTGATCGCCCGGCATCCGGACATCAAGCTGGCCTATGTCACCGGCCGTGGTCTCGAAACCGTGCTGCCGCTCCTTTCCGATCCGTCGCTGCCACAGCCCGACTACATCATCTGCGATGTCGGCGCGTCGGTCGTTGACGGCACCACGCTGCAAGCGATTCAACCTTTGCAATCGGAGATCGCCGGTCTCTGGCCAGGCGAGCAGCTGGTCGCTGCGGCGTTCAGCCGCTTCCATGAGCTCGTGCGTCAGGCCACGCCTCAGCAACGCCGCTGCAGCTACTTCTGCGAAGAAGAGGTGATTACCGAAGAGATGCATATCGTTGCGGCCGGTCTTGAGTGCGACCTGCTGTTCTCGGCAGCGAAGTATCTCGATGTGCTGCCGAAAGGTGTCAACAAGGGCGCTACGCTGGTTGCGCTCGTCGATGCGCTCGGCATCGATGCCGAATCCGTGCTCGTGGCGGGCGATACGCTGAACGACCTGTCCATGTTCGAGCAGGGCTTCAAGGGCGTCTGCGTCGGCGAATCGGAAGCCGGTTTGCTGGAGAGCACACAGCGGATGGGTCGCGTACTGCAGGCCACGCGTCCGGGATGCGGCGGCATTCTCGATGCGCTCCATCATTTCGGCTTTCTCGGCAGCCGCAGCATCGATTCGATGCGCGATGCGGTCCAGAAGCCGGGCGAGTCGGATCTCGTAGTCGTTTACCACCGGCTGCCCTACGAGGAAGCGATCGAGGACGGTCGCATCGTGCGCCGTCGTCATGCCTCGCCGAACGGCATCATTCCGACCCTGATGAGTCTGTTCTCGACCGGTCAGCGCGGTGCCTGGGTGGCGTGGTCGACACTGGACCCCAAGGCCGAGCCGTTCGAGGTGCGCACGCCCGTGGATGTCGAGCGCTTCCCGAACCTGGTTGCCGCGCGTGTGGCATTGACGAAACTCGATGTCGATGTGTTCTACAAACGCCTGTCGAAGGACGCCTTCTGGCCGACGCTGCATACGTTCTGGGAGCGGGCCAGCTTCCGTGAGGACCATTGGAAAGTTTTCGTCGAGGTCAACCGCAAGTTCGCCCAGGTCGCTGCGCGCGAAGCGGCGGTCAATGCCACGGTGTGGATTCACGACTACAACCTGTGGCTGGTTCCGGCCTTTCTGCGCGAGATGCGCAGCGACGTGCGTATCGCATTCTTCCACCACACCTACTTTCCGTCTGCCGATGTGTTCAACGTGCTGCCCTGGCGCCGGACCATCATCGGCAGCCTGCTGCAATGTGATTACGTCGGTTTCCACATCCCGCGCCAGGTCGAGAACTTCATCGACGTGGCGCGCGGCGTGATGCCGGTCAAGGCGCTGGAGTGGGAGAACTGCGCGCCGCGCTATCTGACCTACGGATGCGCGGTCGGACTCGACAGCATGACTTCGGCGATCGAGGTGCACGGCCGCGTCGTGCGTCTGGGGGCGCATCCTGTCGGCCTCGACGTCGAGCGGATCGGAGAGTTGATGGCACAACCGCGCGTGCTGGAGCAGATCATCGCGCTGCGCGCGCAATTGCGCGCGCAGCGCCTGATCCTGTCGGTCGAACGGCTGGATTACACGAAGGGCACGCTTGAGAAGTTGCGTGCATTCGAGGCGCTGCTGGAAACGCGCCCGGAACTGCACGGCGCGATCACGATGATCGCGGTGTGCGTGCCAGCGGCAAATGAGATGAAGGCCTACGCGAGCCTGCAGACGCAGATCGAGCAGGCCGCAGGCCGCATCAACGGGCGCTACGGCCGGGTCGACTGGCAACCGCTGCAGTTCTGGTTCCGCAGTGTGCCGTTCGAGGATCTGATGGCGTACTACGCGGTTGCCTCAGTCATGTGGATCACGCCGCTGCGCGACGGCCTGAATCTGGTGGCGAAGGAATACTCTGCGGTGCAGGGTCTCACCGACGGCAGCGGTGTGCTGGTGCTGTCCGAGTTTGCCGGTGCGGCTGCAGAGCTGAAGGGGGCGCTGCTGACCAATCCGCATGATCCTGCCGATCTGCTTTCAGTCATCGGCCAGGCACTCGACATGAACGCCACCGAATCGCAGCACCGGATCAAATCCCTGTACGAAATCGTCTGCCACAACGACATCCGCCGCTGGAGTCAGGATTTTCTTGCAGCCGTCGCGATGCATGCGGCTAGCGAAACAGAAAGACCAGCAGCGCCGTGAGCAGCATGATGAGACCGCCGGCCGCCTTCAGCGGCCGGCTCAGGGCAGGCATCCTGCGCCGGTCGACTGCGGCGATCTGCGCCGCCGCGACCGTCTGTGGCCAGACCATCTGGAGCAGATGGATTGCGGCTACGGTGAACGCCAGCAGGATTCCGGCGACCAGCGTGAAGTGCAGATGCAGATAGCCCAGGTGAGTCGCAATGAGCCAGCCGACACTGAATGCATGGCCGGCCACCGTGCCGAGAAACGCCGGTGTCGCGCCGACCTTGCGACTGGTCAGCGCCACGATGAATGCACCGACCAGCGGCGTTGCGGCGTACGTGAAGCCTTCCTGCAGGTAGGCGAAGAGACCGGGGAAATCGCCGATCGACGGCGCCCAGGCCGCGGCGACAGCGACCAGCGTGAGTGTCAGGACACGACCGAGCCTGCCGAGCTGCTGTACGGACAGGTTCGGCCGACGGGGCTGGATGAAGTCGAGCGTGAGCAGGGTCGATGAGGAGTTCAGCGCCGAATCGACACTCGACATGATCGCGGCGAGCAGCCCGGCGAGAATCAGGCCTGCGATGCCGGCCGGCGCAAATTCCGCGACCATGCGCGGGAACACTTCATCGGGGCGCGCCAGATCGGTCAGCAGCACGCCGGCCATGACGCCGGGCAAGACCATGAAGAACAGCGGCAGCAGTTTGAGCACGGCGGCCAGGATCGCACCCCATCCCGCTGCATCGAGACTGCGCGCGCCGAGCAGGCGCTGCGCGACATACTGGTTCATCGTCCAGTAGTAGAAGCCGAGGATCGGCAGGCCGATCAGCGTGCCGAGCCACGGCAGATTCGGATCATCGATCGGTCGCAACAGCGACAGCCTGTCCGCGGGCACGGCAGCGACGAGCTTCGACCACGAGTAGTCGAACTGGCCGAACAGGATCACGCTGAGAATGATCGATCCGGCGAACAGGACGATCGCCTGCAGCACATCGGTATAGGCCACGGCGCGCAAGCCGCCGGCTGCGGTATAGAGGCCGGCGAACCCGGCAATGCCTGCGCAGGCAAGACCGAGCGAAAGCCCGGGGAAGAACACCTGCAGGACCAGCGCGCCGGCGTACAGGCTGCCGGCGGCGTCGAGGAAGATGCCGAGCACGACCGATACGGCGGATAGATACTTGCGCAACCGGTGGTCGAATCGCTTCTCAAGCAGCTCAGGAACCGTGGCCAGCCGGTTGCCGACGAACAGCGGCACCACAAAAACCAGACTGACGATGAGGATGAGCGCGGCCATCCATTCGTAGTTCGCGACCGCGATGCCGGACTGCCATGCCGCGCCCGGCAGGCCGATCAGCGTCGTCGACGAGATGTTCGACGCGAACAGCGACAGGCCGATCACCCCCCATCCCAGCGAGCGGCCGGCGAGGAACAGCTCGTCGGCATCCGGCGCACGGCGGATGACCCGCAGACAAACCGCCAGAACGACCAGCAGGTAGACGGCAACGACGGCGTAGTCGAGCGGTGCGAGGCCGGTCATGTCGTCGGGCTCCCGCTCAGCAGCGCACGCTCAACCAGCGCTTGGACTTCTGGTCGACGTAGCGGATGGTGGTCTTCTTGAAGTTGAGATCGACGAACAGTTCGGCGTGCAGTTCGCCGTTGCGCCAGCACATCGCGAGACTCGACTCATTCGAGTACATGAGATGGAATACGCCATCGAACGCCGGATGCGAGGAGCGGAACTCCATCAGCTTGATCAGTCTGCGCACGACCGGTTGCGCGATTGCCGCGTCGACCTGATCAAGCGTGAAGAACTGGCGATTGATGTCGCGCAGCTCGCCGGTCGACTCCATCAGCTCAAGATCGTTCTGCCCGGCCAGCAGGCCGACGTAATAGACCTGCGGCGTTCCCGGTGCGAAGAACTGGATTGCCCGCGCGGCGATGTAGGCGTCGTCGTTGCGCTTCAGCGCGTCGTAGTACGTGCAGGTGAGCTGGTAGATCGCACCGACGGTGTGCACGTTGGCCGCCGAGCGCCGCAGGATCGGATCGGCCGAGCGACTGCCGACGTTGTCGATCACCGCCTGAATCTCCGCCTTCGGCAGCACGCCTTCGACATCGGGGATGCAGATGCCGTCATGGGTGTCGAGCACGGTGATCTGGTTGCGCGGGCACATGCGCAGCCATTGCTTGATGTAAGTGCTGTTGGCATCGAGCAGCGTGTAGAGCAGCAGCGGCGGCAGGGCGAAGGCGTAAGGATGCATGCCATGCAGCGCAATCGCGTACTGGAAGCTGGCGTGGTCATGCACCTCGGGCAGGGTGCTGACGCCGTACTCGCCGGCGATGCCGTTGATCCACTTGAGGATGTCGTAGACGTCTGGCTCGACGAGGAAGCACGACGTGCCGATCTTCTTCGTCGTGTAGCCGAACGCGTCCAGGCGCAACAGCTTGACCCCACGCGCCGCCATGAAGCTGATGTAGTCCTCCATCAGCGCATAGGTTTTCGGCGAGTTGAAGTTCAGGTCAATCTGGTTTTCCGTAAACGTGCACCAGACCTGACCCTCGCTGCCATCGGCGAACCTGACGTCGCGGAACGGCTCCTTCTCCTTGCGGATGTGGATCTTCGCGAGGTCATCCGGCGATATCGGGCCGAGCTGGTCGATATGGATGAACAGATCGGCGTGTTCGGAAGCATGACCCTTTGCGACAAAATCCCTGAACTCTGCGGATTCGTCGGAAATGTGGTTCAGCGTGAGATCCAGGCAGATGTCGTAGTTGACTGCCATCGCTTCGATGTCGGCCCATGTGCCGTAACGAGGATCGATCTCCTTGTGCGTCAGCGGCGAGAAGCCGCCGTCGGCGTTCGAGGGATAGGGCGGCAGGATGTGCACGCCGCCGATCGCCCTGGACAGGTGCTTGTCGATGACCGTCCTCAGGTCGGTGAGATTGCTGCCCATCCGGTTCGGGTAGGCAATCAGCTGGATCTTGTTGCGCAGCCTGTCGCTCGTGACCATTGCGGAGTCCTCTGTGCATGGTCGGCGGTGCACGCGTTGGCGAGAACGGTGCAGAACAAAGCGACACAGGGTCACAGATGCCGTGCGGTTCTCACTGCGAGGCCCGTATCGGGCACGCTGCGTAGTAGCCGTATGGATGAAGAGTACTGACCATACCGCGCCATCAGAAGTTCACGCAATGGACGGAGCGACGATGCACCTCGCGGCGAGATACTCATTCCCGAAGCGTCCGGACGGAGAGTCGGGCGTCGGAATCCGCGCGAATCAACGGGTACCGCGCGCGCAGAGGACCCGCGCTGCTGGTCCCGATCAGGAAATCAGCGTTCCGGATCCGACAGGTGCACGAGCTGCTTGCCGAAATTCTCGCCGGTGAACAGCCGACGGAAAGCATCCGGCGCACTTTCTATCCCTTCGACGATGTCGACCCTGTTGCGGATGCGGCCTTGCGTGATCCAGCCCGCGAGCTCGCCCGCTGCACGGGCGAAGTGCGGCGCAAAGTCGGTGATCAGTATGCCCTGCAGGTGTCCGCGGTTGACCATCAGCCGCGTCCAGTTTCGCAACGGCGGCGTGTGTGCGAGATCGTTGTAGAACGCGATGGCGCCGCACAGGATGATGCGACCGCCGACCGCAAGATGCAGGATCGCTTCCTCCAGGACTTCGCCACCGGTGTTGTCGAAGAACACATCGATGCCCTTCGGAAACAGTTCACCGATTCGCGTGTGCAGGTCTTCGGACTTGTAGTCGATCACTCCATCCAGATTCAGTTCATCGCGCAGCCACGCGCACTTCTGTGGGCCGCCTGCAACGCCAATGACGCGCGCGCCCTTGAGTTTTGCCAGCTGTGCGGCGATCGAGCCGGTGGCGCCGCCGCAGCCGCTGACAAGCACATGCTGACCGGCTTGAACTGCACCGATCTCGATCATGCCGTAGTAGGCTGTGAGCCCTGTCAGGCCGAGTGCGCTCATCGCGAGCGGTATGGATATGCCGGCCGGCAGTCTGGTCACAGGGACAAAGCCCTTGCCGTCACTGATGGCATAGTCCTGCCAGCCGAACATGCCGCTGACGATGTCGCCGACGCTGAAATCAGGATGATTGGAAGCGATCACCTGTGCGGTAGTGCCGGCGCGCATGGTTTCGCCGATGGCGATCCTCGGTACATACGTGTCGCGCGCCAGCCAGCTGCGTTGCGCCGGATCGCAGGACAGATAGAGATTGCGCACCAGCATCTCGCCTTGTGCGGGTGCGCGCAGGGATTCCTGCTGCAGTTCGAAGTGCTCGCGTCCGGGCAGGCCCTGCGGGCGCGTCGTGAGCACCCACTTGCGATTGGTGAGAGTCATGGCATCGATGCTCTATTCGACGATGTCGTAGGTGGCGGCGCGACAGTCCTGCACCAGTTCGTGGAGTCGCGCAGGAAGACGAGCGCCAGGCGGCGGCTCTCCGAAATGCCGCTTCATGTTCGCCATGTGTGCCTCGAGCGCCGCCTGGTCGCGCCATTGTTCGTACAGCAGCCAGTGCGAAGGTTTGTCCAGGCGACGATGGAAGATGTAACTGATGCAGCCGTCGTCCTCGGCGCGCGTCACGCGCGTCATTTCGGTGACCAGGGCCTGCGCTGCCGCCGCACACTCCGGCTTGCAGGTCATATGGAAAAAGATGGTGAGCATCGTGGGGCTCCTCGGCAGATGTCTCTGAGGGGGTCTGGCTTCAATACGCGGAGAAATGCCAGCTGAACTCGACGCCGAGCGTGCGCGGCGCGTTGTAGTTGCGATTGCCGAAGTAGAACGCGCCGACGTTGAGACCCTGTACGACGTACAGCTCATCACCCAGGTTCCGGCCCCACACGGCGATCTCCCAGTTGCGCTCGGCCGGCATCAGCGCTGCGCGCGCATTCCACAGCCAGTAGGCGTCGGCCGCGATCAGGGGATCGTTGGTGGCTTCCTTGAAGGTCTCGCCGGCATAGTGAGCGTCCACCTGCAGCGCCGCTAGCAGGCTCGTGGACAGCAGCGGGATCTCGTAACGCAGCAAACCGTTGAAGGTGAGTTCCGGCGCGTTGGCGAGTTTGTTGCCCTCGGGGACCGGCGCTCCGGTGGGACCTTCGAAGCTTCCCAGTTCCGTGCGCAGCATGCCGATGCCGGCTTGCAGGGTGAGCCCATCGAGGGCGCCATCGACGAAACGGCGCTGCAGGTCAACGTCAAGGCCGTAGTTGGTCGCCTCCGGTACGTTGCCGATCAGCTGCACTGGCGCATCATTGGAGCGTATGAAAGTCTGCACGTCCCGGTAGTCGTAGTAGAACGCGCTCGCGGTGAAAGTCAGCAAGCCCTGGCGCTTGTAGCCCACTTCGTACGACAGCAGCGACTCCGGCAGATACGGTTCGAGCTGGATGTTGTCGGTGGTTACGCCAGAAAAGAACCCGCCGCTTTTGGTGCCCCTGGCGGCGTTGGCATACAGCAGGGAATGATCGCTGGGCGCATAGCTCATGCCGACCTTCCACGACCAGTTCTGATCCTCGATCGACGCGTCGATGAACGTGTCTGCGATCTGCCCCGGCAGGTTCAGCGTCCAGCTCGTGCCGCCGACGTAGTCGCGGGACTCGTCGGTGTAGCGCAGTCCGGCGCTGAGCGTCAGCGCTTCGGACCAGTGCCAGTCCAGATTCGCGAACGCGGCTGCCGATTCTGTGGTCTGGTCGGCGAGGATGTGTGAACGTTCGGTGGGAATCAGATCGTTGTGGCGGCCGTCGGGGTCTACGCCGATATCGTCGCTGGGCCAGAACAGGCCGAACAGCCAGTCCACGTCAGCGCCGCTGCCACCCACACGCAGCTCCTGGCTGAACTGCTGCACGGTGTCGGCCTGATAGAACTCGAACTGCTCGGCGGGCGTGCCGTCGACGTCGATGTGAAAGAAGCGCTCGAGATCCACATAGCCGCTGATGGCGCTCAAGGTCGCGATGTCGAGATCCCAGTCTGCGGTCAGGGTCGCGGACCACTGATCGATGTCGTAGGGAAACTCGCCGCGCAGATCGCCGCGGTATGGATCACCGTCCCGGTCCGAGTAGCCCAGCGCATCGGTGCAGTTGTCCGGATCGATCGGCTGCGCGCCGCCGCTGCAGATCTGGCCGAAGGACTCCGGTTGGCCGAGTTCCGAGCGCTGGCGCAGCGCCTCGAGCTTGAGGTCGAACTGCAGCGTATTGGTGGCGTCCCAGCCGAGCCGACCGCGTCCGAGCAGGATGTCGCGTTTGCCGATGTCACGCTTGACCGGATCGCCCGACGTGTCGCGCGCGATTGCGACCGGTATCGGTGGCAGTCCGAGTGTGCCGCCGAGGATCGGCAGCAGCCCGCCGGCGGGTGCGGTGATCCCGCTGGGATCGTCGGCATCGAGCCGGCTTTCCCACAGGCCTTCATCCTGACGCAGCAGCTTGCCGGCGAAGCGCAGTGCCAGCGTATCGGTCAGCGGAGCATTGATCATGCCTTCCACATCCCATGCCTGATAGCTGCCATAGCCGCCCTTGAGGTAAGCCTCATGCTGGAAGCTGGGGCGCGCTGATAGCACATTGATCGCGCCAGCGGTGGAGTTGCGGCCATACAGCGTGCCCTGCGGGCCCTTGAGCACTTCGATACGTTCGAGATCGACAAGATCGAAGCTCATCAGCGCGAGCGAGCTGAGTGGCACCTGATCGACATAGATGCCGGCGGCCGGACTGTTGGTAGAGCTGAAGTCGTCGAGGCCGACGCCGCGGATCGCAACCACCGGAATAGCGCCTGGAACCTGTTCCTTGATGTCGACGTTCGGGATGTAGCCCGAAACGTCGCGCACCTGCTCGATGCGCGTGTTTCTGACGTCGTCCCGCGACAAACTGGAAACGCTGATGGGCACATCCACCAGGCGCTGTTCGCGTTTCTGCGCGGTGACTACGATCTCTTCAATCTGCGTCGGTTGCGGCTCGTTGCGCTGTTCCTGCACGGGCGGCGCAATCTGCAAAGGTTCGATCGCAATGCTCTCGGCATACGCTGCTGGCGTGTCTGCGGTGTCGCCAGCGGTATCGTGAAATAGCTCGAGCTCTTCGCTCTGCGCCGAAACCGGCAGCACCCAAACTGCTGCAGATACGCCGATGCCGGCCATGCATGCTAAAGCGCTGATGCTGTTCATGCCGCTTCTCCTCTCGCATCCTGTGTCCCTGACAAAGCGGGGTCTGTCGCCCCGCTGCGCTGTCGTGTCAGAACTTAAATTTGACACTTGAGTATCTAGTGGTACCATTGCGTCATTGTTGGTGTCAAGTCAAGGACACCCGGATCGCAGCAATTGGAGAGTGGCGGTGGTCGAGGCGCGAACAAGGAAGGCGCGAGCAAAAGCGGTAGCTGGAGCGAAGACTGCTGCGCGTCGGCCGTGGAAGCAAAGCGCCGCTGATCCGGCACGCCTCGACGCCCTGCTCGATGCTGCAGCCGTCGAGTTCAATGCACGCGGCGTTTCCGGCGCTTCGCTGGCCGCCATCGCCAAATGCGTTGGCATCAAGCGCGCGGCGCTCTACTACTACTTCGACAGCCGCGAGGACCTGGCCTACCGTTGCTATCTGCGTGCCTGTCGCATCAGCGCGACCGATCTGGCTGCGGCGTCCACAGAAGGCACTGGCCTGGAAGGCGTCAAAACCTATATCCGCAGCACGCTGGCCCCGGAGCGTGCGCCCGGTGTCGTGCTCAGCGAGATTGCCTGTCTTGAACAGGCCTACCGACGCGAAGTTCAGCAGGCCTGCAACGACAATCTCTCCAGACTGCAGGCACTGATTGAAGCGGGAATGGATGATGGTTCTGTGCGCGCCTGCGATGCGCAGGTTGTCGCGCAGGCGATCTTCGGAATGGTCTCGTGGGTCCCGCTATCGGAGAAATGGGTGGCGGGCACCGGTGCAGACCTGCGCGTTCACGCTGCCGAGTCCGTATGTGATCTGATCGAGAACGGTGTCGCGGCTGATCCGCGCACGCCGTTTCATTGCCAGATCGACGTCGCGCAGTTTGCATTCCGCCCGGTCAACAGCTTCGACCGCAAGGCGCTGGCCGAACAGAAGATCGAGCAGCTGCTGCAGACGGCGTCGCACCTGTTCAACCGACGCGGCATCGACGGCACCTCGCTCGACGACATCACTGCCGTGCTCGGCGCGACCAAGGGCGCGTTCTATCAGTACCTCGACGACAAGCGTGATCTCGTCGTGCGGTGCGTGCAGCGCGCATTCGATCTGTACGAACGTTTCGCCGACGCTGCGGGCAATGGCGGTCGCAGTGGCATGGAGCGCGCCTTCATCGGCTTGCATCTGAATGCGCAGGCACAAGCGTCCCAATTGTCGCCGTTGTCACCGCTGACAGGCCTCGATGCCTTGCCACCGCGCGTGCTGAAGCGCATTCGTGAGCGCTCAGTCCAGGTCGAAGCTCGCTTCGAGCAGTTCGGGCGGTCTGGCATTGCCGACGGCAGCCTGCGCCGCTACGACGTCAGAACGCTTGCGCTGGCCGGCACCGGTGCATTCGGGTGGATCCCGAAATGGCACGGCGAGTCCGACCCGCGAACGCCTCGCGCGGTGGCGGACGAGATCGTCGGCCTGTTCGCACGTGGCCTTAAGAGCTGACATCCGCTGAACGGAAGCATGGAGTAGACACGATGGACATGAGCGTCACATCCAGCTTGTACATCCACGGCCAGGTCGCAGCCGGCTTTGAGCGCGTCCGTGAAGCGTTTGCCGCCAACTTCGAGCGCAGCGATGCATACCGTGAAGTCGGTGCCGCGCTATCGGTCTATCGCAATGGAGCGCCGGTGGTCGAGTTGTGGGCCGGCCATGCCGATCGCGCGCGGACGCAGCCGTGGCAGCGAGACAGTTTGATCAACGTCTACTCGACGACCAAAGGTTGGGTCGCAACACTGGTCGCCATGCTCGTCGACGATGGCATTCTCGACTATGACGCGCCCGTCACACGCTGGTGGCCACAGTACGGCGCAGCGGGAAAGTCGGCAACGACGCTTGCGCAACTGCTTTCACATCAGGCGGGATTGACCGGCTTCATCCAGCCGACGACGGTCGAAGCGCTCTACGACTGGGATGCAGTCTGCGGGCAGCTTGCTGGGCAAGCACCATGCTGGCCGCCCGGCGTCACCAGCAGCTATCACGCCATGACATGGGGCTATCTCGTCGGGGAAGTCATTCGCCGCGCCAGCGGACACCGGGTCAGTGAGCTGGTCGCGCAACGACTACGCAAGCCGCTTTCAGCCGATGTGTTCATCGGTCTGCCGATCGACGAAGAAGCGCGCGTTGCCGAGATGCTGGCGCCGCGCGAGGCGCCGGATCTGAGTGCACTGACGCAGCCCCCGCAGGCCTTGATGGCCTTGATCAACCCGCAGCTGGATCCCGAGATTCCGAATATGCGCGCATGGCGTGCGGCAGAAATCCCGGCAGCCAACGGCCACGCATCCGCGCGCGGTATCGCGCGCATCTACGCCATGCTCGCCGCGAGCGGAACGGTCGAGAACAGCAAGCTGCTTGCTCCACAAACCATCTCGCGTATGACGCAGGTCCAGGCGCAGCGCGCGGATCTCCTGATCGGTCTGCAGAACAACTGGGGCATGGGCATGAGCGTCAACCAGATGAACATGCTCGGCCCGGATCCGGAGGCGTTCGGCCACGCTGGCTGGGGCGGTTCATTCGGATGTGCGAGTCGCGACACGGGAGTGGGCATTGGCTATGTCTGCAACCAGATGGGGGCACAACTCGTCGGCGACCCGCGTGGTGCCGGCCTGTGTGCTGTCATCTTCGAATGCCTGTAGCGCGAAAGTCAGTCCGAACAACACGGAGTCCAGCAATGAATCTGCGCGGCAGGATCGCAATCGTCACCGGCGGCGCACGCGGCATCGGTGCCGGCATCGCACAGTGTCTGTCTTCTGCAGGTGCGAACGTCGTCATCATTGATCTTGATGGCACGCAAGCTGCAGCAACCGCGGCAAGCCTGCAGAATCCAGGCAGTGGTTACGCCGCGGATTGTGCGGATGAGGCAGCGATGAGTGTCGCACTGACGCAGATCGCCGAGCAGCAAGGGGGGCTCGATATCCTCATCAACAACGCTGGCGGCGGCCGACCCGGCTCCGGCCTCGGCAATCCATTCACGCGGGTCAGCGCAGCAGACTGGGACGATCAGCTGGCGACCAACCTGCGCACCGCCTTTGCGGCGTCGAAGGCTGCTATCCCCTGGCTCAAACAGCGGGGCGGCGGCTGCATCATCAACATCGCCTCGATCGCCGGTCAGCTGCCCGCGCCGACGACGCCAGCCTACGGCGCGGCAAAGGCTGGAATGATCGCCCTCGGGCGTTCGCTCGCGCTTGAACTCGCCCCGCACAATGTGCGCGTCAACACGATCTGCCCGGGCCTGATCTGGACGCGCGCCTGGGAGCAGCTCGCGAACCTGATCCAGCGCGCGACACCGCAGCTCGCCGACGTATCGCCGCGGGACATCTTCGACGAGCGCGTGAAGAAGTCCGTACCGCTCAGAAGGGAGCAGACCGCAGAAGACATTGGCCAGCTCACTGCGTTCCTGTGCAGCGATGCAGCATCCAACATTACCGGACAGACCATCGCAGTCGATGGCGGGATCACACTGCAGGCTGCATAGGGCGCGCTCTCCGCACGAGCTCAGCGCCCGAGTGAACGTTCAGCCAGCGCGCTCCATCACCAGCAGCGTCGAGCTGGCTGTTGCGAGCAATCGTCCATCGCGATCTGTCAGCCTGGCTTCGGCAAATGCGGTGCGTCTTCCCATCGATACCACCCAGCCCTCGGCGCGGACTTCACCGGTTTCCGCGGTCATGCCGCGCAGATAGGAGACTTTGAGTTCCAGCGTCGTGTACGCCTGCGTTGGCGAAAGCCTGGTGTGTACCGCGCAGCCGCAGGCCGAGTCGAGCAGGGTCGCCGCGTAGCCGCCATGGATGGAGCCGATCGGATTGTTCGCATGCTTGCCGGGTATGCCGGTGAACACGGCACGGCCGTCTTCGACATGGGTCAGCTTGAACTTCAGCGTGTCGCAGATCGGCGGTGGCGTGTTCTTCGCCAGCAAATCCTGCATCTGCTGCAGGCCGCTCAGTGCGGGGTTGATCTGATTGACGTTCATTTCCTGGGGTCGTTCGGGGTTGTCAAAAATGGCGCCGGTCCGGGGGACGAAACCGGCGCAGTGGTGCGGAGCCTGAATTGCAGCCTGGGGCTCAGCCTTCGAGGATCGCAGTGGCGCCGAGGCCGCCGGCGGCGCAGATCGAGATCAGGGTGCGGCCGGACTTGCCGGTCTTCTCGCGATGCAGCGCAAGCTGCTTCGCCGCACCGGCAAGCACGCGCGCACCGGTGGCGGCGAACGGATGACCGAGGCCGACCGAGCCGCCGTTGACGTTGAGGCGGCTGCGGTCGATGGCACCGAGCGCGCCCGCCAGGCCGAGCTTGTTGCGGCAGTAGTCGTCGTTTTCCCAGGCAGCGAGCGTGCACAGCACCTGCCCGGAGAACGCTTCGTGGATTTCGTAGTAGTCGAAGTCCTGCAGCGTCAGGCCATTGCGCGCGAGCAGACGCGGTACTGCATGCGCCGGCGCCATCAGCAGGCCCTCGGCTTCAGGGCCGAAGAAATCCACCGCTGCGGTTTCGGCGTCAATCAGATACGCCAGCGGCGTGTGGCCGTGTTCGGCAGCCCAGCCTTCCGACGACAGCAGCAGGGCCGCTGCGCCATCGGTCAGCGGCGTGGAATTGCCTGCGGTGAGCGTGCCATTGCCGGAGGCCTTGTCGAAAGCCGGCGCGAGGCGCGCGAGTTTCTCGATCGACGTGTCGGCGCGCAGGTTGTTGTCGCGCTCGAGACCGCGGAACGGTACCAGCATGTCGGCATAGAAGCCGTCCTTGTATGCGCGCGCAGCATTGAGATGACTCGCGAGCGCGAGCTGATCCTGCGCCTCGCGGCTGATGCCCCATTGCTTGACCATCACCTCGCAATGCTCGCCCATGCTCATGCCGGTACGGCGCTCGTTCACGTTCGGCACCGAAGGCTTGAACATCGCCGGGCGCAGCTGCGTGAGCAGCGACAACTTCTCGCCGCTGGTCTTGCTGCGATTCAGGCGCAGGATCAGCTTGCGAAGCGAGTCCTGCAGAGACACCGGCGCATCGGAAGATGAATCGACGCCGCCGGCGATGCCGGATTCGATCTGCCCGGTCGCGATCTTGTTGCCGACGAGGATCGCGGTCTCCAGAGAAGTCGCGCAAGCCTGCTGCACATCGTAGGCGGGCGTCTGTGGCGAGAGGCCACTGTCGAGCGCGGCTTCGCGGCTGATGTTGGCGTCGCGCGAATGCTTGAGTACCGCGCCCGCGGCGACTTCGCCGAGGCGCTGGCCTTCGAGCTGGAACCTGGCAACGACGCCACGCAGTGCCGCCGTCAGCATCTCGATGTTGCTCGATTCCGCGTAAGCCGTGTTCTGGCGTGCGAAGGGAATGCGCGCACCGCCGAGGATCGCGACACGTTTGAGCGTTTTCATGACATCACTCCAGTACTGAAGCGTTAATGGCTGATCGCGTGCTTGTAACGCGCCGCCGCCCGGTTGCGGGACAGATTCGGGCCGAGCTTGAGGCGCGCCGCGGTCGCGGCAACCCAATCGTCGGCATCCGGCAGTGACGGGATCGTGACGGGCTCACCCTGATCAAAGCCGGCGAGCGCCGCGTCGACCATTTCATCGACGTCCATCAGCATGTCCTGCGGCATGGCGTTGACGTCGGTGCCGGAACGACCCCAGATCTCGGTGCGCGTTGCACCCGGAAGCACCGCCTGTACACGCACGCCTTTGCCGCCGACTTCCTGCTGCAGCTTCAGACTCAGGTTCAGCAGGTAGGCCTTGGTGCCGCTGTAGGCGCCATTGAACATCTCCGGCGCGAGTGCGAGCACCGAGCTGATGTTGATCAGCGCGCCGTGACCCCGCGCGACAAACCCCGGCAGCGCTGCGCGGGCGAGGCGCGAAGGCGCGAGCACGTTGAGGTTGATCATGGTTTCGAGCTGATCCGGATCGGCGTCGACCAGTTCACCGCTCATCGCGACGCCGGCGTTGTTGACCAGCAGCGTGATGCGCGGATCGGTCAGCAGGCGCTGCTCGACGCGCGCAAGATCGGCGCGGACGGTCAGGTCGGCGACGACATAGTCGGCATCGACGCCGTAGTTGGTCCTGAGCTTCGCGGCCAGCTGTTCGAGCTTGCTGCGATCGCGCGCAACCAGGACGACGTCGTAGCCTCGGCGGGCGAGGCGGTCGGCATAGGTCGCGCCGATGCCGGTCGATGCGCCGGTGATCAGCGCTGTGCCTGGGGAATGTTGTTGGGGCTGCTGGGATTTTTGCCGGGTCATGGCGTGCTCCGCTGCTACATCCTTGTCTGTGGTCGGGGGGTCATCAGGAGCCTTGGCCTTATTCATGATGACTGTCATGAATGGTAATATGATGTTCGTCATGTATAATGTCAAGCCATCGGAAGGCCGGATTCGACGGCCGAGACGAGGAGAGCTCAGAACATGAAAGTCAGCAGAGAACAGGCAACGGAGAACCGCGGCAGGATCCTGACCGCGGCGGCCAGGCTGTTTCGCCAGCACGGATTCGAGGGCATCAGCGTTGCTGATCTGATGAAGAAGGCCGGTCTGACCCATGGCGGCTTCTACGGCCATTTCAGTTCCAAGGAAGAGCTGATGGCACAGGCCTGCGCGCAGGCCTTCAGTGAGACGCTCAAGGTCTGGAAAGCCGCCCTGGCCGGCAACAGCCCCAATGCGATCGGCAAATTCGCAAAGACCTACCTGACCGTGAAGCACCGCGATTTGCCGGGCAGCGGCTGCGCCGCGTCGGCGCTGGCGGTCGATGCGTCGCGGCAGGGGCCGCTGGTCCGCGAGGCGCTGACGACCGGCGT
>CAZDPA010000001.1:0-123648 GCA_964507195.1 uncultured Salinisphaerales bacterium | reverse complement strand
GTCTGGGCATTTCTGAAGACAGTAAGCCCGCCTGCGTCGATGCCGCGGCAGCGATGCGCCAGCAGACGCTGGTCACAATCACTCGGCTGACGAGCGACCGTGTCTTTAACCGTAGCTACTTGTCGAGCACTAACCCGCTTCCTGGGACAATGTAACTGAGCCATATCTCATCATGCACAGTTTCAATGCGCTGCGACAGACGAACTCCGTTGAAACTGCCTAGTGTTTTGTTCGGTTTCACCAAGGCAACGTTGTCTCGCTTATCGACCATGGTGGCGCAATAACTAGCTATAGGCCGACGATAGTCGCTTGCGAGCACGAGAAGCACTTTGCATTCCAGGTAATCAATCAGGAATAGCGCGACCTCGACGCCCTGCAGCGGGTACCGTCTTTTCTCGTAGTCACAATCATTTGGCATTCGCTCGTCTGAAATGCATGAGAAGTACCTACTTCGCAAATCTAGAACGTTCTGCTCTACAGGGATAGCAGAAAGCGCATAGGCAGTCGGAAACAAATCGGGCATTTGCGTCAAAATTACCGATCGTATTTTTCTACGGAGCCGTAATAGCTTTCCGTCGCTACAGTAGCCCGCTCTGCGCACGTGTTCTCGTCCAGCCCAACGCAACTGATGTACAACGCCCTGCCGGCTGCTCGCAAGTTCGCGAGCGCTGTTGTCACTTCTTCGATCTTCGTCTCCTTCTGAGCACGCTGCTCTTGCCGGTAGGAGTACGCTGCCGCTACAACCCCTAATGCTGCAGGAACAAAGATCGCTGTTAGCAGGAGCTTCCCTGCCGATACGAAAAGAGGATGCTTTACCAGCCAAACTTCAGCCATTGTTTGCGGCCTATCGCACTCTGGGCAGGCAAGAGCGTCCGCACTTGGAAGGAGCGATCTGCATATGCGGCATCTTGTTTGCGCTACTTCTGCAAGCTGACTAGGCGGCATATCTCTCACTCCCTTTACTTTGGAACAGCGCACTCACATAACCCATATATCGAGAAGCATTGCGGCGTCGCGCAAGAAGAGTAGATCGATGCCTACCTCTCCCGGCCTGCCTCCCTGAATGCCTTACTCACAGGGGAGAACACGTACTCCAGCACTGTTCGCCGACCGAGATGGATTTCTGCCGTCACCTGCATCCCAGGAGAAAGGTCGAAGATTCCGGCCTCCGACTGCAGCTTTGGTGCCGCCAGATCAACAAGGGTTTTATAGACAGAGGCGTTGGGTGTCGCGCCGCTTGCTGCACCGATAGCGCCATCGTCCAGAGATTCGGCGTCCGCACTCACAGTCGAGACGGCGCCTTCCAGCATTCCGTACTTCTGAAATCGGAACGGCGCGAGCTTAAGCTTCGCTATCTGTCCTGGATGGACGAACCCGACGTCTTCGTTGCTCACCCAGACTTCGGCGCGTAGACGCTCGTCGACTGGCACGAGGGTCATCAATACCGTGCCGGGCGAAACCACGGTGCCTGCCGTATGGGTTGCGAGGTCATTGATGATGCCGTCCTGTGGCGCACGTAGCTCTAGAAGTTCCTGACGACGGGTCTGCTTGGTCAAGTCCTGCTCGGCCTTAGCCAGGACACTTGCCGTCTCTGTACGTTCTGCGCGCAGTGCGCGCCGATACTCGGACGTGATCTGCTCTATTCGATGCTTGCTCTGTGCGATCGACGCCCGTGCCGACTCGATGCTGTGCGCCTGGCCTCGCAGGTTCTGCTCCACCTCTATGCGCTCGCGCGACTTCTCAGTCAGTGCCAGGCGTCCCACCAATCCTTTTCCCTGCAGCTCTTCGTAGGCTTTCTCCTCAGCCCGATAGGTCGGCAACAGCGCGGCAAGCTTGTCCCGTGTCTGAGTAGCTACCGCAAGCTCGCTGTTGGCACGCCGCAGCACTTCTTCTTCTACCTGGAGGCCATTCGCGAGTGCCTGGCGGTTGGCGGCTTGTCGCGCCACCGCCTGTTCGTACAGATCCGGCGGATCATCCATTTCGCGGACCAAAGACGCATCGGCAAGCTCGGCGTCGATGCGCCGCAGCGCCAATCGATGACTGTGGTACTGCGCAAGCAGTGACTTGTGGTCTGCGTCGCTGAAGGCGGAGTCCATACGCATCAGGACCTCGCCAGCCTTCACCCGCTGAGCTTCATGTACAAGAATCTCGCGGACGATCCCCTGTTCGGCCGGTTGCACGATCTTGGCGTAGCTTTGCGGCACCAGCTTGCCGTGCGCTACCGCAACGATGTCGAGCTTGCCGAAAGCCGCCCACAGGATCAAAAGGAACAGCAGTGCAATCGCGGCCTGCAAGACCGCGCGCGGCAGCGGCGACGGCAACTGCTCCTTGAGTCGGATAATCGCCGGCTGGAAGTCCAGCGGATCGACCTCCCTCGGCTCGACGAACGCTTCGAACCTGAAGCGTCCGCCGCGCTTGGGCTCGGACGATTCGCCGCGAGCGGAGACTTCCCTCACCGGGCCCAATCCGTCCGATCAGCTCCAGCCGACAGCTGGAATCGCGCACCGAGACGACCAAGTCCGGCAAGGTCGAGGGAGGCAGAGTCAGGCATGACGACTGCGGAGACGACGTCTGCGCATCCTCCATTTGCCGAGCCGGTTGAATCGCCGTCTCCCGCATCATCGAAGTGGAGTGCCAACGCTGCACTCATGATCGTCCAGCGATCAAGGCCCGTAATTCCGCTGCTCGTCATTGTCGACGTATCGGATGCCGACCCCTTTCCTGAGCCAACCATCTGCTCCAGTGAGCGCCGCTGCCCGTTGTCAATCGTCAGCCACTCGATCGGGCAATCGCCATCGACATCCAGCACATCGATTCCCTGTCCTTCGATTACCCGGCCGCGGCTGTCCGTGAAGCGAATTTCCACGAAGCTGAGCCCGTTGCGATCGACCTGCCTTACGCGGACGCGATTGCGCTGCACGCCTTCCAGGTTGATGGAGTCGATACCCGCTGAGTCGCTGATGACGTCGAGGCCATCGCCGACGCGATAGCAATAGGTGTCATTCCCCACGCCGCCATCGAGAACGTCGTTGCCTGCGCCTCCAGTCAAGCGATCGTTTCCGGCGCCACCGTGCAATTGATCGGCACCTGCTGCGCCATCGAGATTGTTGGCAGCGGCATTTCCATAGATGTGATTGCCGAGTGCATTCCCGATGCCACTTATTGCTTGGCTTCCGATCAGGTGCAGAGCTTCAACATTATCGGCAAGCGCGTACGTCACGCTGCTGTAGACCGTGTCCCAGCCACCATTGACCCTCTCGATGACTTGGTCGGCGCGGCAATCATCGTCATCGTCCCGCCCGTGACCTTGATCATGGCCGTTGTCGTCTCCGTGATTCCCTCCATGATTATTGCCATTGCCATTGCCATTGCCATTGCTATGGCCGTTGCCCCCGCCATTGCTGTTGCCATGACCATTGCTCGCGCCCTTGCCGCGACCACCGCCACGACCATCATGGTCGTCGTCGCGGCCGCCTCCGTGCCCCGGGTGTCCTGGCGAGGTACCGGGGCCGTCGTTGTAGTTGTCGTCGTGGCCCGGCGGCGGCGGATCCTCGCCATTGCCGACTCCCTCGTTGCCATGTTGTCCATCACCACAGCCACAGTCGTCGTGTGCACATGCGGTGTCGACATAGTAGACGTCGTCGCCGTTGCCGCCGATCATGACGTCCGCGCCGCCGCGACCATCGATGACATCGTTGCCGCTGGTTCCCGTCAGTCTATCGTCGCGGTCGGTACCGACGATCTGGCCGGAGGCGACCGTCAGCATGAACGGCGCCTGTGCGCTCGCGCCCGCCAGGTCGGTGGCGGTAACGCGGATGTTCAACGCTCCAGAGACTGTACTTCCCGGCGTACCTGTGAACGTCAAGGTCTCGGCATCGAACGTGAGCCAGCTGGGCAGCGACGAGCCGTCCGCCAGGCTGGCGGCATAGGTCAGCACATCGCCCACATCCACGTCCGCAAAGGTTTCCAGAGGCAGCACCAGCTCGAACGCTTGCTGCGCCTCCAATTGTTGATCGGCGACGGGTATCTCCAGCGTCGGCGCGTCATTGACGTTGAGGACGTCCAGCACAAAGGTGTCGGAAGCAGACGCCCCGTCTTGATCAGCAGCAGTGACGGTCAGTGATAGCGTGCCGACGTGTTCGTTGAGCGGAGTGCCCGTGAATGTCTCGGCCCCAGCATCGAAGCTCAGCCAGTCGGGCAGTGCGCTGCCGTCGGCCAGCGTCGCGCTCAACGTTATCGAATCGCCCAGATCGGCGTCTGTGAAGGTATCCGCCGGCACTTCGTAGGTGTAGACCTCATCCTCCAGCGTTTGCTGGTCCGGGATTGGTGCGGCGACGAGTGGCGGTTGGTTGGGGTTGTCGAGGTAGCTGTCGATCGTGCGGATCGTTCCGTCCGCAAACTCGATGTGGTCGATCACGTCTTCGTTGGCGACATTCGGATCGCAGCTGCGAACCAGGATTTGATCGTCCCCGAAGCCGTACTGGATCAACAAGCCATCGTCAGTCTGCTCAACGTGCACATCGCTGGCCGTGAACTCGTAAACCCAGACTCCCTGGCCGCCCACTTCTTCGTCATCATAGTAGGCGTTCTCCAAATAGATGACATTCCCGTCGGCGTTGTCCTGAATGATGTCCTGGCCATCGCCCGCGCCGAAGAAAAAGTAGAAATCCGCTCCTGCATTACCAAACATGTGGTCGTTGCCGGTATCGCCGGAAATCCAGTCGTCACCGGCGCCGGCGTCGATGAAGTCATTGCCAGCGCCGCCATCGACAAAATTGTTCTGCGCATTGGCGATCAGTTCGTTATCAAGTCCATTGCCTTCCAAGTCTTCGCCATCTTCGCCGAGCAACACACCGATCTCGACGTTGTCGTAATCATCCAGATAAAGATCACTGTAGCTGATGATGGTATCGGCACCGCCATCCTCTTCTTCCACGACGTAGTGGAAGTTTTCGTCGAGAACGTAAAGGTCATTCCCATCGCCGCCGATGAGCTCGTCTGCGCCTTCGGGACCCAAGGCCTCGCCTTCGACGCCGTAAAGAACATCGTCACCGCTGGTTCCAACGATCAGGTCGTCATAGTCGCCGCCGCCCGCAACCAGCGGTGCCGTGCCAATGTAATGAAACTCTTCGACGTTGTCCGGCCTGGGCATCCAGACCGTGCTGTAGACGATGTCGTAGCCACCGTCCTCGTCCTCGTGGACCTCATCGACGTTGGACGTGTAGGCGCGACGGAGATCGAACGAGCGCGTGTCGTGACAGAACACGTCGAGCGTGATGATCTCGCTCTCGATCTGGACATCGCCGTCAACGTAGAAGATGTCGTCGCCCGCACCACCGTACATCCTGTCGAAACCTGTGCCGCCGTCGAGCAGATCGTTGCCAATCCCGCCATCAAGGACGTCTTTGCCGGCGCCGCCGTACAGCAGATCGCCTCCATCCATCACGTCGCCGGGCTCATCTGCTTCATCGAGGAGCATGCCGCCAAAGAGCGTGTCATCGCCGTTGCCGCCGTGGAGCTCATCCGATCCACTGCCGCCGTCCAGCACGTCGTCGCCTTCTCCGCCATCGAGAAAGTCGTCGCCCGCTTCGTAGAGAAATCCCCGCAGTCCTCCAAACAGCTCATCGTTGCCGACGCCACCGTAGAGTGTGTCATTGGCCGACCCCCCATCAAGGACATCGTCGCCGAGTCCTCCATCGAGAAAGTCGTCATTGCCCTCGGGGACTTGCTGGGAAGTGTCTGCTTTGACAAAGTCATTGACGGTAAAGTACGGCTCATAGATAACAGCATCGTCGCCGCCGTACAGATCATCGTTGCCGTCCGAGCCGTACAGCCTGTCGTTGCCCATCCAGCCATCGACGATGTCGTCACCGGCCAGGCCATCGAGCGTGTTCTCGCCCCAATTGCCCAGAATGCTGTTGTCCAGAGCGTTGCCATACCCCTCATTCCCAAGGTAGATCGCGTCGTCCCCCACGGAGATGGAGTCAGACCCCTGGTACAACTCCAGGTTTTCGAACAGTGCGCCGAGGGTGTACGAATCCAGGGCGCTGATGATCGTATCGACCCCGGTGTCCTCGCCCTCGCCGCGTATTTCATCGGCCACCGAATCAATGACGTAGGTGTCGTCTCCGGCGCCACCGCCTTCGAGAATGTCGTCACCCGCGCCACCGTCCAGGAAATCGTCGGCGGCGCTGCCGATCAGCGTGTCGTTGCCCGCATTGCCGTAGATGAGGTTCGGCCCCGAGCCGCCGGTGATCAGGTTATCCAGATCGTTGCCGATGGCCTCGTTGGTCACATTGGAAGCCAACATGATGAGGTTTTCGACGTTGTCGCTCAGCTCGTACGACGAACTGAGCGATTCGACAGTGTCGATGCCCTCGTCCGCCGCTTCAACGACCGGCTGGCTGTCAGTCACGAGATACGTATCATCGCCGGCGCCGCCAGCCAGTTGGTCATAGCGCCCACCAATCAGCCGATCGTTCCCAGTACCGCCAAGCAGTACGTCTATGCCCTGACCTCCGTCGAGCAGATCGTCGCCATCGCCGCCTTCCAATCGGTCATCGCCGGCCAAGCCCAGCAACTGGTTGTCCAGCGCGTTGCCGTAGATCTCGTTATTGGACGCGTTGCCAGTGCCGTTGAACGCAGCAGGCCCGACCAAGCGGAGATGCTCGAGATTCGTGGCGAGCACGTAGTTGAAGCCGGCAACGACCGTATCGGCCCCGGCGTTCGACGACTCCGTAATCGTATCGAGCCCATCGATGTAGTACGTGTCGTTTCCTGTCCCGCCGCGCAAACTGTCAGCGCCCGCGCCGCCGTCGAGCACGTCCAGACCAGAGTTGCCGGTGAGAGTGTCTATCCCATCGCCACCATAGAGTGAATCGTTGCCGCTACCTCCAGTCAGTTCGTCGTTCCCAGCTTCGCCGCGCAGCTCGGCGGCGCCAGAGCCCACCCTGATCAGCACGTTGTTGAGCGCATTGCCGATACCCAGCGTTGCGCTTCCCTCCAGCCGCAGGTTCTCGACATTCGCCGTCAGCGTGTAGCTGCCGGCCCCGACGATCACGGTATCTGTGCCGGCGTTCTCCGCTTCAACGACGACATCCCCGGCCTGATCCACACGGTACGTGTCGTTCCCGGCGTAGCCGATCATCGTGTCGGCGCCCAAGCCGCCATCGAGCACGTTGTTGCCGGTCGTACCCCGCAGCGTGTTGTTCAGTCCATTGCCGGTGCCGTTGAGGGCGGCCGTGCCCAGCAGGATCAGATCTTCCACTTCACCCGGCAGGATCACACTGAAGGCTGCTTCGACGGTGTCGTGCCCCTGATCCGCCAGTTCATACACGATATCGCCTGCACCAAGGACGTAAACGTCATCGCCCTCCTGCCCATGTAGACGATCGGCTCCGGCACCGCCGTCCAGCCGGTCGTTGCCTGACAGCCCAAAGATGTTGTCCACCGCACCGGTGCCGGTGAGCACGTCATCCTCGGGCGTGCCCTGCATCGTCAGCCCGATGGTGTCGATGAACTCGTTCCAGCCCATCGTCGTGCTGTCTTCGAATACAAAAGTCTCGATGACGGGATTTGCGTACGGGTCTTCCGGATCGAAGCCTTCGATGTGGATAACGTCGCCTTGATCGCCGATGTAGATCGCGAGCGAGCCGATGCCCAGTCGCAGGTCACTCACCTTGATGGCACCCGTGAAGTACAGCAGGTTGCCGGCGCCATCGATGTAGTTCCCGGAGTCGACGATCGTGTCCTCACCATCTCCCCAGGTGACGTAGTAGGTATCCGAGCCGTCGCCACCAATCAGTGTGTCGGTGCCAGCACCACCTTGCAGGCGGTCGTTGCCGCTTCCGCCATCGAGCGTATCGTCACCCTCGTTGCCCCGGAGTTCGTCATTGCCCGCGCCGGCAGTCAGGACATCATTGCCGACGTGCCCCCAGAGCAGATCGACTCCATCGCCACCATCAAGGGTATCGTCACCGTCTCCGCCGGCCATCTGATCGTTGCCGCCGCCACCTGCGAGTGTGTCCGAGCCAGCCTCTCCGGAGATGACGTCGTCTCCCGAGCCGCCGTCGAGAACATCGTTGTCGCCACCGCCGAACAGGCGATCGTTGCCGGTACCACCTGACAGCGTGTCTGCTCCGGCTTGACCGAACAACGCATCGTTGTCCGCACCGCCATTCAGCGCATCATTTCCATCGCCGCCCTGCAACTCGTCGTCGCCACCTCCTCCGGACAGCGCGTCGTTACCAGCTTCGCCCTGAAGCAAATCACGCCCCTCGCCACCATCGAGTGTGTCGTCATTCCCGCCAGCGGTCAGCTGGTCGTCACCAGCGCCGCCCGACAGCGTATCTGCGCCTGCCTGTCCAAACAGCAGATCGTTGCCAGCACCACCGGCGAGCGCGTCGTCGCCATCGCCACCCTGCAGTTGATCAGCACCATCGCCACCGGACAGGGAGTCGTTGCCGGCTTCCCCGAACAGCAGGTCCACATCTGTACCGCCATCAAGCACGTCGTCGCCATCGCCGCCCTGGATCTGATCGGCGCCCGCGCCACCGGAGAGTCTGTCGCTACCCGCTTCTCCGAGCAGCACGTCGTCTCCGGCACCGCCATCGAGCGTATCGTCGCCCTCACCGGCCTGCAGCCAGTCGTTGCCCTCACCGCCAATGAGGACGTCCGCGCCGGCTTCACCGAAGAGTTGGTCGTCGTCGTCGCCGCCGTTCATGACATCGTTGCCGATACCGCCCTGCAGCTGGTCTGCACCAGCTCCGCCGATCAGCGTGTCATTGCCAGCTTCCCCGATCAGGATGTCGTTACCTTCTCCACCGTCGGCTTCGTCATCTCCTTCACCGCTCTGCAGGTGGTCATTGCCCGCACCGCCCAGCAGCGTGTCGTTGCCGCCCCAGCCCAGGAGCTGGTCGTCACCATCTCCGCCATCAAGTTGGTCGTCGCCCTGAGCCGCGGCCGGATACGAGGGGAGGTCCCCATCGAGGCGGTCGTTGCCCGCGCCACCCAGCAGCACGTCACTGAACGCGCCGCCCTGCAGGCGATCGTTTCCAGCGCCGCCATCGAGGTAGTCACTGCCGTGCCGCTCAGCCGCCAGGCTGCTCACGCTGTCATCGGCGATCAGCTCGTCGTCGCCGTCGCCACCGATCAGCACGTCATCGCCCGCGCCGCCGACGAGCAGGTCGGTCCCGTCGCCACCGTCGAGATAGTCGTGGCCGTCCTCACCATGAATCCAGTCGTCGCCTGCGCCGCCCAGCAGGGTGTCATTGCCCGGCTCGGCTGCAGCTTCGAACTGGATGTCGATGAACTGCGTGTCGTAGCTGCTGCCGTTCGCGCCGGTGGTCACCGTCCGCTGCACGTCCCAGCTGCGCTCGACCAATGTGGCCTGCTGGTCACCCCAAAGGTCGTCGTTACCCGCGCCGCCCACGAACAGATCGTCGCCGCTACCGCCGGTCATGACGTCATTGCCGGCGCTGCCGATCAGGTAGTTGTTTCCGATGTAGCCGGCCAGATAGTCGCCGCGCAGGCCCGTGGGCGGGGCATCGGGATCGTCCAGCAGGTAGCCCGCGTACAGCCAGTCGTTACCCGCCCCGCTCAGCAGAATGTCGCTGCCCGCGCCGCCCTCCACAAAATCATCGTCATCTCCAGCGGAGATGATGTCATCACCCTCGCCACCGTCGATGTAATCGTTGCCACCGTTGATTGCTCTAATCCAGTCGTTGCCGCCGCCGGCTTCGATACGGTCGTCGCCGGTGCTGTCGAAGAGCACGTCCTCCCGGCCGGGGGCCGGCGCGTCGCCGGCGATGACGTTGCCGAGTTCGTCGTACTGTGGCGGGTCGTTGGCAGGTTCCAGATCGCCGAGGATCGTATTGGTGGTTTCGGGATCGGGCGCAGGGGTGTCGTCGAAGGTGATGCCGAAGTCGCCTTCTTGGAAGTCTTCGACGAAGATGCGATCGGCACCCGAAGCGATCGTCAAGCGCTGCGTACCGTTGGACTGTGTAGCGAGCAGGTAATCGAAGCGCTCGTCGTTGCTGCGGTATACCTGCACGCCGCCGATCACGCCGTGCAGGTAGCTGCCGCCGGTCAGCGTGTGTGACGAGCCACTGGTGTCTTCGAACACGATCTGGCCCTGTGCCGGGCCGCCGTTTTCGCGGATGTCACGAATGATGTCGCCGGATTCGCCGGCGCGGATGCGATAAGTGTCGACGCCGATGCCGCCTTCAAGAGTGTCGGCACCGGCACCGCCATTGAGAATGTCGTTGCCCTGCATGCCGATAAGCGTGTCGTCACCTTCTTCGCCGCGGAGTTGATCAGCGCCAGCGCCGCCTTCGAGGTAGTCATTGCCACGGTCACCTATTAGCAAATCATTGCCGACACCGCCGAATAGGTAATCGCCCAGAACCCCACCCTCAATAGGGTCGACGATCAATGGGTCGTCAGCGCCGAAGATAATGTTGCTATGCAGGCTACCTGGAGCAATCCCAATGACAGCTCCGGTTGTTCTGTCGTCAAAGAGTAGTCCGCCCCCGGAAGAGGGGAACAACAACCCATCAACATCGTCATTTCTATTTACTTCCAGAAGGAATCCAAGAAATGCGCTCCGTTGACGAAGGTATTCCGAAGTCAGTACACCTTCGCCGGTTTGTGCGTCATACAGCGCCAGGTCGCTTGCGAGCTCTCCATAAAAGTCGGCGATAGCTGCCTGATCAACCTGTCCTTGTCTAGTTATCAGCAAGGCAAACGGATTGAGTTCTCGCAATGCGTATCGATAGGCTAAAGCGCTTCCGGCCGCAGGGCCTTCAGCCATCGCTTGATCAGCGATACCTTGAACTGAGGCCGAAAAGCTGACGAGCTGGAATCCGATACCTAAGGGCTCTACCCCGAGAGCTTCGACATGCGCCGATATTTCGCGAATTCGGTTGAATAGTTGGTCGCGATTCCCGTTATCGACCACCTCCATCTCAAAGAGTCGCGCCAACCGATTAATGATGTTCTCAAAGGTATCTTCTCCCGTTCGCGAAGCGAGGATGACAATGTCATTGATCTCTTCACGGGAAATGCCGGGAAACAGCTCCTCAAGGAACGTATGGACCATCAGCGCATCGTTCAATCGAACCATGCTGTGATTGTCCACGCCAGGCCCAGGCGCAGCCTCAATTTCTATTGAAATTGGTGGTGCCAGCTGAGCGCCAAGCCCAGCAATTACGGATAGCCCCGAGTTGGCTCTGACGTTGAACAAACTTCCGACTAGAGGCTTGTCGTCGAGACCTAATGCCGAGCGGAATAGATCGAAATAATTTCCACCAACACCCATCATTCCTGGAGCGTTGAACAAGTACGTTTCCGACACCTGATCACTAAACCAAATGCCTACAGCGCCTGCTAAATAGCCCCCAAGAGAATGGCCTGCAACTGTAAAGCTGTCAGGTAGCACATCTGTATCTAGCCATTGGTTGATCTGACTACAAAGAGTCACAAACTGCGGATTTAAGTACGGCGGAAAACCGAGAGCCAGAACTCCATCCGCACTTATATCGCCTAGGCCCTCCGTCCCTCGGATTGCCAAGTAACGAGTATGCGTCACTGTGTCTTCAAAAACAGTGGCGGACAGTCCAGTCGCGTCCCAATATCTGTCGATTACGTCATAGCGCCCGCTGAAGGCTATCGCTTGTGACTCAGACATCCCAGCATCCTTCAATGCCTGAACATCAGGTGTCGAAACGCTTCGATCTAGATTTGCGTACGCTGCAAGAGCCAACTCTGCTTCAAGCGCCAACGTTTGTAGTTCTGACATATTGGTCTTCCTATTGCTTTATGAAGATTGCTCTTACCAGACCCACTTCGCCGTTCAGCCCCTCTGGGCATGTCGAAAAACTGGGATGCCATGGCCCCGGCAGATCGCCGCCGACGCGCGAGTAGGCAACGGACTCGCCTAAGGTTTTACTGTCTATTTTTCGCACAACTAGGCTGTGGAATCTGGTAAGGCTTGGATTCCCTTCTTTGAGGGTTTTTATCTCCAAAATTAACCGGTACTCCGAGCCTAGGCGCTCCTCTAGAGGATTCCTTCGATACTGGGGAAACGGTTCTCCGCGTTCACTGAACATCTCGTCAGGCAACATCACCGTCTCATAAACTTTTCGCCCCCCGTCTTCGCTACACAGCCCTCTCATTTGCCAATCGAGGGCAAGCTGCTCGTAGCAGCCCGTTGAGACCACGGCAGATATCATCGTTATGGTGAGAAGGAGTTTTTTTACGCTGCGGAATAGAAAGGAAACAGATTTACTTATCAGCGGCGGCGGACACCGCTCCTTTCTTCTTTGTTGCCTCCATTTCGTCAGCACGCTGGAAGCTATTACTGCCCAGTTGCACGAAGAGACAAACCGCTGGCGTGGCCAATACCAAGCTACTTTAGGTGCATTCATGCGCTTTCCCTATTCCTGACCGAACGCCGACCAGCAACTACCTGCGCCACCGCGTAGATCCTGATCGTCTGTGCTGTAGTTGAAGTTGCCATCGCACGCCTCACCGTGAGTCAACAGATTCCGCAACTCCGTCCAGTGCTCCAGAACTCGTGGGTTTGTCATCCATTTGGGAGGCTCGGGGTAGCGAAGCCGGATTCTGTACTTGACGTGTGGTTGTCCGCGTGCGTCCGGGTCTTGCCTGAAGGCGACGAACTTGACGTCCGCCTTCCCCAAGTGGAAGCAGTTGTTACGGTCCTTTAGCACCGCAGAGCGATATTGAGGGGCTAGTTCATAGATGTGGCCGGAGGCGTCAGATCTGCTCGACTTGGCACCGGACTGAATCCCTGTTCGGACGTTCTTCGTGAGAACGCCAGCGGCGACCAGATTTTCAAGCTGCGGCAATGCTTTCGCAACACGGTCATTGGGCTTGCGTGCCTTGCCATCGATGATGGCCACAGCGTAATGACGATCGCTGGTGCGGACTGACTCATCGACGTCTTCACTGCTGGGCAAGCAAATGTTCCCGGAGGTCCACGGAATATCAGGCCCGTCACCATGACGTCGCCGAATCAGCGCCTTGATCTCGTTTTCGGGCGGCAGGCTTCCACCGGCAGGCCGTTCAGCGATCGACGACGGGCGCACGCCATGGACAGTCCACTGCTTCGGCGCTGTCCGCACCAGTGTCGTCTGGAACTCCTTGCCATCAAGTTGAGCCTGGATCTCAGGAAATGCTGACAGCACGGTCAGGGACCGCGCCCACGGCTCAAGCGCACCGGACCCGGCGAAACCTGTCTTCCCGGTTACGGCGTATTGCTCTTGTTTGGATTTCGGGTCTGTGGAGATACGCCGAAAGGTCGACAGCCCACGGAAGGCCGGTGCTCCATAGGCCAGACAGAAGGGGCGTCTGTGCGTGGTTGATACCGCCCAGCCCGCGTCCGTGAGCACATATCGGACAGACTCGGTGAGCACCCCGGTGCTCGTATCGCGTACGATCCGCCTTTCCATCAGGCCGGCACTGACCAGCGCGTCCGCCTGCTGACGGAACTGCCGTTCCTTGTCGTCAACCACCCCTGTGGCCGGAAGCTCGATGAACCACAGGAACGGCAACTCTTCCTTCGATTCGCGCGCCCGGGCAGGACGTCTGGGCAGACTGACGCACTGAAGGTTTGGTCGATCGTCGAACCCCGATCGCGAGCCCGATTGCGCCGGCTTCGCGATCACCGTTTCCCACAGCACCTTCAATGCATATTCGACCTCCGCGTTGGCGGGCAGCGGTGCAGCACCTGGCACTTCGCTTTGAGCCGGCTGCTGGTCGACAAATGATTTGGCGCTGACGTCGACCGACATCCGGGCCAGCGCCTTCTCATGTCGAGCGCAGATCGCATCGAACGATGGAAGTTGTGCGCTGCCCGCGGCGGTCCGATAGACGTCTGACAGCGCTTCAAGGTACTCAGACTCGAACGACGTGAGATCCTGCGCAAACATTGCATACATCGTCCAGACAAGCTCGTGGTCGGCCTGTCGCGCCCTTTCTTCGATGGCTCGGGAGAAGCTCACCGCGGCATCCGCTTGCTCGCGGTAGCGTTTGAGCGCGGGTGCTGCAGCATTTGAGAGCCATTGATTCACATCGTCGAGGCGCTGCACTTGAAGCTTCGACCATTGCTCTTGCGACTGCGCGCGGCGCACAGGTTCACATGCCCGAGGGTCGCCGACGATCTCACTCGGTAAGCGGTCAAGTCCGATGGGGCCATGGCGCACTGGGCGGAACTCCTTCATGAGATTCCGCATCAGCTTGCCCGGACTGGGCTGCTGTTGTATCGCAGCCACTATGCCTTCGTCGGTGGCCGAGGGCTTTACGTTCATCGGCCGCACATTCCAGGTCGGTTTGAGTGGAATCTCTTTTCTCAAACCTTCCCAGCGTTCGGCCAGCGTCTTGAGCTTGGATAGCCCGCTGGCCGGTGTGTTAACGGCTTCGGGCCTGCCGACATAGTCGCGAGCCTGCGCTGCAGTAAGCGGGATCGGCGGAGCAAGACCATGCAGGTGAGCTGCGTTCTCGCCCCCGGATTCTGCGGAGCACACGCTGCAGACGAGTAGGCATGCCGGCGACAGAAGAACAGCCAGCCGATACCCGAAGGCTGCTTGGGTCCTATCAACCACGTTGATCGTTTCAGAACAATCGCGCATCACGTTGCTCTTGGATCGGGCCTGAGGGTTGCTGGCCGTTGGCTGGCACGGGTGCCGAACAACAACCTTGCATCGGGTTCCAGTCCGGCTGGCTGCGCATGCGCAATAAACAGGATCGTCTTCTTGCCCTTGAGCGACATTACGGTTTTCGCGAGTGCTTCCGCAGTTTCTACATCGACGCTGCTCGTGGCTTCGTCAAAGACCAGGATCTTCGGCCGCTTGAGCAGTGCCCGAGCGATGGCAATGCGTTGCTTCTGGCCGCCCGACAAACCAGCACCGCTTTCGCCAACCAAGGTCTGATAACCCTGCGGTAGCGCCTGGATGAAGTCGTGGATCTCGGCGGCCTTGCACGCCGTGACGGCCTCGTCGAATGTCGCGTTCGGATTAGCGAGCAGGAGATTGTCGTAGAGCGTTCCGGAGAACAGGCGCGTTTCCTGAGGGACGATGCCGAACAGACTGCGCAGTTCGTTCGCACTCATGTGGCGCAGGTCAGTGCCGTCAATCTTGATCTGACCGTCGGTGGCGAGATAGAAGCCCTGCAGCAGCTTTGCCAGCGTGCTCTTGCCGCAGCCGCTGGGCCCCATGATCAGGGTCAGCGCGCCGGGCTTGAAGGTGTAGTTAAGATTGCGGTAGAGCCAGGGATGCTGGTCGCTGTGCCGAAAGCTCAAGTCGACCAGGTCGATCTGGCCGGCGCCGCCTCGACTGCGCAGCGGGATCAGCGAGTGCGGCTCGGTCGGTGCGTTCATGACGTCGCCGAGGCGCTTGACCGCGATGTTTGCCTGCTGGAACTCCTGCCACAGGCCGACCAACCGCAGCACCGGCTGGGTCATGCGCGAAGAAAACATCTGGAATGCTACGAGCATGCCGATCGTAAAGCCGCTGTTCTCCATCACGAGCAGGGCGCCGACAATCAGGATCGACAGCACTAGCGTCTGTTCAAGCGCATTGGCGATGACGTTGTAGGTGTTCGATAGCTGGCGGGTGGAGAATCCGGCGCCAAGATAAGTCGCTAGATAATCCCCGTAACGCTGATCGAGCACCGGCTCCATCTGCAGAGACTTCACGGTTTCAGTACCGGCGATGTACTCGGTCAGAAAGGCCTGATTGCGCGCACCGAGCATGAACTGCTGGTTGAGCTTGTCGCGCAGCACCGGGCTGACGATCAGGCTCAGGATCGTGATCAGCAGCAGGATGCCGCAGGCGATCAGGGACAGCTGCCAGCTGTAGGCAAACATCACTGCCAGGAAGATCAGCAGGAACGGTAGGTCGAGCAGCAGGGATACCGCCGCACCGGTGACGAAGGCGCGGATCGTTTCGATGCCCTGCAGTCGCGCAACCAGCGTGCCGGTGGGACGACGCTCGAAGTATGGAAACGGCAACCGCATCAGGTGCTGGAACACTTGGCTGCCGAGCACCGCATCGATTCGATTGCCGGTGTGGATCACAAGGTACTGCCGTAGCCAGCTCATCACGGCGTTGAAGACCACGAACATCGCCAGGCCGCAGCCGACGACGATCAGCGTGCTTCTGCTCTGGTGGACGACGACCTTGTCGATGATCACCTGCGTGAACAGCGGCGTGGTCAGGCCGATGAGCTGGATGAAGAGTGAGGCGACGAGGACGTCGCGCCAGATGGACTTGTGCTTGAGCAGTTCTGGGATGAACCATCGGAATCCGAACTTTTCGGAGTTGTCTGAAGGCTCAACTGTGGGGTCGGCCGCGGCATCGTTGGCCGCTTCCGGGGCTTTGGAGACGATCAGCAGATCGCCGAAACGCTGTCGTAGTTCAGCGAGCGAGGCTGTCTGCGGTTTGTCCGATCCGCACGGGAAATACAGCACGCGAGCATCATCTGCACGAACGAGCAATGCGGGCCGCAACTCCCTCGCATCTCCTTCGGCATTGCCTTTCCGAGGAAACGCAATGGCCGGGAGCGGGAATCGGGCATCGTCAGCAGATTTGGCATCTACGTCCAGCCAACCCGTCCGCAACCCGAGGCTGCGCAAAGCGGCGTCGACGGTATGACGTGAACATGGAGGCGGGAATTCGCGCTCTACGAGCTGCGGATCAAACGGAACGCGAAAGATGCTTGCAATGCTACCAAGCAGCCAAATCAGCTCCAGGCGCCCGACCTCAGCACCCTGCTTGTCGGGATCCTGGGGCCGAGCGAGGCCAATAGCGGGCGTCTGCGCAGACAGCGCAGCATGCTCAGCGGACTCCGCTGTACTCCGTCCGTCCACGAATCCCCCTGAACCTCACTTGGCTACGCCAAGTCCAGTTCTAATCCCCTTACGTAGCACCAAGCCATAAGCCCAAATGGAATCAGCGGTGGCTTCCCTTTCACCGCGGACACTGATGCTGCGAGACAGCGCGTCGGCTCCTGCCGTCGACTGACAAGCCATGCACAGAATAAAGCAGACACAAGTTCCTGGAATGATGGGCGCGCACGCGCGCGACCTTTCCAAAGACTGCCCGCTTCATACTCTCCCGAGATCCAATCAGAACAACCGATTGGCCGCGTGCATTCCCCTTGTTGCTCTAGCACGCTGGCCACAGGTTTATCCGGAACTGCTCTGAAAGTCAAAACGGCCCACATCATGTGCGCGCAGAGACAGTAAGCTGCTCACCTCATGGAAAGTCGCGCCCCCGGAGACCTCAGCTTTAGTTTCGACGCTATGCGGGACGAGGCCTACTGTCGTCCGATGTCGGAGCCCGTCGCGGCGCTCTGCATCCGAGCTCGCATGCTGCGAGCGGCGATGGGCCAGAACTGTCGCGGTCTTATCGGCGCCATCAGTTGGGCTTCTTCTTGCGGCCAGCGATGCCGGCGCGCTCCATGGCCGTCACAATGTGCTGCAAGCGGTTGAGCAAATCGATTGCAGCTCCAGCCGTAAGAACCAACCGTCCTGTTGGATAACGCTTGGCCAAGCGCTCTTCCGCAGTGGGCCTTCCGTCGGGGTATGTCACGCACAGCTCGACCTTGACCACCGATCCATCAAAGCTTGATACATGCACGGAGTCAGCAAACGTCTCGCCAATGTCCGGGCGGTCGACATACTTGATCTTCAGTTGCGGTTTCTTGTCCATCATTTCCTCCAGTTTGTGCGGCAATACTAGGCTGCATCAATCGATTTCGTGTCGCCGACATTTGCTTGTTGCTGCGGCAGCGCGCCGCAAACAGGCCGGCTCCGAGAGAACGCGCCCGCATTCGGGAGCTTCCAAGCCTTTTTTTGTGCATTCGCCCCCCAGTTGATTGAGTCAAAGCTTTGCATCTCGATGGATTTCGGTTCCGCGCAGCCCCTCAAGCACATGAAGCGGCAAAGGAAGGCGGTAGTTGCGGCAGGCAATCACGACAAGCGGCCACCAGCCGAACTTCACGGCCGAGAGCTCCTTGAACTGTGCTGAACGCTCACATTCTCCAAAGACCTGCGACAGGAAATCTTCGCGAGATCGATCTATTGGTAGATCTGCTAGTGCCGCTCCGTGGTGATCGCCGTTTGTGTAGAAATGCGCTTCAGATCGGTCGTCTGGATACCAGAATTGATAGGTGCAGTGCTGCAACAGCTCTTTCTTCACGGTGGCTGATTTGCGATATGTCGCGTTATCACCAAGGAGCGCCGCCCAAATTGCTATGGTCGGGTAAAGGATGCTGGCGTTCGTTGCGTTCTCGCGGTAGGCAGCATCCGTCGATCGCGGATGTTCCAGCAGATCGCCATACGCATGAAGTACGCAGGGGTATCTACCGTTGGCTTCGAAGGAAAAACGTGCCCGATCCAACATGCCGCCAAGCCAGTTCGTAATGAAATCATGGTTGTCGGCGTCTATCGCAAGCAACAGAGCGGCAATGAATATGTCAATGGCCTGATCATCTTTGATCGGTAGCAGAAGTCCTGGGTTGTTTGATATCAGGTCTTTCGTAGCTTGCATGTACGTTTGGGCTTCACGAAGCGCTGCCTTTTTCTGATCTGCCTCCGTCCAGCGCGAGGCGCCCCAGTAGGCCCAGATGCCGTCCACGGCAAGTCTTCCTAGGACGTCGAAAAGCTTTAGATTGATGTCGACACTGCACGAACTGTGAATCGCTATGGACACGGCGTGGAGCTTGTCGGTGTAGGGCAAAACATTTGCACCGAGATACTCTGTGCAAATTTGATTGTACGCCGTGAATACCGACAAGAAAGCTGTTTCAATTGCTCGCGCGGTTTTGTTGTTCGCATCAGGGTTTAGTCGGGTTACGCTCCATGCGTGAAGTAGCGTAACTTCACCGGAGCGGTATGCAGAGTCCATGTTGCCTGCCTCACGGGCCCAGGCAAACAGGATCCACAGGCAAATGCTCATCTGCCGTATAGCCGTTATCCGCTGTTTGTCAGCCAGTTCCCCCACGTCCGAAAGCTCACGGATGAGCGTACAGAAGTGACGACAGGACGTGTCGGGCTCGTCGAGCATAGCGAGGGACTTTCTCAGCAGCGACCGTGCATTGTGCGGAAGCAGATCCTCGCGAAGGAAGCTTGATTGGATGTAGGCGGCGATCTTATCGCCGTTCCATTCCTCAAAGCTGATATTGTCCGTCGACGACCTTGCGAAAAAGCCGGTGACGTCCGGACGCACCTGCTCCTGTATGACCCCACCTATCGCCACGCATATGACGATGCTCTTCCCGCGGTGTTCAGCGGGAAGTCGGTTGGGAATGTAGCAATCGATGATCTGATTTAGAGAAGGACGCAACGACTGCTCGGAGTCGCCGTCCCAGCCCCGCCGCGTAAGATCCCCGGGCTTGATAGAAAATAAATAAACTCTCTCAGGCCCGCCGTCGAGACTTCCGACCGCGCCGACATCCACACCGTCCTGGCGCGTTCCCCTTCCCGGGAGTGAATAGACATTCAAGCCAATCTGGCTCAGCAGATCCGGCAAAATCGCGTCTAACTCGCCGCGTTCTTTCAGGGACGAGAGATACTCCCGAATGATCAGCTTCATACGCTGAGCCGCTCCATCCGAAAGACTCGAAGCATATAGTCGAGCCCAAACGGATCGATGTTATCCATTCGAGGGAATTCCATCGAAACGCCGTGGCTGGACAATGGAATCTCCATGCGCCGCGGTTCACCATCGCCATCGTAGATATAGTTGATGGATTTGTTTCCGTAAAGGAGAGTGCTGCGCTTGAATAGGCCTAGGCCATGGAAAACCGACTTCTTCTCGGAAGCCTCGATGGATTTGGCCACGGATTCAGACATGTGGCGGCGATACGATTCCCTATGTGCCTGACTGGCATGTAAAGCCGGCAAATTTGGAACTGTGCGGAGGACTTCGAGGTATTGGTCGAGAGACGTCATCGCCGACTCGATAGCCTCCTTTGTTTTGCCGGGCTCGCTTGCCGCCTGCAATTGGACGTAGTCTCCAACGCTGCCGGTATAGTTCAACAGCAGGGGATCGAAAAGAAGTTTCTCGAGTTGTTGTAGCGTCTCTTCGTTCGTTGCATGGCGCATCAATGAGACCACTATGCTCGCCGCCGTAACTGGCTTCATGAACAAATAGCCGATAGCCTTGCGCGCGACAAAGATTACGTGGATGTCATTCGCTGGCTGGAGCTCGGAAGCGTCTACGCTTATGTGAATGTCATTGCCATAGTGAGCACTCGTAAACTCACGTATGGCTTTACACAGTGCCGGTTCTCCCCGCAGCAACCAACGCGTAAGAACTTTGCCAAGCAGTGCCTCGCTCTTCAGGATTCGCTCTGTCGCACTATCGAAGACTTTGACCGGTAAGTTGCTACCGTGGGCAACAAGTAGGTCTTCCACGAGTCGCAAGCCGGGCTCAGGGTTATCGCCCTTGAGCAAATTTGCCACCCCAAGGTCAATGTTGTTTAGCGTGCCTACGTTTTCTGGCTTCACCTGTCTGAGGCGTTCCAGTAGTGCGTCCAGGAGTGTCGGCGGCAGATCCTTCGTTTTGAGCCAGAACATCTCAGAAGCGACATGAAGTGCATTCTCATCACCTTTATCCAGAGCCCGCGTGACGAGAGCCGTCATTCCTTCCGAAAGAGCTTTATCTTGTTCGAAGAGTGAGACTGCGGATCGAATGACACTCGCCAGAATGTGGTCATCCGCCCCGGTATTCACAACCTCTTCCAAGCAGGTGACGACGGAGGCGGGCACGCGGTCTTCCAGGGGCCAATGTACTCTGGATAGCGAGAAGACAGCGCGCTTGCGAAGTTCGGGATCGGCACCCTGAATTAGTCGCAAGAGCTCTGCGACGTAGTGTGGGTTGTCGAGCTTCGACCCAGCCACGATGGTCGCTGGAAGCATGTCGAGCAAGGTATCGGCGTTTTCTTCGATAAGCTTGAGCGCCTCTCGTGGGCGCTCTGCATCCTTTATGCAGAACTCAATGTAGCTGCTGAAAATGGTTCCAGCAGCCATGTCCTGCCCGGCTTCACGGCAGAGCTTGAGGACACAGTGCATTACGGCGCAAACCGGCGCCGAGAGGTGTGGCAAAGCATTCTCGAAGACATGTCGGACAAGGAAAAAATCTGGCCCGTTTGGCGAGTTCCGTTCAAGACTGGCAAATGCTGCGACGATGTCTATCAGACCCTCGTTGTGAATCATGGCCAGTTCCTGAGCGAGAGCGTCTCTCTCTTCATAATCCGCCGTCAGGCGCTCATGAACTGTACCTAAGACATTTCCCGTTGCAGCGCTGTCGATGAGTAATTGCCGTAGCGACTTGTCGTCGTTCAATTTGATTCTCAGGCGCCATGAGGTGCTGTTGATGATAGCCAAGAGAACCACCAACGCGCTTAACAGTGTTACCGCCGGCAACTGGTCTGCTGCAGACCGCTGAGCTCGACCAGATAACAAGCAAGGCCGGCTATAGCTACAGCTCGAAGTGACATGCTGGTCAGACTTCCCGGCCAACCATATGACCGACAACGCCGGCACAGCCATCTGAGTAGCATCAGCCCCAGCGCGGTCGTATAGGCGTCAAAATGCTAACCGACAGTGTCCGTGAAGGCGGGGTAGAACCCTTGGTGCTGCAGCACAGTCGCAGCCAATGCACTCGCTGACTTCATCTCCACGAATTGCGTAACAAGGTGTATCGGATCGTCACATATGGGACTGCCTATTCCCGTCGGAGCTCGCTTGATTCAAGCAATTGCCAACCAGTTGGCTAAAGAGCGCCGGCTTGTGGGCATTTTCTTACTAAAGACTCGCGGAGTATTAGCCCCATATGGGGGGAAGATAGTTGCGCGACAACGGCATAATGTTAATGCGGGAATCGGGGGATTCACTGCGTCGCTAGTTGGCTGAAGGATCTTCAGCGTTTTTTGATGTCTGCGCCTGAGGTGGAGCGATGAGAACGACAGCGTCCGCAGGAGATTTCAGGGCCAACGCGATCGCCGGCACGCGCGCTGTCATGATCGCCATCGATTGCGCTGAAGAGGCGCGCAAGGGCCTGCTGGGATTTGCATTCCGGCGAAGCAAAGGTAAGGGCAAGCCGGAATACTTGAGGTCACTGAAAGTGTTCGAGGAGGTCGAGCCTTATCCGAATCCCGACAGTAACGACTACCGCACCGACCAGTTTCCCGTCCAGAGTTTCCTGTGGAGTGACTTTACGGCCGAGCCGGACACGACCTACGTGTTCGAGGTGATTCCGGTCTTCGGTGCGCCGACCGCGCTCGAACTGCGAGAGGCCAATGCGCTCACTCTCAAGGTTACGACCGAGAAGGAAAACGATGGCAAGCACGGTATTTGGTTCAATCGCGGCGCCATCGCGAGCCAGGCCTACGCTCGCCGGTTCAAAAATCACAAGCCGACCTCCGAAGAGATGAACGACCCGGAGGACCAGCACACGGTCTGGCTTTCGCGCGGTCTGCTCGAAGCTTGCCTCGAGTTTATCCGGTCGACTAAGAAGAGCGAAGCGCTTCGCGTCTGCTTCTACGAGTTCACTTACGAACCTATTATCAAGGCATTGGCGGAGAAGATCGACGACGGTTATGACGTGCGGTTGATCGTCCATCAAGACAAGAAGGGTAGAAACCAAAAGGCCATGAAGGTGGCCGGGCTCGACCCTAAGCACAAGCGCGACGGCGTGCCAACAGTAATTTGGCGCACCCGGCCGCCGATTCCACATAACAAGTTTGTCATCAAACTCAAAGGTGCGAAGCCGAAACAGGTATGGACCGGATCGACCAACATCACACCTTCCGGATTCCTCGGTCAGTCGAACGTCGGTCACCTAGTGACGGACGCCCAGGTCGCCGACGACTTCCTGAAGTATTGGACAATCCTGAGCGGCAATCCGACCGGTAAGCCGGCCAAGGAAGGCGTCGCAAAAATCTCGCCCTACCCTCCAGCGCTCGTAAAACCCGGCTCGCAGACCTGCATCTTCTCGCCGCGCGCGACTGCCTCGATGTTGAACTGGTATGCCGACCGAATGTCGGACGCGACCTCATCGATCATGTTCACGGCGGCATTCACGGTCGCGAAGGATTTCATTGAGCCGCTCAGCAAGGACCGAGACTTCTTGCGATTTGTGCTCAAGGAAAAGCCGCCGACTGTCGAGGAACGCAATGCATTCAAGCGCGATCGCGATCTCGTCATCTCGTTCGGCGCGGTGCTCGGTGCGGAGTTCAGCGTAGTCGACGGCAAACTTGTCGCCAAGCGTAAGGTGAAGGAGTTTCCTCTAGACCGCTGGTTCTTGAAGGAGGAGCTGACTCGCGAGGAGGGCAACATTTTCTTCGTACATACGAAGTATTTATTGATTGACCCTCTCAGCGATGACCCGCTGATCTGCACCGGCTCGGCGAACTTCTCCGAAGGATCGCTGACCACCAATGACGAGAACATGATCCTGATTCGGGGCGACAAGCGCGTCGCCGATATCTACATGACCGAGTTCGACAGGCTGTTCCGCCACTTCTACTTCCGCGACGTTGCCAACGACGTAGCGCGCAAGCGCAAGATAGGTGCGAAGCCTGAGAAGGTTTTCCTGGATCCGACCGACCAGTGGACCGGTGGGTATTTCTTCCCCGGCGGTTTCAAGACGCGGCGACGTGAGATGTTCTTCAAGCCCACGAGCCCGAATTGGACAAAGGCAGCTCGCAAACGGACCGACGACGAGCCTATTCGGCCGAAAAAGGTGGCGACTGCTGCAGTGAAAAAGAAAACCGCCAAGACCACAAAAAAGGCAACGACGAAGGCTGCCCCCAAGAAAACCACTGGCAAGAAGGCTGTGAAGAAGAAAGTCTGATCGCGTCCTGACAAGCCTATATAACCTTCGCCCACTCTGGGAAACTCAGTTCTTGGCTCGCCAGCATATCGTGCCGGCGACAATGGAAAGTTATCGCCGAAAGCCCCCACGCGGGAACCTGAGAAACAGAGCGCGGTATTGCGGCTCCTCCGAAATTAAACTGCCAACTCGATACCGACCAGAGGCCGCGCTGATTGGCGATCGAAATGAGACACGATTGAAGGGCAGAGGACCCAGCGCGTATAACGCGTCCCAGGCATATAAAACTTGAAGCAGTGTTCAGTTCCCGCGGCGCTACTCGCTGCAGGACTCGATCGAGCATACACTTATCGAATGTTGCTGACGCGGGGGCGTCATCCACATTCTGACAGTTGCTGTTGCGGCCGGTTGCATCGGCCGACGCGCGGGAAGGGGGCTGGGGCATCCAATGATGTGGAGAACCTTGGGCATACTGCTGGCGCTGATCGCGTTCGACGCGTGGGCCGAGCGCTACTTCATGACGTCGAATCGGTTCCTCGACCAGCTCCCGCTCGAGATGGATCGGTACTACGCCGAACAATATGCGAAGCAGCAGCTCCCCCTCGCGTACGTCAAGATCCCGAGCGGCGCGACGCCTGCGCAGTTGCTCTACGAGAAGAAATTGCTCGATGGGTCGCCGGCATATCGATCGCGGCTTTCCGTTCCGGAGAATCTCAACGAGATTCTGCTGAAGCTCAACCCGAAGCTCTGGCGTCGTGAGGGCGACACGATCCGATGGACCATCCGCGAAGATCAGGACGTTTGTTTGCCCGATGTAGTATGGGAGCCTGTTCAAGCACTTTCCGTATACAACGGCAAGGAAAGAAATCCCGACGTGTTCATGCGCAGCATGTTCGGCGCGTGCGATGAGAGTTGCCTCGATCGCATCAAGGAACTCAACCCGCAAGGCATCGGCAAACGACCAGTTGTTGTGCCGTCGTACCGCCTCGCGGTGATAACGGCGCCGACGCCCGGGGTCACTGGGTGCTCCATTGCGATTCAGCCGAGCCCGGTGCCAGCGGCAACCCAGATGCCTGTGCCAACGGAAGAGCCGTCGATCGAGGTCATGGCCGACATCGGGCGCAGTGTCGACGACGGAGGCGGCATGGGCACCTCCGGAGCCGAAGACGTCACACCGACGGGGCCGGCGGCGAACGAAGAAGTTGCATCAGAATCGGAATACGTCGGCCTGCTTCCTTCCGGCACCGGATTTTTCGGAGAACTGTTCGAGGCGTTAAGTCAGGTCAGTAAGCCACCGCCACCACCGGCGGCGCCTGCGCCCGTCGTCGAACCGGATCCGCTGCCGCCATCGCCGCCTGTGATGGACGACGGGTTTCCCGTGCAGCGCCCATTCCAAAGCCGTGCGCTGAGCGATATCCATGTCGAACAGATGGATGCAGCCGAAGGCAGTGTTGCGCTTTGGGCATTCGACACGGAGACCAACGGGTGTCATCCGATCTTTGGTCCCGGACGCCTCACGGTAGTGGCTCCTCCAGACGCGCCAGCCAGGGAGAGTAGATGCAGCGCCGCCGCAATGTGGCTCGGCATCCCGGACCTCAATGAGGTAATGAACATGCAGCCCTGGCACGGCTCGCACATTGCGGGCTTGATGGTGGGCGGCGATGGCTTCGGCGTGAACCCTACGCAAGCGATGTCGCTGTACGAGGTCGCCCTCGAGCACGACAAGACCTTTGTGCCGGCTAACACGACGGCCGTCCTTACCGCGATCGAAAAAATTATCGGTCCTGAGCAGGGCGTGCTGAACATCTCGCTTGAGATAAGCGTGACGCCAGAAGAACGGCGCGCTATCGGCTATCTGCTGGATAGGTTCACGGAGAAGCTGGTGGTGGCCGCCGCTGGGAACAAGCTCGAGAACCTGGATTCTCTATGCACCGTTTTCCCTGCATGTCGCTCCACGATCCCGCACTTGCTTGCAGTGAGCGCAGTAGATGAGAAAGGGAGACGCTGGCAACGCAGCAAAACCGAAGGGTCGGCCACGGGAAAGCTCCATATAGATATCGTGGCGCCCGCGGAGGCCACCAGCGCGGTTTGGGTGGCCAACGGCGTCCCATGGGTGGCGAGCGTCCCTGGCACCTCGCAGGCGGCCGCAATCGTGTCGGGCGTGGCACGTCGGCTATGGAAGCCGGGCCGCACTCCCGAAGAAATCCGGAACCGGCTCATCTCTACTGCCGACATCTCGGTGTGGACCCTGGCTTTCAGTAGATCCGGCAGGATCAACGCGGCTCGCGCAGCGCTCCGCAAGCCGGAGGTGATCACAACGGGCGGTTCCCGCCTCGTTGCCGATCACATCTGTCTCATCGCGGGCGACGCGCCGCCGCCAGCGTGGAGCGGCGACGGCTGCAAATCTGCAGATCTCCCCGACCTTTTGCGCCCATTCCACACGATTCGCAGGATGCACCGCATCCCTGTCGACGAACTGGACAAAGAGAAGAAATTCCTCGCCGAGGAAGCTGCACTGCACAAGCAGCAGCCGCCAAAGCAAGAGGGGCATTGGTGGATTTCGCATTTCGAGACCAGCGGACTTAAACCGCAGCTCGCGACGGGGCGCTCGTTCCTGGCCGGAATGGTGTCGCATCGGCTTGTGGGCTACTCCGGAGAGCTGGGATCACAGCCGCTATTCGACGTCGGACACGCAGAGGTGACGGACTATGTCAGTGACAAATACTAATGGCCGGCGAGTGGCCGTGGCGATGGCGCTCGTCTACGCGCTCTCGGTGTCCCCAGGCGCGCACGCGCTGGTGATTTCTATGGGCGTGCCCGAGCCAAACGCGCCACCGCCCGGCAACGCACCACAACTGCTGGCCCCGCAACCGCTGACACCGGTTGGCATCCCGAAGGTGAGCGCGGATGGGCCTCTCGAGTTTAAGCTCGATGTAGCACCGACCGCGCAGGGCGTGCTCGCCAAAAGAAAGATCTCAGAGACCGGGTCGTGGGTGCAGCCGGTGCTTCGGATCACCAGCCCCATTGGTACCAAGAGTCTGTCCATTCGTTTTGTCGGCAGCGCGGAACTGATCGAGCGCGTCGACATCCCGGACGGCACCAAAAATCTGTTGGTGCCTGGTCCACTCGCTGAAAAGGGGTCCGTTCGTGTGTTCATTGTCGGCCCTCAACAGAATTCGGGGACCCTGGCGACCATCGAGCCGTCCGGAATCCCAGTACTTCCGCCGACGAAGCCCTTGGGCGTGTTCAGCGCCGGCGACAAACTATCACTGATGTCAAAGATCAACGACTCCGAAATGCGCAACCTTGCACGCAACGTGGCCAGTCTGATCTTCCAGCAATCTGACCGCCTGACGTACGCGTGTACCGGCTTTCTGCTCAGCACACCTGGCAGCAACATGCTGCTGACGAATCGTCATTGTGTTGTCGACGCGAGGGCATGCCCGTCGATGGTGATGATGTTTGACTACCTGTATCCCGGCTTGCAGGGAGCGAGCTTCAGGCGCTGCAAGCGCATTGTCACTACCGATGAGAAGTCGGCGCCGGGACTCGACTATGCAGTCCTCGAACTCGACTCGCCAATGAGCGGCATAAGCGGACTCCCGCTTGCTTCTGAGCCGCCCGACAAAGTCTCAGACGTGGCCATCGTCCAACATCCGAACGGCGAGCAGCAGCAGCTTGCCATGTGCTTTGACGACCCCGACTGCAAGTGCTTTGTCGGCGACATCAATGTCACGGGTTACCGCGTTGCAGCGGATGCGACTCACCGATGCGACACCAAGGGAGGCTCGTCCGGTGCGCCAGTGATGACCATTCTTGAGGGCTCCGTCGTTGGGCTGCATCACATCACGCTGTCGACGCGCAATCAAGCGGTGATGACCTACCTCATTCGTGAAGATCTGGGTCGCAAGTGTGACGCCGGCCCGGCGGCAGAATGCGTTTCTCTCCAGGAGTAGCTGCTGATGAAATACAAAGCGATTCTTTTGATTGCCTTGGGACTTGGGGCGCAGCTCAGCGTTGCATCCGCCGCAGGCGGTAGCGCATGCTTGCAGCACTTGCCTCAGTTGGCCGAGGATGGCGGTATCTATTGCCCAACGAGTGCCCAGCTTTCGACCACGAGGAAATGCCTGCAGGCGGACTCCGAGCAGAACCCCCGCAACGAGATTACCGGCGCCGAGGTTGTGACGGCGGTCTCCAAGCTCGTTGCAAAGCGCGCGCGCGAAGAGGCAGCTACGTGGATGTCGGAGACGATGATTGCGACGATCTGCTCCGACAAGAAAGCAGCGGGGTCTGGGCATCCATCACGGCACCTGTTTCCTAACGCGTGCGCTATCGTCGATGCTTACTCCAATGCGGCAACCACCCTGCCGGTCAGTTCGATTCTTCGCGAGATGCGCGAAGATGCCAAGATGCTCCCGGCCTGTGTTGCGTTCCAAGCGCTCAAGGAATCGGAGGAGCCAGCGGTCAAGATTGCTGCATATGATGAGCTCGACAAGCTCTACACCAAGGCAGCGGCGGAAAAGGAAGTGGCTGAAAGTATGCCTGCAACCGATAACGCTCCCGCTGTCGCTGGAATGAACGACAAGCTCGCGAAGATCCGACAAATCGCACTGGAGCGTCAGCGGCAGCTAGCCGCCGCGCCTCCTGCGCCCACGGCCGCGCCAGCGCCCATTCAGCAGGACCTGGACTATGATGCGCAGACTGGCGCGTTCACCGAGGCCCCTGTAGCTGAGGTCACAGCGGCGCCTATTGCTGCATCGGATGCAGTAGTCGCGCCGCGCGAGGCTGACCAGGTGCCTAAAGAAGCCCTGACAGAGCCGGCGAAGACTCAGAGCAAAAACGAAGCTGGCGAAGACACTGCCACGCGAACTCCCCTGACGGTAGCGGCGCTGGCTGACGCCACTTTTTTTGCCTCGCAGAACCGATACGGCGCTTCGTACGCCGCGCTTTCGCCATCGATGGGCTGCGCTTCAACTGGCACGCAGCCCGCTCACTGCCGCTTCCTCGACACGCTCATCCCTTTGGCAGAGGCCGAAGACGCTGATGATCTCGCGGAAAAGCTCGAAGGCCTGGTGGATCCTCTGGGCGGATGGCGGCGCAAGTCCAAGCACAAGATGTGGTCGATTACCTCGCTCGTTGGCGCGCAGACCGGTATCGAGTGGCTCGACGGGCAGGACGGCGACGCGCACCACAGCACGTCGGGAATGCTCGGCGTTGTTGGCGTGCAGCGGTCGTGGCCTGTCGGCAAGGGGAATTTCGGGGCACTTCTTTCCGTAGTCGATCTGGGCGCCATGATCACCTACTCCGAGGAAAGCAGTCTCGACGGCGGCACGACGACCTCTGAGGCCAACAACTCGTTTTCGAGCGTCGTCTCTCCAGGCGTCTATTTCACTTACAGCGACTCACGATCGCCGTTTACGTTCGGCATCGGCGGATCCAAGACGCCAAAGCTGCGCAGCGTGAAGTTCGACGGCGGCATCGAGGAAGAGGTCGACAGCCTTCGTGCGCTGATCTTTGTGGCGATTGATGTAACGCTCTTCGCCTGGTAATTCGAGAGCACTCCTTGTGCATGCCGAGAGTGCCTCTTTGTTGCTTCGCTTCCCCAGCTCCCGGAGTGGTGGAAGTGAAGAACAGGCGCCACCCGATTCTGTCTAATGCAGAGAAGCAGACTCGATGCTAAGAGGTCGAAAGCCCAGCTTTGACGGACCGTACCGAGGGGGCACTGCCGACCTTACCCCTACCTATCGCCCGACGCGATAAACTGGCGCTCCGTCAAACAACGCTACTCCCGACGCGATCCTCGCGCAAAGTCCAAAGGAAGACTGTCCCAAAAGCTCCAATGGCCAAGGGCACCAATGTGTAGCTGTAGCGCAGGGCATCAATCGTAGCGAGTGACTGAGACTCTGCGCCTGAGGCAAAACCGATGATGTCGAGAAAGGCTCCTGCAACGATGCTGCCTGCAGACATGCCCAGTTTTTGACCGGCTACCAAAATGCCTAGATAGATGCCCAACGTGACAATCTCGCCATTAGGAAGTCTGTTTTTGGCAAGGTCCATTGCAGAAGACTGCACCATCAGTATCAGGCCGCCTCCGCCGCATCCAAAAATCGCCACGGCGATCCATGATGTCCAGAGCGGTCCATAAGATGCCAGGTACATCGCAGGGAAGGACAGAACAAGCGTCGCATTGCAGATCTGCAGCGCATTTGCATTTCCGAGCCGCTTAGCCACCAAAGCGGCAATTGGCATTGCAGCGACAGTAGCGATGAGCACGATCGAGCCGAGGATGGACAGACCTGAGCTGCCTCCCTTCAGAACATGCTTATTGATGAAAGGGACAAGAGCGCTGACCAGGCCGACGGTTATGCCAAAGACAATCAGATACGCAATCAACCGGTAGAACGCCCGATTTCCGAAAGTATCCCGGATGGCTTGAAGCAGCGGCTCCTGATGTTTTGATTCGCTGGCGGTCGCGACCCGATAGCGCCACGATGAGATCGCAAAGAGCAGCAGGGTTACAGCGGTCACCGTCGCAAGGATTGCAGACATCAAGGCATATCCAGTGCGTGGCGCTGAGCCGAGCTCAATCAGCTTGGGTACGGCGGCTGTGGCAGCCAACGTTAAGAATGCAGTCGTAACTCCTGAGAATGCCAGCAGCGATGTACGATCACGTGGATTTCTAGTCATGTCATCCGCCAACGCGAGCTGAGACACACCCAGAGCGGTCTGAGCTACCGAAAACAGGATCAGCATCGCAATGGAGAAAAGTGGAATGGCCCACGATGTGTCGCTTATGGGCATCGAGAATAGAAGCCAAAGCGGAACTACATAAGCCAGCGCCGCAACAAGAGCGACCGGCGCCCTGCGACCATGACGCTGCGCCAGACGGTCGATGATGCCGCCCAGCATCGGATCGACGGCCATGTCCCAGATCTTCGGAATAGCGACAACCAGACCGGCGACTCCCGGGCGAAGTCCCAATACTTCGGTGAGGTAAAACAACAGAAGCATATTGACCGGAACCGCGCCCATGCCGATTCCGGCGCCACAGAGCGAGTATCCGATTCGCTCTCTGAAATTCACTTTCATTGAAAGAAGACCTCTGCACTGGCGGACACAGAGCGGTCGCTTGACGGCCAGGCACCATCAGATGTGTGCACCGGCAGGTCTGACCGAACTGACTTCAAAAGTGTGTTTGCGCTCATGTTGTTGGCTCTGGTCATGCGACATCCATTCCGCTTCCTCAACAATCGAGTCGCGGGCGGGCCTTCCATCGGGGGGAGACGTTTGCGCTTTTGTCGCCTTGACATCGGCAGCATGTTCCCTCAGTGTTACATATGTAACAGCGCAAGGAAAGGGCATTCGGAAAGCGCCGCCTGATGCTTACGGATAGCTAACAAGAGATCGGAACGGAAACGCGATGAACGCAAAAGTGACTGCAGAAACAATCGGCGAGAACGACAAGAAGCTGCAGCCGGAGGACATGCTCCGCCTCATCGAAGAGTGGCTTTCCCAAGCCGGGGCGGTCGAGTTTTCTCTGAGGTCAGCAGCCAAGGCTGTGGGGATAAACCCGATGGCATTGCTGCGGAACTTCGGCGGCCGCGATGGCCTTCTGGAAGCCTTGGTGCGTCATCGAGTGCAAAAGGAACTGAGCACTCTGAAGTCGCACATCAGATCGTTGGGCTCCTTTACCGACGTTCTGCGCGCGGCGTCGCAGCGCGCAACACTGCCCACGGTACAGAGGGCGAGGCTTTTTTTGCATATCAGCAGCCTCTCTCAGACAGCCAACGAGACAACGTCCTGGTGCTCGGACGCTTACGCAGGGTTTGTCCGTGATGTCGCCACGCTGATTGAAGCCGATGGCGTTCCGAAGAAGAAGGCATCGGAGATTGCTTACTTCCTGGCCGAATCGGCCGTCGGCTACGTGGCCGTCTATTCGATGACAGAGAACCAGGACGTGCTGCGAGCCAACTATCGCAACCTGCACAAATGCGCAGTGAGCTTGATTGAGAGCGCGCGTCGTTCGAGCTAAGAAGACCATGATTGCCGAACGTAAGCTTCTCGCGAGTTGCATTCTTCCGCTTGCGATCCTGGCGGTGAACGGGGTGACGTCGGCGCAGGACAATACCGACAAGAACGATTCGCAAAGCCAAGACGTCTCTGTCGATCAGAGCGCTGAGCGCAACCCAGTGTCAGCGGATGCAGACGGGCCACCCGGGCATCCAATTGAGGATGGCCTCAGTTCCCGCGAAGACGTGAGCGTCGAGCCGGACGGAACTCTTGATGTCATTTCTTTGCCAAGCAAGCCATTGCCGACCATTGGTGACGTAGAAGATCCCACGCGCGGGAAAGCAAGAGGAGTGTCCCAGCTCGAGGAAATCGTCGTCACTGCGACCAAACGCGAAGAGTCGATTCGCGATATCGCCGGATCCGTAGCGGCACTCAGTGGCGAGCAGCTGGAGAAGTCCGGTGTGCAGAACATTGACGACGTCATTGAAACAGTGCCGGGCGTCAATATCGCCGACTCAAACAATGGAAACGCCAAGAGGATCACCGTGCGGGGCATCTCCGCAGGCGTCGGCCTTGGAGCCCCAACTACCGGAATATTCATCGGAGATACTCCGTTCTCGGATGTTCAGTCACGCTCGCAACCGGATGTCTATCCTCTCGACCTTGCGTCGATTGAGGTTCTAAAAGGACCAGTGGGGACCCTGTTCGGAGGGTCTGGGCTCAATGGCGCGGTTCGCTACATCCTGGAACAGCCCGTTCTTGATGAATGGCAAGGCAAGGCTTTCTATGAGGTTCGCGGATTCAGTCAGGGATCGACTGCCGGCACCTACGGCGGCGTGATCAATGCCCCAATTGATGACTATCTCGCCATTCGCGCTTCGGCATTTGACCGCGAGACTGCGGGCTACGTCGATAGCACACATCCCCTGTACAGCGCCGAGGACGTCAACAGTACGAATCAGACCGGACAGCGCGCCATTCTCAGATGGATGCCGCTACACAATCTGGATTTGTCCGCGATGTACATGCACCAGAAGACGCTGACGCATGACTTCGCCACGGTAACAAGCACCGATGGGTCTTTCGATCGCAGTGACACCCCTTCTCCATCACCGGTGTCCGACGAATACGACCTGATGTCATTGACGGGCACCTGGTCGCTGTCCTTCATGGACATCGTTGTGAACGTCGCCGAAGTGGACAAGACCGCCGATGTCAGAGTCGATGCATCAAACAGAACGGGTCTCAACCAGCCACCGCTGCCCATCCTGATTCTTACCGGGCAATCGGATCGCAGCCCCTCCATACGCGAAGTACGATTCGTCTCTACCGATGACGGTGGAGACTGGGACTGGCTGGTCGGCTTTTTCGGCTACACGGACAGCCTGACTGCGTTGTCGACGCTGGGCACTCAGATCAACGGACCACTTGGTGATTTGACCGGCACCATCGGGAGTGCGCTCCGATCTCTTGGCCTTACTCAGGGTGTTCTGCTAGGACCTGACGGTAGTGTCAACCTGCTCTACACCAATCTTTTCGTCGACCTCTCGGAGAAGGCAGTCTTCAGCGAAGTCAATTGGCGATTTGCAGATGATTGGCAGCTGACAACAGGGCTTCGCTACTACCTGTTTGACTACGATTATCTGACCCGGGAGTCCTCCATCCTCGGTCCTACGCTGAACCCAACCGATCTCCAGAACCCGAATGAATCCCGTGGTGCGAATTCCGAAAGTGGTTTCAGCCCAAAACTGAGTCTGCGCTGGGAGCCGTCCAATGAGCTCATGCTCTATACGACCGCCGCACGCGGCTTTCGTATTGGCGGAGTCAACGGTGACGTGCATCCTGAAATCCCGGCGACATACGACTCCGATTCGTTGTGGAGCTTCGAGATTGGGACGCGTACCCAATGGCTTGATAACACGATTGTTGCGGACGCTACCGTGTTCCATATTCTATGGGACGACGCACAAACATTGGTGGCTACGTCGGATGGTGTTCTCCAGTACACAGACAACGTTGGCAAGGTCACTGGCCTGGGCATCGAAGCCAGCCTGACCTGGCTACCGCCGATTGACGGGATCAGTATCACTTCGTCGGTCGCCTGGACGGACATCAAGACGGCAATTGCTTTTGAAGAAGCTCCCGAGGGGACATCTTGGCCGCTGTCGCCACCGCTACAGTCCACGACCTCCGTCGCTTGGAGAACGTTCGGAAGTTGGGACACGAGCGTCGCTCTGACTCACGTATTCACGTCTGAGACGCGCCAGACCCTGGAGTATGAGACCGAAGTGTTCGGCTATCAGACTTGGGCGCTGCAGTTCGGACTGTCGAGTCCCGCGATGCCATGGTTTCCGGAAGTCGCTTTGAATCTGAACAACCTCACCGACAAACGCGGCGTTGTGTTCGTCAATGACTTCGCCGCGAACTCCATGGCCTACATCGCACCGCGCAACGCCAGCCTGCGGCTGACGTTCAAGTTCTGAGAAACTCGATACCTGAGAACGAACGATGACTGTCCGCACGCTGTTTCGGGATGCTCGCGTATTCGACGGCACCAACGGTGAATGCCTGCCTGCAGCCGATGTGCTCGTCGAGGGGGGCACCATCGCGTCGATGAGCGCGACTCCATTGCAGGCTGATAACGCGCGCATCATTGACTGTGCCGGCCGCACATTGATGCCCGGCCTGATTGATGCGCACGTTCATGTTTACGCGGCAAGCCTGAATCTCGCCCGCAGTTCTCAGTTGGGGCCTACATACCTTGCGCATTACGCGCGAGAGTTTCTCCAGACCGCGTTGGACGCAGGCTTCACCACCGTCCGCGACGTCGGAGGCGGCGACCGGGGCTTGGCAACCGCTATCGCAGATGGCCTTCTGGTAGCGCCCAGGCTGGTATACGGTGGGCGTGTCATTTCGCAGACTGGCGGACACGGCGACTTTCGCAGCCCAGATCAGGCGGCGCCGGCTTGTGGCTGCGCAATGCACACGGATATTGGCTGGGTGATTGTGGATGGCCCCGATGCCGTGCGTACTGCGGTCCGCGAGGAGCTGAGAAGAGGTGCCAGCCACATCAAGATAATGGCATCGGGCGGGGTCACATCTCCCACCGATCCCATTGACCGCTGTCAGTTCAGCGAGGATGAGATTCGAGTTGCAGTGGAGGAAGCCACGCGCTGGGGAGGCTATGTCGCAGCGCATTGCCATCCGGACGTAGCCATTCGACGCTGCCTCACTCTGGGCGTTCGGTCCATTGAGCATGCGACCTTGATCGAACCCGGAACAGCTGCGCTCGCAGCCGAGCGAGACGCCTTCCTGATTCCGACCTTGTCGATCCTGGATGCACTTCTGGATAGCGGGCCTGCCCTGGGGCTCTCGAAGCACAACCTCGACAAGCTGCGCCGAATCGCCGACCGCGCTTTGGCGGGGCTCGAGACCATGCGTGCGTCTGGGGCGCGGATCGGCTTCGGAACCGATCTGATCGGTCCTCTGCACCACTCCCGCGGCAAAGAGTTTCTGCTTCGCGCTCAGGTGCAAAGCCCGCTGGAAATACTGCGCTCGGCATGTTCGGTGAATGCGGCCTTGCTGCAGCAAAGCGGACAACTGGGTTGTATTGCCACAGGCGCGATTGCGGACCTGCTGGTCGTCAACGGCGACCCGCTGTCCGACATTTCCTTGCTGGCACGGGGCGGAGAAAGCCTCGCAGTCATCATGCAGGGCGGTCGGCTGCATAAATGCACTCTGTGAGCACCAAGCCGTGATCCACCTAGAGTCTCGCGGCAAGCTGGTTGAAGTCAGCCACGGAGCCATGTATGCCCGCGTCGCCGGCCCCGCGACAGCGCTGCCAACACTGATTCTGGAAGCGGGTGGTGGTGCAAGTTGTGATTGGTGGACCTGGGTCCAGGATCGTCTTTCCAGGCAGACGCGGGTATTGAGCTATGACCGCGCCGGCCTGGGGCGAAGCGCAGCGTGTCCTAAAGATTTCGGAGCGATGGCTGTCTCCCAGCGGCTGCGGGAGTTGCTTGCCGTGACAGAGTTACCGGGCCCGTACCTAGTTGTCGGGCATTCCCTGGGTGGCCTGTATGCGCGTGGGTTCGCAGCGACCCACTCATCCGAAGTCTGTGGGTTGGTGATGGTGGACCCAACCGCGTCGAGAATCGATGACTACATCGGGCTTAGTGCTGAGGCGATTCGATTGCTGGGCGGTGTGCTTAGAATCTTAAGCCTGCTAGCAAGGCTCGGACTGCTGCGACGGTGGCATCCATTTTCCGGCTTGCTCAAAGGACTGCCCCCGGAAGCACGCGCAGCATCACAGGCCATCATTTCTGATCCACGACACCTCGCTGCGAGTGCGGGTGAAATCGGTGCGATCCGGCGCATCCAGGCTGAACTGGCGGCCCGTCCCCTATCTCGCACCCTGTCACTACTGATCGTCAGCGCCGGTGAGCGTTCACTCAGGAAGACCAGCGCCGGCGGTCCTCCAGAACATCATCTGTCCCTGAGCGCGACTACCGATCGCACGCGCATGCTGACGGTGCCGGGCGCAGATCACGCCAGCCTGCTGACAAATCGCGAACATGCCGCGTACCTGGCCGATCAGATTCTTATGTTCGCCCGCGAGTGCGCAGTTCGATGAGGCAGCACCAAAGCACGGGCGACATACAACGACAACACGAGTCACCAGATCTAGATCTGATGACTCGTCTGAACGACTTGTTTGAGAGCGCAGTAACGAAAGGTGATCCAGGGATCGCTGTTGGAATCGCCCGGCAAGGCGTCGTTCTCTATCGGCGTGGATTCGGGTTGGCTAACTCCGAGTGGGGGATCCCGAACTGTGCCGCCACGCGGATGCGCATCGGCTCGACGACCAAGCAGTTCACCTGCCTGTCTCTGCTGCTGTTGGAAGAGGATGGGTTGCTCGATCTCGATGGTGACATTCGCGAATGGGTGCCGCAGATACCGGCCTCCATTCCGCCGCTGAGCCCGCGGCTGATCATGCAGCATCGCAGCGGCCTTCGCTGCAATCTGGACCTCTGGATGATCGGCACTGGTTCGCGAGCCCGCTTGCCAGATGGAGAACCCCTCGAGCAGATCTTGCGCCTGACCAGTCTGAATGCCCCGCCTGGGGATCGGGTGATCTATAGCAACGGCGGCTACGTCGTGCTGGCTCACTTGATCGAGCACGTGTCCGGCCTATCGTTGGGCGAGTTCATGACGCGCCGCATCTTCCAGCCACTGCATATGCACGCTACCCAAATGCTCGCGCGCGAGGAGACGCTGCTCTCGAACTGCGCCACTTTGCATGCGCCGCGCGATGCAGGGAAGTACCGGCGAGGCCAGATGTTGACGCCCATGAGCGGTGAGGGCGGTTTAGTCTCCAATGTCGATGACCTGCTGCTCTGGCTGCGTCACATGGATGCACCGACTATCGGCAATGCCGACACCTGGTCCGAGATGCGGACTCGGCCGCGCTTGCCGAACGGATCGATTAGCGACTACGGCCTCGGCCTGATCACGAGACCGTACCGAGGCGTAACCTTACTGGGCCACGCTGGAGCAGTCGTAGGTGGGCATACAGAAGTGTTCAAAGTTCTGGAGCATGGACTGGATGTTGTACTTCTAGCCAATCGCTCAGATCTCAAGATCAACGCACTTGCGCGCACTGTGATTGACATCGCTCTCGGCCAGCATCTGGAACCAGCGATGAAGCCGGCGCTCACGCACACATTCTCGAGTTATTGCGGAACCTACTACAGACCTGCGAGCGGCGAGGTGCTTGATATTGGCACTTCGGGTGAACAGCTCATTATTGATTTTGGCGGGGTTCAGGCGCCGATCTATCAAAATGGTGAGGACCTGCGTTTCAGTGGGTCTATTGAAGATATAGATCTGAGTACCTGGAAAGATGATCGGGGCGCGCTCCAAGTTACCAGGCACGGTCAAGGTCAGCGATTTGAACGCCTGGCAGCGTGTCATGTCCCTGACTGGCAAGAGGTGCAACGACTTCCGGGCCGCTATCGATGCGCCGAGCTGCCTGGCGAAATCGAAGTCACTGTGACCGGTGCTCGTGTGCGTCTCGGACTTCAGGTCCCGTATGGCCGCCTGGACTACGTGCTCCATCCTCTAGCCAATGCACTTTGGCTGGCCACTCCCATGGATCCGACGCTTCACTTTCGAGTCACCGTCGAGATCGAGTGGGGATTAGATGGCTGTTGCACCCTGCATCTATCCACCATGCGGACGCTGCGCTTGGCGTTTACTCAATTCGAATCGCCGGTAGGCCCATCGTCCCTATGGGTTGTCCCCGTTGCGAAGCCTGACCCCTTGGAATAGCTGTCCAAACACTGCCCATGTCCTCCGAAAGCCCGCTCATTCCTCGTACCGAACTTCTAGGTAGCCCCCGTCAGTTCTCGCCACGTCTGAGCCCAGACGGTAGTCTCATCAGTTACGTTGCGCCGACCGACGGCGTTCTGAACTTATGGATTGCACCCGTTGCAGATCTCTCACAGGCGCGGCAGGTCACTTTTGACCGCGGTCGTGGTGTGCAGACTCATGGCTGGCTACATACTGGGACCCACCTGTGGTTCCTGCAGGATAAGGGCGGCAACGAAAACCATCATTTATTCGTTGTGCCGACGGCAGGTGGAGTGGCCGAAGATCGCACGCCGTTCGATGGCGCGCAGGCGCGTGTTATCAACTTCAGTCGACAGTACCCGGAAGAGGCGTTGGTCGCTGTCAACCACAGAGATCGCCGCTGGCACGATGTGCTGAGGATCAATCTGGCTAACGGCACCTGGCATGTCGTGTACGAGAACTCTGGCTTTTCAGAGTTTGTCGCCAATGATGCGCTGCAGCTTTGCGTGGCCTTGCGCAACACTGCAGATGGTGGCCGAGATCTTCTCGTCCCTGCCGAAAGCCAGGACGTTGCCTGGACGGTGCTATTCCACATAAATAAAGACGACGTAGTAACGACCAAGCCGCTTGCATGCGGCGCTCCCGGTGAGTCCATCCTCTACGCTGTAGACAGTCGTGACCGTAACACTGCGGCCGCCGTGGAAATTAACCTGCGTAGTGGCGTAGTGAAGGTTCTTGGAGAACATCCAGTTACTGACGTTCTCGATTTACTGATTGATCCGGCAAGTCAAAAGGCGCAAGCCTATCTAACCGATCATCTCCATCCGCAGTGGCACTTAATCGATCAGGCCGTAGCTGCGGACTTCCTCGCGATATCCGCCGGCGCTACCGGCGATGTGAAGATCATAGATCGCTCCGCCGACGATCAACGATGGCTGGTTGCACTATCGTCTGATCGCTGCCCAGTCAGATACTCGCTGTACGAACGCGGCGAGTCCCGCCTGTTGCCATTGTTCTCCGCGCGTCCAGAGCTGGAGATCTACACGCTGGCGGCGATGCGGACAGTACAGATCCCAACTCGCGACGGGCACACGCTGGTTTCATATCTGACCCTGCCGGCCGGCGTCGAAACCGACTCGGACGAGCGTCCTCTCAACCCGATGCCGATGTTGTTATTGGTGCATGGGGGGCCGTGGGCGCGAGATCGCTATGGTTACAACCCTGAACACCAGTTTTGGGCCAACCGTGGCTACGCGGTCCTTAGCGTTAACTTCCGCGGCTCAACCGGTTTCGGCAAAGCCTTTGTCAATGCGGGTGACCTTGAGTGGGGTGGCCGCATGCACGAGGATCTGCTCGATGCTGTCGATTGGGCTATTGGCTGCGGCGTTGCGCAGACCGATCAAATTGGCATTATGGGCGGCAGCTATGGTGGCTACGCTACCTTGGTTGCGCTGACATTGACGCCGGAGATCTTCGCCTGCGGCATCGACCTGGTCGGCCCATCCAACTTGGAAACGCTCCTGGCCAGCTTTCCGGCTTACTGGGCCCCACTCTTCGAGACGTTCGCGCAACGCACTGGCGATCCTCGCACTGAGGCCGGGCGCCAACTGCTACATGACCGCTCACCACTTCATCGTGTCGACGCCATCAAACGTCCTCTGCTGATCGCACAAGGCGCTAACGATGTGCGCGTCACCCGTGTGGAATCAGATCAGTTGGTTGCCGCCATGCGACAGCGTGGCATACCGGTCACATACCTGCTTTATCCGGATGAAGGTCATGGCTTTGGCAGGTCTCAGAATCGCCTCTCCTTCATGGCTATTGCCGAGGTCTTTCTGGCTCGCTATCTCGGCGGTCGTTGCGAGCTCCGGGGGACGGCACTCGTCGACAGCAGCGTGCGTATCGAAGCCGGAGAAGAGCTCGTCGCCGTCGTCGAGCGGTTGCCTGACAAATGAACAAAAATAGCCGATTCCGGAATATTCAGACCATTTTCGTGAGCAACCGTGTCTGTCGCGGTTTCGGATTTTCGAACCGCACCGGTTGCTCATCAAAAGCCTATGGATCGAATGGCTCGAGCATGCCCTTGATCTTCGGCGACGAATTGTTCGACGAAGACAAAGACGACGATCCGGAGGCGTACCGCGAATTCCCAATGGGGAGCTGTGGCTGAACTCTCTATTCTTCCAAAAACAACGGCCGACAGGATGCGGTGCTTCCACTCGTCAGCTGTATTCTGGCTTCCGGGCGACTTGCTTCGCTGCAATTTCACTAACGATTCGACGATGGAAATCCAATGTTATTGGATACAAGGAGATGAGAAGCATAGAGGCAGCCCCGCCGAGGAAAGGGATCCAGAACATCATCGACTTGATGGCCGCAATGGTGGCTGGCGTCTGCGCGGAATTTGCAACGTACCCGATTTGGCCGAGAAGCATGCCAAGAAGGCCTGCACCAAGTCCGAGCGCTAACTTTTGCCCGAGGATAGCTACCCCAAATACCAGGGATTCGGTGCGAAGGCCACTTTTCCATTCACCGTACTCCACCGTATCCGGCAGCATTGACCAAAAGCATACCGCCGCCGATGCAGACCCCACGCCGCAGAGAGCCAAGGCAGCGAATAGATAGGTAGTCCCCATGCCGTCTGACATATGCCAAACGACAAGTCCAAAAAGCCCAGGAACGCCGCCGCAGAGCCACGCGGCGCGCTTGCCAATGGTACGCGCCAAGACAGTGAACACCGGAACAAACAAAGCGGTAGACGCAGCCGCGACCGATAGCGCGAGACCCCCCAGGTCTTCGCGTCCAACAACGTACTTGAAGTAGTACAACAGATTTTTTCCGAACAGAGTGTTGCAGAGTGCCGAGATCATCACGGCACATAGAATTAGTATGAGAGCTCGGTTCTGAGTCAGCGATTGAATAGATGCTCGCAGTAGCGGCCGCGGCTCAGTTTCTACCTCTGAAAGGTCGTAACCTTTTGTCGCCCAGGCAACTAGCTGGAACAACAGCAGGGCGATTCCTCCGAAAAGCGCCGCCAGAATGATCCAACCGCGACGGGGATCTTCTGGAGTAGCCAGGCCGTGCACAAGTGGCAGCGTGCCACTTGCTACTGAGATTGCGGCTGCCGTTGCGAACATCATCCGAAATCCTGCGAGATCCGCTCGTAGGCGCGCATCGCGCGTGACCCGAGCAAACATCGACGCGTATGGGATGGCGACTAACGCATACAGGGTTCGGAAACTGCCGTGAAGAAACGCGGCGAACCACGTTGCTCCCGCGTGAGTTCCTTCGGGCTGAAACAGCATCACTACGAAAACAGCGGCCAAAGGAAATCCGCCAAACATTAGATAGGGTCTATAACGCCCGTGTCGGCTTCGTGTTCGGTCGACCATGCTACCAATAAGGGGATCCAAAATGGCGTCCCAGATCAGCGCGGCCATATAGATCGTCCCGGCTACGGCGGGCCGCCATCCCCCCCCATCTGTATAGAAATACAGAAGGTACATCCCGGCAAGCTGCCAGTAGAGATTGAAGCCGAAGTCACCCGCGCCCAGTGCTATTCGTCGACCCAGACTCATTGTTGTAGATCGCATCTCCGCTCCATCGTAGTTCATCAACTACTTCAAGCGGCCCCGCGCATCGCGTGCACCGCGGTTGCTTGTATATGTTATGCAATTGTATAACATGTTATCGAGGAACCGAACTCTGCAGGGCCAACGATGAGCGACGCTGAAATCAACGGAATTCAGTTGTACTACGAGGTGCTGGGGTCCGGCGCTCCTCTGGTCTTTGTGCACGGGCTCGGCTCATCTGCACATGACTGGGCTGCGCAGGTTCCAGCCTTTACGAGCAATCGTCAGGTGATCACGATGGATCTGCGTGGTCACGGACGTTCGCAGCGACCGGCCGGCCCCTATTCGACTCAGATGCTCGCCAAGGACGTCGCCGATCTGCTGCAAACCTTGAAGACCGGACCGGTGGACTTGGTCGGTCTATCTCTGGGCGGCATGGTCAGCCTGCAGTTGGCCGCCGACTATCCAACGCTGGTCAGGCGACTGGTTGTCGTCAACAGCGGACCGGACCTCAGGCCGCAGCGGTTCATAGAGCGACTTCAACTTTGGCAGCGCCGCCTACTCATTCGCACTGTTGGCCTGAAGCCATTCGGCCGCATCCTCGCCAAACGCCTGTTGCCTGACGCGTCCCACGTCGAACTGCGCGCAGATTTTGAGCGACGTTTCGCCAACAACAGTGTCGCGCCGTATCTGGCAGCCCTGAACGCTGTGATGGGTACTGACCTGACAGCACGCCTTAGCGATATTCACTGCCCCGTTCTGGTCGTCAGCGCGGATCAGGACTACTGGCCAATCTCCCGCAAAGAAGCGTATGTCGCAAGACTGACAAACGCGCGCCATGTCATAGTCGCGGACTCGCGCCACGCACTGCCAGTGGAACGCCCCGAAGCATTCAACGCCGTGTTACGCAACTTTCTGCTGGAAAGCGACTAGGCGCGGGCCTCCGCGCACAGCCACAGGTCAACTCGGCCTGAAGACGAAGCCAACAAGCTCAGCTCACGCTTCGCTGCGTCGAAAAGAATTTCGCATTGAACGCCGGTCACTTCGGGAAGCACCGCATCCCCGTAGTGCGGCGGGACGTAGATCACTGTAGGACGCGCGACGAGCGCGTCCGCATCGTACTGCAGCTTCAGCTGAGCTGGCTCCGTCCATACTCGGATTTCGCGCAGCGTACCCTGGATGGCTTGAGCATACGGCCGGCAAAAACCCTTTGCCGCGCGCGCTCCGGAGTACGGATCATCGTCACTGGTTCGCTGATCCTCGGAATAGATTGAAAGATCCTCTTGGTTCCAGCGGTCACCGATACGCAAGTCGTTCCGGTTGCTGGCCGTGTAGTTCCATTGCGTCGATGACAGATGCAGCGCATCCATGGCGTCGTACATCAGGCTCAGCGCTAGAGTGTGCGACGCCCACAAGCGGTCGCCGCGTTCTCCTTCTGCCCAACGGCAAAACGCTTCTCCGCCGTCGAGATCGTACGGTGTACCGAACTCGCCGATCAGCGCGGGCACCTCGTGACCGGAGTGCTCCCCAAGATTCTGCAGATAGCCGAGCTGCCCGCAATAGCGCTGGAACAGTGATTCCCGATCCGTGTCGCTCAGATCGAACTTGAACTGCTTGCTCCATAACAGCTTCACGTCATACCAGTGGCTGGCATTGACCCAGTTGTCCGGCATGTACTCCGGAAAGCTGCGGCCGGTTGCAGTTGCTCCCGGATTGATTTCGGCAAACAGCAGCCACTCTGGCCTTAGCTGGCGAATCGTCGTAGCAACGTCGCGAAAAAACGGCTGCATACCGTGGCGTTCGACATCGAGCACCTCGTCGTTTTGGATGCGAAAGAAATCTGCATCGATCACTGAGGCTTCACCCTGCATAGACCAGGCGCCAGACATCGCATAGGGACATTGAACACCAGGCTTCCAGATCGATATAGCATGTGGATTGATCAGCACCTCGACGGTCTTTTCAATCTGCGTCCTTGCGGCGTTGGCCACGGTGCATTGCAACGTCGTCGACAGGCCGGAGGCCGCTTTCAGGGCGTCGAACGCAGTCCAGCGCAAGCCGGCCCGCAGCGGCGAGGGCTCGCCGGGACTCTCCGTCATGCGCTGACCTATCCAACCGGTACCAGGCTCGTTAAGACTGTCGAAGCCGATGACATTTGGCAGATCGACGAGGCGCTCGGCGACGGCACTCATGGCGCCGAGAAAGTGCCTCTGCAGATAACGCTGCACATTCTCGCCGTTAACGTGCCATGCCGGTGTCAAGCGCTGACCCAGCCAGAAAGCGCTCCAGACAATGCCATTGACAGCCATGTCGTAGTTGCAGGGCCAACTCATTGGCGCATAGTGCTCGTTCTGCACCGCCGTGCTGCTGCTGTAGTCGTAGCGCTGCTGCATGGTAAGCGCAGCATCTGCCGCATCGAAGCGAGTCAGATCCATGCCCAGTGCGTCGAAGATCCAGCCAGGCGCACCGCTGCCGCCGCTCATGCGGCTCCAGACATCCTGGTGAAAGTCAATGAAGACTGCTTGATCGTGCTGCGCCGCGCATTCGCAGAGGCGCCTCAGATACTCAATGTAAGCCAGGTCATATTGCCCAGGACCGGCATGCTCGACCGCCTCCCAGGTGATGACCAGGCGCAGAATTTTGAAACCCCAAAGGCGTAATCGCGCCAGATGGATGTCGGCCTCGTCTTCCGGAAATGGTCGCCCGACGAAAGACACACTGTGGTGATCCGAAAAATCGCTGGGATTCTCGGTTCCTCCGTACGGGTAAGGAACTTTCGCGTCGCCGCCAAGATTGATGCCGCGCAGGATCAGCTGGCGGCCGTGATCATCAACAAAATGGCGGCCGCGGGTTTTGACCCACTGCGCCGCGGAGGAATTGGACATGCTCGCCTGCTATCAGCTGATACGAATGGACTGGAGGGATCTGCAACTCGATGCGCAGCACGGCGTGCGCCTTAAGGGACAAAGACTTTCAGCATCGCATCGATGTGATCATTGACGATCTTGGGATCCGTTGGGTCAGCGCCCCATATCCGTTTGACCTCCGGTGCCAGGGTGTACAGCGACTGCGCGGCGCCAGCGATCATATAGTTGAGCGCGAGATCGGACACATCGGCAAATGGTGTCTCGCGCTTGAGAGCCCGAATGAAGTGACGTGACGATTCCGCGGCACCGCGGATGTACTTGTCCACCACCCAGCGTAGGCGCGGGGTTTCGCGCATGCTCTCCTGCATCATGATTCGCGCATGCTCCGGGTGGCGCGCGCAATACAAGATGTAGTGGCGCAGCGCCGCGCGCACCGCCTCGCGACGATCACGCGCCGTGCGCATCGGGCTCGCCTGTGCCTCGGCGCGAAGCTCCTGATCCTGGCGGACGAAAAGAAACTCGACCGCCGCCTGCCAGAGCGCTTCTTTGGTCTTGAAGTGGTACTTGATCAACGCATGGTGGACCTTGGCCATCGCGGCGATATCGCGTGTCGAGCTTCCTGCGAATCCATGTTCCGAAAAGCTAGCCAGCGCGGCCTGCAGGATCGCCGCTTGTGTGGCCTCGCGTTGGACGTCCTTGAGGGTCGCCTTGGCCTTGATCGGACGCTTGCGCGGCGTCAAGGGCTTTTTTCTTGGACTGAGCATAGAGCACAAGTATCGCAGAGTCTCAGAAGCGAACGGCCGCAGATATGCCAAAAAAGCGAAACGATTCGGTACTCAGCACATGGCCGACGGTATCCTTGTCAGGTGCGCTGAGTTCATCGACAAGGTATGGCGCGATGACGTACGTCGGATTGTGCTCGTTTGTGAGGTTGCGACCAAACAGCGACAGCTCCCATTTTGCTTCCAAGCTTCGTAGACCGAGCCGCGCACCGACCACCGTGCGGTCGCCGACCTGGGTGCGCGTATCGAAGTTTGGCATGAAGCGGGTGGAGCTGCGAAAGACCACGTCGGTGCTGACGAACCCCTTGGCGAAGCTGAACAGTTGCCGTTCATATTCGGAGGAGAAGGTCACCTTGACCTTCGGTGCCACAGCCAGTTGCTCGCCACCGATATCCTGCAGATCGTTGGCACTCGTACCCTCGCAACCCCTGATCATCTGCGTGCAAGGCCATCTGTAGCCATCCGGGTAGGTCGCCTTGTTTAGCAGCAATCCTGTACCAATCCTCCAGCCCTCTGCGAGGAAGCCCATGACATCGAGTTCGAAGCCCTGGGAGACGACTTCGGAGATATTGATCGGCACAAATTCAGCGTTGTCGTTGAACTGCGAAGACTGATAGTCCTTGACAGTCGTATGGAACAAGCTGGCATTGGCAATCAACGCGCCATCGAACAGGCGCGTCTTGATACCAAGCTCGTAGGCTCGCGGATACTCTGGCCGCACAATGCTGGTGTAAGCCTCGTGCGGACGGGTCACCGCCCCATTGTTGACTGCCGGTGCAAGCACCGGCGGGACGAATACGATCTGCGGCCCCTTATAGCCTTCAGATGCCGTGAAGTAAGTCATGATGTCGGGACTGAAGTCGAACTGGACACCAAGCTTCCACGAAAAGTTGCTGACCTTTTCGCGAGCTGCTAGTTCTGTGACCGTAATTATCGGAATCTGCGAAAGCACGATATCCAGCAGACCGAATTGGGAGCCGAAGCCAGCGTACGCCGCACCGACGAGATCGACATCATCGCGTGTGTAGCGCCCGCCTGCGATGACCCGCAGATCGTCGCTGAGACGATAGGTCAGTTCGCCGAAAGCCGCCTCGCTGCGAATCTTGGCGACGAACTCATTCGGCTGCTCTACCGCCACCGCCTCCCCCAGGCATATTCCGTAATCTGCACACAGAGCGATGCCCAATGCACCGGCCGCAACGGCTACGACGCCATCTGTGCCGATGGTCTGATTCAGAAGGTTTGGAATCTCGGTGTCGAAGTAGTAGAGGCCAAAAACATAGCTGAGTTGATCCTCCGCCGGCGAGGCTAGACGGATCTCGTGAGACAGGACGCGGTTGTCGTAGATGTTGCCGTTGCGGAAGTAGTCGCCGGGCAGGCCATCGACATCCGCTTCGCTGTGCTCCTCGTAATGACGCAGCGCACTGATGGAAGTAATGGTGTAGTCCCCAATTGACCAATCTAGCTGCGCTGAGTACCCATAGGCCTTGCGGTCGGCGAAGTTTGGATCGCCATTACAGGAGATGAGATTGTCCGGCGTGGCGTACGCGCCGCCGCAGTCCGGCAGCGGCTGCGGTTCCTGCGTATCGCGATCCACGTACTCGCGGAATAGGAGATAGGTCTGCTCGCTGACAAACTGCTTCTCGAAGTCGGCGATCAGATTCAGCGTCAGATCGTCGGTGATGTCCCATAGAAAGCGCGCACGCACGCCCTGTGTATCCTGTTCATTGTCCGCGTCTCGCGCATTGTTGTGGATAAACCCGGTGTAGTAGGTCTGGCCGACATTTATGCGCAACGCCGATGTATAGCTGATCGGGATATTGACGGCCCCCTGCAGGAGGCGATACCCGTACTCGGATCCCAGATCAATTCGGGCCGCAGCATCGAAGCCGCCGGGATTCGGCGCGTTAGTGACAATGCTGACGACGCCTGCGGATGCATTCTTTCCGAACAACGTGCCTTGCGGTCCACGAAGGACCTCAACGTGATCAATGTCGAACAATGTTGTCGTCGGCGCCTTGCCGAGGACGACGCCATCAAGAACGAACGACACAGCCTGCTCCGCCGTGCGGCTGTAGGATTCCGTCGATAGCCCACGGATGCTCATCTTGCTGTTGTAATTGCCAGACGGACCATTGATCTCAACCGAAGGGATGGCACGGGCCAGATCAGAAACATCGGTGATGTTCTGGCTTTCCAGCTGATCCTGGTTGATAACTGAGACTGAGACTGGCACGTCCTGCAGCGATTGCTTGCGCTTCTGAGCAGTGACAACAATCTCTTCCAGCCGCACAACGCCGTCGGTCGGCGGCGCCGGCACCGGCTCGGCAGCCACGTCCAGCGGCTCGACCGGGATCACGGCAATCTCGCTATCTTCGCCGGCGCCGGAAGCTGCACCGTCCGCGGTCAGCATGTCCGTGTCAGCCGGTGAATCAGCGGTCTGCGCATGGGATGGTGTGTTCGCCGTGAGCAGGACTAGTGCAATCGCCGTCGACAAACAAGTCGGTTTCATGGAACTCAACTTCCTCTTCAGGGAACAAGATTGGTGATGCATCAGAGAGGCGCCTTGGCCAACTCGCGCAGCTCGCTTTGCAGGATTTTTCCCATGGCGTTGCGCGGCATGTCTGCCAGAATCTCCAACGCGGTAATTCGCTGGTTCCTGCCGAGTTGCGCGTTGGCCCAGGCGAGCAAGCTTTCACGACTCGGAGCCGCGGCTGACAAGTCGCTCAGCGTGACGAATGCATACGGCGTTTCACCCCACAGTAAAGACGGCGCTGCGACGACCGCTACATCGAGCACCTTGGGGTGGCTCAAAAGAATCTGCTCGATGTCCTGCGGATAGATGTTGAAACCACCCGAGATGATCATGTCTTTGCGCCGACCGACGATGCTCAGGAAGCCATCGTTGTCGAAATGCCCTATATCACCCGTCCGCAGGTAGCTCCGGCCACTGGTGTCGGACCAGCGGGACTCCCTGGTCGCCTCGGGCGCTCGGTTGTAATCGGCAGCTGCGCTGGGGGATCGGCTCACCAGCTCGCCGCGTGCACCCACCGGCAGCTCAACGCCATCTTCGTCAATGATCCGAAATTCGTGCCCGGCCAGCGGCCTGCCAACCGTATGTAACTTATCGGGATGGTCGTGCGCCGACAGCAGGCTGACACCGCCTCCTTCGGTCAACCCGTATATCTCAACGAACTCACCGGGCCAGCGGTCCATCACTTTTTTCTTCAGCTCAGCCGGGCAATGCGAGCCAGTACAGAGCTTCAGCCGGTAACTCTGAAGGCTGGCACTGTCGAAGGCCGGGTCAGCGAGCAGACGTTCGTACTGAGTCGGCACGAGGACGCAGTGCGTAATGTGATTCGTCGCGCTGACCGCCAGAAACTCAGGCGTATTGAAGCGCCGCTGCAAAACCACATGGGCGCCCAGCGCCAACGCTGGCAGCAGCGTAATCCAAGTGGTGTTGGAGTAGAGCGGTGTAGCAATGAGGATTGCTGCGCCCGCGCCTATACCGAAGTGCTGGCCGGCCACGATGCCGCCCCAGCGCATCGCATGGGTGTGGACGATGCCTTTCGGCGTTCCTGTCGTGCCGGATGAGTAAATGATCGCGAATGGCGCATCCGGCTCGACGTCGACTTTACGTGGCGCACCGTCGTAGGCGCGTGAGATGTCGATGAGCGTCGGATGCCGAATCTCGCCCAACCATGCGGTATCCGCCAAGACGATGACGGCGCCACTGTCAGCAACCATGGCGGCGCGCGCGTCCGCTTGGGCCAGCAATGGCAAAGGAACAACGACGCCCCCGGCGCGAGTGATGGCTAGCAAGGCGATCACCGCGTCGACTGAGCAATCGGCGAGCAATGCTACTGCCTGCCCTTGACGCAGACCGCGCAACTGCAAGTGCGCCGCCAACCCGTCGGCAAGCCGCAGAACTTCCGCATGGTTCAGGCGCTGGTCCGTATCGGACACCGCGATACGCTCGGGCGCCGTGGCAGCCTGCGTCGCAACCAGCTCGGACAAAGTCCGGAATACCGCGGGATCGAGTGTCATCGCGAACTCAGTGCGAATCGCCAGACGCCATCACGCGCGTAATTGCATCAATCCAAGGCGCGGCGGCCGGCTTCATCGTCGTCTCGCCGTGAAGCCCGAACTCGTATAGCTGATCGTTGCTCTTGCTGTAGGGCTGCCAAGCGGAACGCCCGGGAACGGCTGGAACCCCGGTCTTCGCGAATGTCGTCCAGTAGTCGCTCAGAAGACGCGAGAACGCGCGGTCCGCCTCGACGATTTCGTGACCAGTTGCTTGCAAACGACCGAAGATGTAGGCGACGTCGGACGCATGTCCCGCACCGCGCGAGTCCTTGCGGCGAGATTCGGCTACATAGTTGAAGCGGTACAGGTAGGTTGGCTGGACTGCGGAGGCTGCGGCTGCGATCGTCCGTGCAGGCTCGACAAAGCCAAAATCGCTGGACAAGTTGCGCTCAAAGGCGTCTTCATCGCTGTAGGCGCGCCTCACCGATTCAACACCCGCGCCCAGCAACGGTTCGAGATCGCGATTGATGCGGCTGAGGATGAAGCCCGGTAGGCCGCTGAACTCTGCCCCATTGGCTCCGATCAGCAGCGGAATTCTCATCTGCCGCCCAGCAACGAAGCCTGCGACCGCCTCGCTTTGAACGTCAATGCCGTTGACGGCAAGCCCTGTCCATTGCGCCTTGTCCCACTCGATCAAACTGATCTTGCCGAGTACCGTTTCGGCCGGCAGCGCGCGCAGAGCCGTCGCGGTCGCGTCTCTCAAACCGACCGATTCGGCGAACTTGCGGCCACGAGTTTCAGCAGAGGGGTTACTGGGCAAGTCCTCGCGTAGTCTTGCCATAGGCAGACGCCCGCCTCCCGATTGGACGATCGCCTTGTGGAACAGACCGCGCGCCGAAGGCGTGAGCATCAGCTGCAGTACCGACAGCCCGCCCGCTGACTCACCGAATACGGTTACGTTGCCCGGATCCCCGCCAAACGCACTGATGTTCGCCTTAACCCACTTCAACACAGCGAGTTGATCCATCAAGCCGTAGTTGCCGATTGGCTCCGCTAACGATGTGTCACGTAAGGCTGGATGCGCAAAGAATCCAAACCGGCCGAGGCGATAGTTGAAGGTCACCAACACCACCCCACGCTCGGCCAGTTGTTGTCCGTAAGACAGCGGCGAATTCCCAGTGCCACTGGCCAGACCGCCGCCGTGAATCCAGACCATGACCGGACGCGGTGCCGACGGCGCCAGTGGCCATGCCGTCCAGACATTTAAATAGAGGCAGTCTTCACTCAGCGGCTGGGCTGAGCTGGCGCGATCCCAAGCCTCGCGGTTCTGAAGGCAATCGTTGCCAAAGCGTCTCGCTTCACGTTCAGTGCTCCATTGCAACGCGGGCTGCGGCGCTCTCCAGCGGAGTGGGCCAATCGGCGGAGCCGCGTAAGGAATGTTGCGGAATGAGGCAATGTTTTCTGTCGAGACACCGCCCCGCAGCACCCCGGCTGTGGTGCGCAAACTTGCCGTCGCGGCGGGCTCTGGCTCTGGTTCGATTTTCGGCGTGCAGGCCATAGCGGCGAATGCAGAAAGGAGCAAGACCGCCCTTAGGCATCCGCCGTGACGTCCATAAATCAGATGAACAGCCCGCTGCTTCATGCACTGATCTCCTCCTGCTTTTGATGCAGTAGCGCCTTTTTCAGGCTGCTGATTTGCATATCTTATGCACGTGCATAAGATTACGCAAGTACACTTCAACAACGCGTGTCAGGAGCGGAAAGCCCGCACAACCAGAAAAGAATGGCTCCAGATGTTTGCGCCGAGAGTGACAAATATGTTGGGCGCTTTGTTGCATTGTCGTGGAGCGAGAGAACTGAGAAGGCGCCGCATTGCAGACCTGACCGTCATCTCGGGCGCCCTGGCCTGCCGCGCGTTGAAAATTGACCAGGATGTTCTTCACTAGCCTGCGGGTTTCAGCCCCAGCAGGAAGACGAGGTGCACACCATGGCGATGTACGCAAAAGTGCGGCGAATGCGGTTCCGGGATGGCCTGTCGATCAGCGAGATTGCCCGGCGAACCAGTCTGACGAGAAACACGGTCAAGAAGTGGCTCAACGAGCCAGCACGCAGTGAGATGAAGTACGAGCGGCCCGCCGGGCCGCGCAAACTCGATGCCCATGCAGACTGGCTGCTCCAGGCGCTGGAGGCTGATGCAAGACGTCCGGCCAAGGACCGGCGCACGGGGCTTCGGTTGTACTTGACCACGCCTATTTCGCGCAGGCTGAATCTAGTTTGCCCCATAACGGTAGATCTGCCGGTATATGCTCTAAAACGTCAGCTGATTGACGCGTTTTATCAGCTACTTGGGTGGCTATTTCGGTGGCGTCCCCGGCCACCATTTCCTGAACTTGAAAATATTCTTTCATGTCAGGAAGTTAAGCATCCTCGGAAGTATCTCGTCAACTGTGACTGAGCCGAGGAATTGCTTTAAAGATCCCTGACGAATTGTCACAGATGCCTCATGACTTCTGCGGCTTGCGCTGCGTCTGAAAATCCGGGATCGCTTTAAAAAATCCCTCAATCGAAATCGATCTCGCGGGCACCTTCGGATGGCCCATGAGTCGTTGGCCGGCACGCAATGCGCCGCCAGCATCGCGCGGGATCGCAGTCGAAATCCCCGTGTCGCCTGACACTACAACTTGCCGGCAGCGCGCCTGCGTTGTTCGCCGGGACAACAGGGGCAAGCCCGATCTCCCACAGTCCTCAGACAAAAACCTCCACACGCTGTGGTGGAACATCGCACTCTATGGAGCCCATGGCTGTCTGTGAGTGCTAATAAAGCATTCTCGCCCCGAAAGAAGAGACAAGCCGAGCATAGGCGCCTTCTTCACTAAGACTGCGGACAATTTCTCAATTAACTTCGCAGACAAACAGTTGGACTCAAGGCACGATACCCATAAATCAGGAAAATACCGAGCTAGCATGCTTAGTCCGAATGCGGTCATATACATGTCCACGAACTCGTGCGTGTCTATTTCATCCGCATAGCAGATGTTCTCTAAGCTTAGAGATACTCTAGAGCTCGGAAAGTTAAGCGCTATCGGGAAATCCTCTCTTTTGAATTCGTAGCTGATAATTCCGCCATTGTCTCCATCTTCCATGTTGACAGACATCGAGCCAATGTTTCGTGCAGAAACCTTAAATGCCTTCAGCAGTTCTTCGAGCGCACTTGGCGAACCTGCGCCGTGGATAGACCAGCTGTCCAATACCTTACCGTCTCTGACGAATATAGACTTTTCGTGATTGAATCGCGAACAAGTCGGACTAACTCCGTATCGCCGGAGTTCGCCGTTCAAATCTGGGCAGTACTTCATTAGATCGAGCACACTTTTCTTCGTCCCCACGAGTTTCGCGAATGGTAACGAAGGGGTAACTCCTACCACGCCGAACGTGGTGTGTGTTGATTTTTCACCGACACGCATCGTCTTTCCGCAGTTCAGAATTTTCTCTGGCAACACTTCATACCAGATAGACAGATTTCCAGAAGGACGTACTTCGATAAAGCTGTCCTTCAATATTTTCAGATCAGAAATTGCCGATGTTCTTCGAATACTGGTTGAGAACGACATCCCGTGGTTTCTGTTCGATCTGTCCTGCCGAACAATGTCGAGCGATTTACCTCCATCGCCTCTCATGAGCATGATGCTCGATGCTAGAGCCACCAAGCCATAGTAGGCGTGGTTTGGGCTCGTAATTAACGAACTGATCGAGGCTGCCTCAAAGTACTCCCGCGATTGCAAGAGACAGGATCTAATCTGCTGGGCCTGCTTTTGGTAGTTTTGTCGCAGAGCTGAAGTGCTGGCTGGTCCATGCCTACTGGCAATTGCATTGACTGCAACATCAATATTCGCGAACTCCAGAAGCCTGCTCCAGGTTTCCTTCAAAATGTCATCAGTTACAACCCAGTCCACAGGCTATCTCCACGCTGTACCGCCGCGGCAGAAGTATGCCGCCACTCATAGACGCGTTAGCAGCATCGATCTTCCTTTGCTCTTAAGGATTCATGCAATAACGTTATCGCACGCCGAGTGTAAATCTCGCGCAGGCAGGCTGATCGCTGGGTTCCTTGCGCATCTGACCTCCCTGGGCCTGCACCCCCTATATAGGGGAATAGATGCGCAGTTTAGGAAGAACTACGTTCCCATGAAGTCAGGCTTTGCATTGCAAGAAGCGCTAGCGCAGTCGGGACTCCTTGCCAATCGGATCGGAGTCTAAATCGCTGTGCTATCCAACTCCGGAGTGACGTCACGGCTGCTATGCGCTTTACATCCCCTATTTAGGGTTGGGAGATTTCTTACAATATTGGACGAATGCTCTAGTTTGGCAGTGCGCTTGAGTATCACGCTCGCCTGTGTAAGTTGACAGTTGCATCTAATGGGACGACGATAAATTTGTTGGGGCAAGGTGCGCACGCTGTTCGGGGAGTCGGTACTTGTTTTAGCGCTGGGGGGCGCATTCACATGAATCACATTAGCGTTTCGCAGGCGGTCTTAGCTGTGGGCTTTCTCGTGCCGCTTGTTGTTCATGCGGAAGATTCACCAAGCAACACTCCTGCGCCAGTGATTCAAATTGCTCAAATTGATCATTCCAATCGCAGCCCGCTAAGCAATCAGCTAGATCTGAAGAAGAACGACAAGTTCAAGATTCAGGTCATCAATACTTGCGCTAGTCATTTCAAGCTCAGTGTCATTGGAGCAAAACCTGTTCGCCCAAAACGAACTGACCAAGCGACACAGGACACGAGCACAGAAGCGGCATCCATTGACGAATTGGTCAACGCAGTAGTCGCGGACCTAAATACGAAGACGACGGCGTTGGTCGCGTTGATCGAGAGCGGCATCGAATGCGATCCAACCGCCGGTGGAGACAAGTTGGAGTCGGAGATTATTGTGCATTCCGAAGGGATTGCCGGATACGCTGTTCAGATCGAGCGGAACGTTGCCGAACCGCAAGCCCTTGTGGACGCAATCGCTGCGTTCGGCGCAAGTCCTGAAAATCTAGAGGAATACGGCCCGTACCTGGACGAGAAGGCGTCGATGGAGGCCGCAGATTCGAATGCCGATACGACGATCAGCACCGCTTCGATCATCAAGTACACAAGGGCGCGAGATGCCCTTGAAGCCGCCCTTGCTCGTTACGAGCGCGAAGAACCAATCAAGATAGTCCTCAAGGACGACAAGGCGACAGAATTAAGTTCATATACAACTGTCGTATTCACCCCGATTCCATCCGAATTGTCCATCATCCCAGCCGGCGCATTCGTAGTTTCCAAGCTGGTCAGCGATAAGTACACGTTGGGCACGCGGACGTCCCCTACACCCGCTCCAGACGGTAGCGCTGTCGCGGAACAATTTGTCCGTCGCAATTCGGGCGCCGACGACGACTGGGCGCTGGGATTGGGCGCAATGCTCCATGTGACCGATCCAGCATGGAACTTCAATCGGAGCAGTACGCTGTCTCCGGCGTTCGGCGGAACATTTGGACTCGCCTACAACAACAACTCTAGCGACCTGAACTACCTCATTGGCGTATCGCTGATTTGGCAAAACCAGTTGTTCGTAACACTAGGCGGGAATATTGGGAAGGTCGATGTTCTTCCACGGGGTCTCAAAGACGGCGATGTCATCCCGGTCGGCGAATCCATCGATCCAATGGACTCAAGAAATGAAGCCGCCTTCTTCTTCTCCGTTTCCTGGGCCTTCCTGGGAGATGGCGTCGAAGGGAGGCTGAAGGGACTTATTGCTCCGGCAGGTGGCGGTGGCACTGCAGCAGCAGGCGGGGCAGCGGCGGAGTAGCGATCGTGAATCGATTGCTGATAGTGGCCGTGGCCTCAGCATTGTTTGTATCAATGCCTTCTGCCAAATCTGCGGATTGCATTTCGTTCATTCCAGTATCCGACCTCAAGCAAGACGGCACTGGGACAGCACTGATCAATGCACGGATAGCGCGCACGAGCGACTATCCAGCGTCGATGTTTTCAGTGATTGGAAATAAATACTGTGGGGCCACGTTAGTCGCAAGCAAGGCACTGCTAACCGCAGCTCATTGTGTCCCGGCCGGAGTGGCGGTCAATTTACCAAACGACGTTCAGGCCACTTGCACTCCGGCGTCAGATTTTTTCAACGACGCGCCCGACCTAGCACTATGTTTACTGAGCAAGGAGATCGTTGCCCCTTATGAAGTAATCGACACCCAGGGAAAGGGCATGGGTAAGGATGCCGAAGTGCTTCTAACGGGCTTTGGATGCACGAAATCCAACTTCTCGGGTCGGGACGGCAAGTTCAGAGAAGGAGAGGCCTATGTAGTCAGCCCTCCAGAGAGCGCAGCTACATATGTGCGAGTAAATAGAGGCGCCGCTCTTTGCCGGGGCGATAGTGGTTCTGCAGCGTTCGCGACGGGTGACACAGCCAACAGCCCTCGGTATTTGATCGCGGCTAACTCTCAGGTCGAACTAACGAGTGCCGGGAAGGCATCAGATACTTCGCGATTGGCAAATCTTTCGAGCTCATCGGCCAATACGTTCCTGAAAGTCTGGTCTGAGCAAAACAAGATTGACCTGTGCGGCTTGTCAGGCAAAGCAACAGGCTGTAGACATTGAACGGCCACAAGCGACATGGGTTCGTACTGATCTTGGGAATCTGCGCGTGCCAGAGCGCATATTCCGATGACTGGGTAACTGTGAGTGTTTCACCTTGGCGATTGGATGATGTCCAAACCGTCAATTCGCGCATCGCTGAGATCGCGCAGCCAACACTCATCGACGCATTTGAGAACGAGACTCTGGATCAATTTCTCAAACGCCAATGCGGGTATGCGGATGAAGCATTGAGATTGCAAGCGCGAGATCTCAATGACGCTACAGTTCTCGAATCCACGGAAAGAAGAACCTTGAAGGTATACCCCTGCGCGTATCGATCTGCAGAAACGATTGTTACGGTACCCGCCGGCAATTCGACGCTTGGGTTGGCAGCTCGTTTCATAGGATCAGATGGACCTCAGACTCAGGCGCGGCTGAAAGAATTGAACCCGGGTGTGGATCTCAACAAGTTGATCCCTGGTCAGAAGCTCACATTCCCGTTTATCGGCAAAGCAGTTAGCTTTCCATTGATGCCGGGCGTGCTTGCCAGCTCAACTGACTTTCTTGCCGCGCTATCCGATTCGCCCGGCGTAGTCGGGGCAGAGCTAGGGTCGCAGGTCAAGCTTGTACCCGCGCTAAAGCCAGTATTGAGCCCTGCAGAAGTTGCACTTTGCTCGGGGGCCGACTCCAAGTGGCCGATCGATTCGGCACGCATATCTGAGACTCTTCGGCGCTACCTGAATGAGGTGAGTACTCATCCCGAACGGCCGATATCACGAGATCCTGCTATCGCGGTGATCGTCGATACCGGAATCTCCGAGAATGACTCGAGCCTCCTCAATCTGGCGACTAAACGGGGCGAGCGCCCATCACCTCCCGTTGCAGATTTAGACGGCAACGGATACCCGAATGACACCGTCGGAACAAATCTCCCGGCAAAGGGGGGCTTTCCCAATGCTTTCTCGGACTACGATATGGGCTATCACGGCCTAGCCGTGTCGAGCGTCGCCGGGGGCACCAGTTTGTTTTCGGATCGAATGTTGCTTAAACGCTTCGTGGAATTGAAGCAGCTCTCGATCGTATCGAGAACCTTCAGCACAGCTACACAGGGGGCCCATTTTGACATCCCTGCCGCAGGGTTAGCCGAATCTCTTATCTATACGAGGAGCTTGGCGGATAGAACGCCAATCATCGTTAACTGGAGCTGGGAAAGCGGCAGCAAAGACGAAACTGTCGCAAATGTTGTCTCGAATGGCCGGGAACTAATCGTTGCAGCAGCCGGGAATTCGAAGCGTGACGTGGAAGCTGAGAATGTATTCCCGGCCAACTTCTCGAATACAAACGGGGCCGTGCTCATATCAGTTGCGGCATTGGTCCCCGGCAACAAGCTGGCTTCGTTCTCTGGCCGAGGAACCTCAGTCACTATCGCCGCGCCCGGCTGTCATGTCCCCGTTTTTCGTGGGGGGCAACAGGTCGTCTATGAACAAGGCACTTCCATCTCGGCCCCGCTAGTGACGCTTGCAACGACAATCATTAAGACCCTGAACCAGAACGCAGATCCCCTGAAGCTCTATAACCGGATAATCGCAACTGCCCGCCGCAATCCAACGCTTGTAGGATTTGTAGCGGATGGCCGAGTGCTCGACATTGAGACCGCGATCTCCGTTTACGACGATGTCGTTCGATTAAAGAGTGGGACTACCATCGACGGGCGAGTACAAAGTGGCACTTTCACTACCGCGGCAGGGAGCGTGCTCCCTGCCTCAACAATCTACTCAATCAGAATTACAGGAGGCGTGACCTCTAGTGGAACCCGTCCCGCAACCGCGTTGGTCGCGAAAGCCGGCGAAAGAGTGCGCGAAGTTCCAGGCGGCAGCTTGTCTGAGTTCACTTTCGTTCCTCGCGAGGAACCTACGACTCTAATTGATCCGGCTGAGGTAGCCGAAATCATTCCCGCGATGTGGAGAGATTCGACTTCTACCGCCCTCGCGCACTGAGCGTTGAACCCGCCGTAGCGGCTGCCGGAATCGGGCGCAGCGTCGCTTCAGAGATCGGGCGCGATTACGGTTTTTCGTGAGAACTTGGATGGCCGCAAATGAACTTCAGCGGATTCCCTATTCTGCCTACTTCCAGCTTGAATCGCTTCTTTGCGATCTCGGGCTTGCGCCTGATCTTGCTAGGCGGCTTGATACTGGTTTTCGCCGCCTATCTGAGTTTTCAAAGTTGGCAACAGAGCGAACTCGCCGCGGCGCACTTTCGCTCGTGGGAGAATACGCAGTCGCTGAGCTTCTGGGTTGAAGATCTGAAAGATGGCGTTACCTCACCACGCCAACCGAGCTTTGTTCCATACCCAATTCCAGAGCGAAAGAATGCCCTTCGATTTGCGGAAAAAGAACTCAAGGACGCTGAGGAAGCCACAAAGAAGCTGAAGGATCAATTGAGGGACCTTTCGCCCTGGAGTAAGGCGCTCGAGCTGTATTGGTGGTCCATCATTCCGCTACTTGGATTTGGAATGATCATGTGTTTCTGGGGAATGGTGAGTTGGCATAAGGACGATGCCGACGAGGCCGCCATTCGCCTGCTCCAAAACCGAAAGCTGGAGCTGGAAATTGAGGTCCTAGAGAGGGGTGTTAGTACACATCATCTAGAGATCGAGAGGCTTCGATTGGAAACGGAGAAGCTTCAACTAGATGTGCTTTCGCTTAGACGTTCGCGGGCTCACCAGGTCGTGTCGATTAGGAAGCCATGAGTGAAATGAAGTTCGACTGGCGGGCGTCGATCCGCGCTCAGGCACGCGCGACCTCAGAGCCTCGACCTCGACTCCGTCGCATTGAGTCAGATCGCCCTTAGCACGGACTCCTCTAAGGTCACCCGCATCGGGCATGCTTGTAATGTGAAGGGAAGCGCCTTCACAGAGTCGTAGATGCAGTAGAGGCGCTTGTTTGGGTGACGGGGGCGATCATGATTGTCTGTAGATCGAGTGACTGCGGAAAGGAGGCTCCAGCAGACCAAAGATGGCGTTTATTGATGGCTCTGCGAACAACGGATGTCTTCGATCTGTACACGGAGCGGGTTGGCCTTGCCGATTGCCCACATTGCGGCGGAATAGAATCGATTTCCCAGAGCCTAGTCGGATACTTTCTAGTTGAGAACAAGCTTGTCCTCCTGGACCAGGGATTCAATCCAGAAGACAACGCGCGTGACGTTCTGTCGCCACTCACCAAATCGCTTGGTGAAAGCCCCACTCTACAGCGGGTCGCTAACCTAGAGGAGTTCAAATCCGTATTCGCCGAAAAGGTGAAATCGACCGCTCGACAATATCCCCTCCCTCACCTCAATCCCGTAAACCCACAGGAAGCCGTTCGTTGCTGGCAAGGCCTTCAAGGCGAGATTTTGAGCGCTATGCTAGTTGGCGCGCACGGAATCGTGCCGAAATTTGGCGTGCACTCCGGTAGTACGGATGGTCTTGTTGACGACCGTGCGCGTACGTTGGAAGTAATTTACGAGCTCATCGTCCACACGATTCAAAGCTGGTCTATTGGAATTGCGGCATTAACAACGACAAAGACTTTAGAAGAAGTCTTGGCCCGCTTGGTTGACAGCTGTGGAGCTGTCATCTTCGTCGCCGATCGAGTGACGGAGATGCTTAACGTCACTTGGAATTTGATTACAGAAAAGGATATCGACCCCCGGATACGCTTTCATTTTCTTGCAGTCGATACGTCTCTTCATTCCATGCTCGGCCGCGAGTCTCCACGATCTGTAGATTGGGCCTACGCCTATCTGCTTATGAGATTGCAAGCACGATCTGCGGAATCGGAAGAGGACGGTGACCGTTTCCAACTATCTGCGCAGAGGATTTCTCGAACTATCACCTATGAGGGCGCATGGAACGCAGTGTCGTCAGTGGTCAACGGAATTCTATCTTCGCCGGACTCTCAGGACCGACGAGCGCTGTTCGAACGGCTTGACGCTGCGACAGAGGACCTCGGCCATGGCGACATTCTGAACGATGTGCTCAAAGGCGGCCTGTACATCAAAACATCGCCGAGCAATGCGGAGTCCGTGGAAGCGAAGAGTTCGGAAGAACATACTCCGAAGCAGTTCGCCGAGCTAATCCTCTCTATACGGGGTCGCAACAGTCAGCTCTCAATATCTACCTTGCTTGCAGCATGGAGACTACCTTGGTTCGAGGATGCTCATGCGGTTACGACGCTCTTCGAGTTTCTTGAGCCTTCAACGGAAGGTGACATCGAGGAGAGGGCATCCCTACTGGCCTGGTTTGGCGAGCGGATGAAACTTCTGGGGCAGCCGGTTCTCGCCCTTGCAAAGATAGGAGAAGAACAAGCCCCCTGGGAGAATGCGCTCAGCCTTTCGAGTCAACGCTGCCTTTGGACTGAACGCAGCAATGCGCTTCGCCTTTTGGGAAAGCGGATAACCGCTCTTGATGTTGCGGAAACTACATTGAGCGTCACTCTAAGAGATCCCGATGCGACTGACGGCAACAGGGCAACTGCATGGCTCAATCGCGGAATTCTTCTGAGAGAGTTGGGTCGCTTTTCAGAAGCGATGCCCTGTATCTCTCGTGCAGTCGAGTTGACCGATGGGCGATCATACATGCCGCTGCAGTCACTCGGGACTACCCTCATTCAGATGGGCCGATCCGCTGAGGCTGTCGAAGCTCTCGCCGATGCGCGGCGAATGGCCGGGGGGTTTGAGCTGCGGGACACACGCATTGGTCTACTCGTCTGTGAGATTGCAATAAGATCGCAGCTTGGACAACAGGAGCGCGTGGCGGCACTGCGCAAGGAGTGTCCGGATCTAGAAGAGATCCCTGACGCGGCCTTAGTGCCCTACTCAGCAATCATTCGACAACCGTCAACTGAAGTCCGGAGGTCGGAGGAGCACCTCCAGATAGTCGCCTCCGTTCTGACACGCCTCTCCAACAGAGTGGATCAGCAGATGGAATGCAGGAATGTCAGGGAAGCACATAACGCCTGCTTTTCTGCAGCCATGCTTGCTCAGGAGTTTGAATGCTCAGAAGCAGAAGCGCTTTGGAGACGCGACGCGCTTATCTGTCTCGAGGCTGATCTGACTCTCGAGCCTCGAACGGTGATCGAGGTTGCGATAACGGGTGTTCAAGACAATCCAGATTGCTTTAGTGACATGGTGCTAGCGATCCCTCAAGCGATCGCTGAGTCGGCGGGCGGCGTATCACTGAGCATTGCCACAATGGCGTTGCTTTCTCCACTGGATGATCCCCTTGGGCGATTGACGCTCGTTGCACTTGCCCAAGGTCGGTCGGCAAGTGAGATCCAGCTGCTCGCCGAGCTTCGGCGTAACGCCCATCGAAAAGCAATGCGTACGCAGAGCCACAGTGCCATTGATGCGTTTGACGGTGTCGTAACAGCCGAAATGATTCGGAATGTTCACGAACCTTTCGTCGTCATTGAATGGTGCGATGTTCCTGGAAAGGTATTCGGGATCTCAACCCTTGTCTCTCCGGGGAACGTGCGAACAGAGTTTATTGAGAACAACGCCGAAACCGACTGGGTCAAGGCAGCTGACAAAATTGTTGCTCGACTCGACAACTGGCACCAAGGCCGGCTGGGGCAACCCCATGAGATACCTCATTGGAAGCTCATCGAAGACTCATTGAAAAGTCTTTTGGAGAAGGTTTTGCCCGCTGGCGGGCACGTTGTGTTCATCGACCACGTGAATATGTCTGGCCTCCCCTACCATATTGCACTTGCTCCAAAGTGGACCACGTCCTACGCGGCAGACTGGCATGCGATAAAGATTGCCGTCGCCGCAAATGGCTCGGCACCACCTCGACCTAGACTGGGGCTCCTGCATTCGCCGCGATCGAACGAAACGAGCGCCGTGCGCGCTGCCCTTCAGGCGTCAGCAGACAGAGTAAAGGAAGTTGCGAATGCGAATGGCCTAGCGCTCGATCTCGCGCCACCGGGAGTTGCGGACTCTGAAGCATTTCGCAGGCTGCTCGAGGGGACTGATCTGCTGAAGGTTCTATGCCACGGGCAGATTTCGAAGGACGAACGTGGAATAGTCCTTATCATTGACCATATGGGGATGGCGCCGCCAGGCTATAGCTTTGGCGCTACGCTCGACGCCAACAGAGCGCATTGTTTCGGATGGGACGAGCTGGAGCACCAAAAGATCGCACCGAGGACAATCTTCCTGGGCGCGTGCTCAGGCGGCGCTGTGTCGATTTCCGGTCTGGACGAGCGCACAAGTTTTGCATCAATGCTGGCAAGCGTAGGGACGAACGCTGTGGTCGCGCCACGATGGAAGATCGACGCTGAGTTGGCGTTGCCAATCCTCGATGATGCGATATCCATTTTCGTCAATGGGGCCCCCCTCGTGAAGGCGCTAGCTTATGCCGTAGAAGCGGCCATCGGTCGTGGGGTTCCAGCTTGGCAGGCCCACGCATTCGTAATTGAAGGAGCATGGATATGAACGTAGTGAGCAGACTGAATGCTATCAAAGCGACTCCTGAAACCATTCTTCAGATTCTAAAGTCTTCAGTATTTGAGGCATCCGGGGACATGTCTCCTGCAGAAATGAGAAGCGCACTAGAGGGCGCATCGAAGAATCAAGAGGTGATTGTTCAAGCTTTGCGCGAACTTGAATCAAAGCCAGACCTAGTTCGGGACATTGCCCTTATGTGGATCATGCACTCGTCGAACCAAGAGGAGTCCCGGCATATTGTTGAAGGAGCAATATCGGGTGCGGACCGGGATATGCCGCTTCTAGAAGTCGGCACCATTGCACTGGTCGCCCTGTATGCCATCTACATGCTGGGCCCAGAGAAGCCCAAGACAATAAAGAAGACCATCAAATTGATGCCGGATGGAACTTTCGAGCTACAGGAAGAAACAACCTATGACACCTTCAGCACGCCAATTAAGGGATTGCTTGGACTTCTTTTTAAGAGTGGCAAACAAGATTGATTCCCCGGGGCTCTGCTTTCAGAAGACAGTAGATACAAACACCCGTCGTTTGACGCGGAAATCCACGCGTCCGTTATCGCTCTCAATGCAGTCCGGAAGCTCGAGATCCGCGTGTCCGCTCTCATCCCGCGCGCCCTGGCCTAGCGCATCGCTCCTGCTGCAGCTTTAGATTCCAAGATGGGGACCCACCGCCGCGCCCACACTGGTCTCTAACCGCACGGAGCCTAGTCTTTTGAAGTTCGTGCCAGCCTCACTTCATAGATTCCAAGAGGCGGCTTCTGATCTTCTGCCATCTCAACGAAAACACGATCTCCCTGTCGCTCTCTCATACCGGATTGCCCCCAGTTCTTGTGCCCACTCGTGACCGTCTCCACAGAAGAGTGACTTGGTGCGACAAAGTAATTGCTACCGTCGACAGGTCTGTGTGCATACTCACTTGAAGCAATAAGTACCAAGAGTACGATCCTGATTTTCATAGGTGCCATCCTAGTTGAAGCTGCATTGGTGTGAAGTGAATGAGCGAGGTACGAATACCTGTAGAGGTAGGCTGGCGCGTTGACGACCTTGTCGTGATCGAGCACTCCCGAGAGCCGATCAACGCTCGTCCGAAGGCCGCGGCGCCGAAAGATCAGCATCTATCGCTACCTCGCGCTGCCCTCTTCCAAGCGAAGAACCAGCCGGTCCGAAAGCCTGCGCGGCTGCGATCTTGGACTTTACGTCGATAAACGGCGGCTAGTGCCCCTGAGACTAAGCAATGTCCAGCGGTGTTGAGGGGCGCGCAATATGTGCAGACCTGAATGGCTGCTCTGGAGCCATGATTGATTTACCCGTGGTAGCCGCAAAGGGCTGACGTGTGACTGTCGCAAAGGTGCCAAACGGAGACCTTCAGGACTGTCCGCTTCAGGGACACTCAGCTTTTATCGCATTTCATAGCGTCAGGTTTAGCTTATGCGGTACTGCCATCCGTACAGTCATTCATACAACTCGGGTCGCCGTAGCGGAAGATATGGGCGCTTGCGCCGCGCCACTTCCACCTGCGAAAGATCGATGTCGGCCAGCAGCAGTTCCTCGCCTGTCGACGCTTTCTTCACGACATTGCCAAACGGATCGACAATGATTGATTCGCCGCAGAATGTGACCTCGCCTTCTCGGCCGGTCCTGTTGCACATGGCGATGAATACGCCATTCTGCATAGCGGCCGCTCGCAATTCGCATTCGAACAAGTCGCGTGGCTCATCGCGCGTGTTGGCTGTGGGGATGAGAATCAGCGAGGCACCGCGCACGACGCAGGTGCGAATACTCTCCGGATAGTGGCGATCAAAACAAACTACGATACCGATCCGGCCAAGTGATGTGTCGTATACCTTGAAACCCGTATCAGACGGCGTGTAATAGTCTTGCTCATAAAAGCAGGGCACTTGAGCGATGTGCACCATCTTTGATGCGCCGTGACTAATCCCTTCCGCATCGATCATCAATGATGCGTCAAACGAATTGTCACCTTCTCTCAGGTACACGTTCGGGGATGCTGAAATTCTCAGATCTCTGCACGTCGCTCGAAATCTCCGGATGGGCTCGTCATCGATTGATACCAGATACTTTGAGGCGTCCTGCCCTGAGTACTGCGGAAAAAAGGGACTGAGGCACAATTCCGGAAAGACAACTAGTTGAGCTTCACACTGTGAAGCCCGCTTCATCATGGCCAACGCTTTGGCGAGATTGGCGCCCATATCCGCGCCCAATGCATATTGGGCCAAGCTTATTCGCATTGTTTCTCCTGCAGGCATAGCCCCGCCACCGCTTCAAATTGACTCACCCGAGCCGCTCGTGGTTCGAAGAGCAGCACCGTCACGGAATCAGAACGACTCCACCTGGACTCTGTCGAGCTTCCAGAAGTCGGTGCGCATCAGCCGCTTCAGAGAGTGGATATGCGACAGCCTCAACTGGCTTGAACAGCCCCCGGTCAAATGCGTCAAACGTCTCAGTTGCCAGGCGTACAAGGTCATCTCGCTTTCTCATGAAATGGAAGATGATGGGTCGACTGACAGACAGAGACTTCTGCGCCAGGTCAGTCGGCGTAAATGGCAGAACAGGGCCTGACGACTGACCATAGTTGACCAGAGATCCTCCGTAGTCGAGGCAGCGCATCGACTTCACAAATGTGTCGGCCCCTACGGAGTCAAATACAACGTCTACCCCTCGCCCTTGTGTTGAGGACAGCACACGTTCGAGAAAGTCCTCTTCTCTGTACAAAATCACCTCATCTGCTCCGGCTCCGCGCGCGATAGCAGCTTTGCTACTACTGCCAACTGTAGCGATCACATGCGCCCCTAAACGGTGGCACGCCTGGGTAAGCATCTGTCCTACGCCCCCCGCCGCGGCATGAATCAAAACGGTTTGAGCCGGTCCGACACGGTGAGCGCTGCCAACGAGGTACGAGACTGTAAAGCCCTTTACCAGGGATGCCGCAGCCTGATTGTCAGATAGGAACGTTGGTATCTTGATTGCCAAGTCGGCATTGAGAACACGCCGCGCGGCATAGCCCCCATAAAGTGGGCTGACCCAACCAATGCGGTCGCCCACGGCCAGACCGGCGACATCTCTTCCAACCTCCTCAATGATTCCGACCGCTTCTAAACCCGGCACGCCGGGAAGGGTCAGGGTTCTGTACAAGCCCGAGCGGACGTAGCAGTCGTGGAAGTTGACCGCTATTGCGGTGTGCCTCACGAGTAAGTCGTTCGCCCCGAGCAGCGGCAGTTCGATCGACTGGACCTTCAGCTGATCGGGCCCACCGACTTCACTTAGCACGATGGCATCTGTCGTTTGCATGCCTTCTCCTCACCTCCGAGTCCGATGGTGCAGATCATTGATTTGCTCCATCAGATCGAATGAAGCCAGCCATGCGTATCCGGCGCCGTTCCTTGCTGGATTGCTCGCATTTCCTGAAGAAGTGACATGGCAAGAGGGTGTTCGTTGCGACCGCTTCCGACACCGAAAGCGCCGGCTTTCGACTTGAACTGATCGACAGGAACTATGCCCGCACCAGTACCGCAGACAAAGCACTCCGCTAGCGTCCCCTCCTCCGCGTCGCTCTTGAGCTGCTCAATGCTGTACACGTCCTCGCGGACATCCAGACCTCTGCCGCGTGCGAGGGACAGGATTGTGTCCCGCGTGACTCCGGGAAGAATGGTTCCAGACAAAGGCGGCGTGATGAGCGACCCATCATTGAACGAGAAGAATATGTTCATCAGCCCGAGTTCTTCGATCCAACGACGCTCTATCGCATCTACGTAGAGCGTCTGATCGCATCCGTTCTCGGTGGCCTCGGCCTGCCCCTGCAGGGACCCCGCGTAGTTTCCGGCAACTTTGGCTGCGCCGGTTCCACCTACGACCGCTCGGGACGTGTCCTGGCTAATCCATATGGACAACGGGCGCGGTGGGCCAGAAAAGTAGGACCCCACAGCCGAAGCCATCACCACGAACAAGTATCGATCCGATGGTCGCACCGAAAGCCCGGCGGTCGTTCCGATCATGAGCGGTCGCAGATAGAGGCTGCCTTTGTCGGCCGAAGGCACCCATTCCTGATCTGCGCTGGTCAACACTTTCAGCGCCTCTATGAAGATTTTGGCAGGCAATGGCGGCATCACCATTCTGTTAGCTGACGCCACAAAGCGCTCGGCATTTTTGTCTGGTCGAAACAGCGCAACAGACCCATCCTGTCGCCGGTATGCCTTCAGCCCCTCAAAAATGGCCTGCCCATAGTGCAAGGCATTGGCTGCTGGGTGAAGCTCCAGCGGACGACGGGGACCGAGCTGTGCATCGTGCCAACCCAGCTCCCTTGAGAACTGGATCGTCACCATGTGATCGGTGAACGAAGTGCCGAAACTCGACGTGGCAAGCAACGACTCTCGTTCTGCCGCGCCCGTTACATCGGCGTTCAAATTAGTTGAAAAGACAATCTTGTCTGACGTCTCGATCACAGGTGGGTGTCCCTATCCAAGCAATGATTTACCGCGGACATGCCCGTACCGGAGGGCATTATGATTTCATTGACAAGTAGAGTAACTTACTTGTATATCTAACACAATCGAACGGCGCCACGTCCCGATGCTCCGATAGTGCCGCACCAACGACTATCGGGCGTTTCCGGATTGCCCGAGATCTGAACTCTAATCGGAACCATTCGGGGACATCAGAATATGCATTTGCAAGACGCTACCGTATCCCCCCTATTCTCTCGCTCAAAAAAGAAGCCGGCTGCCGAGGTGCTTTTGATCGGCGCGGATCTTCAACCTTTGATGGTCGACTGCGCCATTCCCTCTCATCCGGCCAGCTTCAGAGGTGCTGTCGGAGACCGTGTTGATTGCATCGTCGATAGCCGACGGATCATTCTTGTCGGTTGCGGGCGGCCGGCAGACTTCGAAAGAGAGGAGCGATTCTGGGAATCCGCCGGGGCTGCGGTTATGGACTCGATGCGCACTCTGCGGGTCGAATCGGCCGCATTGATTGCTCCGCCTGCACCGCAGGCGATCGGCACGCAGTTGGCCATGAATCATTTTGCGATCGGTGCCACCTTGGCGTCATACCGGTGTACGGCCTTTCGCTCAAAGCAGCCAGCGTCCCATTTCAGCATAAAAGCGCTGGAGATCCCGGCCTCCTTTTGGAAGGGAACCGCTCACGCCCGACAGCTGGCCGAAGCAGTAAATTGGTCACGTGCTCTGGTAGAGGCGCCAGCGAATGTGATGACACCGCAGGCATTCGTTAGTGCGGCGAAGGAGCTTGTGAGTGTTGGGCTAGATATTAAGGTTCTCGATCAGAAGGCGCTCGAAAAGATCGGCGCCGGCGGCTTGCTTGCCATAGGCCGCAGCAGCGAGCATCCACCCTGCATGTTGATCTGCCAGTGGAAAGGACGTGTGGCCAAGTCATTCGACCTCGGATTGGTAGGGAAAGGGCTGACATTTGACGCGGGCGGCCTCAACCTCAAGGTACCCCCGGCGATCAGCAAGATGAAGTTCGACATGGCGGGCGGTGCCGCAGTCGTGGGTGCCATGCGCGCAATGGCTCAGCGGCGTGCACCCGTGAATGTCGTCGCTGCCATTCCTCTATGCGAAAATGTTGTGGACGGCACATCGTATCGCCCTGGCGACGTGATCAGATCACTGGCAGGACTCACGATTGAAGTGGACAACACTGACGCCGAGGGCAGAATTGTCTTGGCCGACGCGATGGCGTACCTGTTGAAGACGTACAAGCCTCAGCGCCTCATCGATGTCGCGACACTGACGGGCGCAATGATGGCGACACTCCATGAAGAGTTTGCCGGGCTATTTAGTACGGACGATCGACTTGCTCGCGAACTGGAGTCCGCGGGATCTGAGAGCGGGGAGTTCCTGTGGCGTCTCCCGCTTGATAAGAGACAAGACTACTTGGTGGAGTCAGAAATCGCGGACGTCCGTAACGTCGGAGCTCCTGGATTCCTTGGCGTCGGATCCGGCTCTGCGGTATCTGGCGCTAAGTTTCTCCAGAGATTCTCGGGTGATACACCGTGGGCCCATCTGGACATTGCCGGTGTTGCATGGGCGACCCGCCCGCTGTCCGGCGTGCAGAAAGGCCCAACTGGATTCGGCGTTCGTCTTATCGATGCTTTTGTAAACAGACTTTCCAAAACTCCGCAGTGACTACCCCATCGAGTGAGTTTCGCGAAGGTGTTGCAGAGATTCCTGGCGCTTCTCTACGTTATCGACTGACCGGCACACCAAGTCGTCTGCCGCTTGTCGTTTTGGAGAATGGATGGAGCGGGTCCTACGACTATTTTGCGTTGCTGCAAAATGAACTCGCACCGCACACGCGGGTTCTTCTTTACAATCGTGCAGGCATCGGCGGCAGTAAGGCGCACGAGCCGCAAAGCGCAGAGGGCATGAGCCGGCATCTCGCAGCACTGCTGGATAATCTCGGTATAGCCGAGCCTGTCGTGATCGCAGGCCAGTCATATGGCGGACTCATATGCGGAGTGCATGCGGCGTCGATACCGCAGCGCATACGCGCCGTTGTTCAGATTGATCCGACAGCTGAAAGACCCGATCCATTGCTTGATGGGACAGGAGGCGCATTCCGCATCGTCGCTCGACTGATGGTCGTGCTGGCGACCCTGGGATTCCCAGTTGCGGCCATTGCAGGCAGGGCGCCTGAGCTTCCACCAGCGGATGCACGACAATTGGCGCGTAACGCCCTCTCAAATGCAGCATCGTTACGTGCGGCAATTGTCGAAATGGAGTTGCTACCGAGCATCCGTGACGTGTGTGCGCGGTCGTCGCCAACACCTCGCCTGGTCATTAGCGCGGATAAGTCGGAGGAGCTGACCGGGCTTGTTAAGTTGATTCTGCCTTCAGGGCGCCCGCAAGCTGTTCTCAGTCTCATGCAGGCTCAGCATAAGGTCACCGCCGGTCGGGGCGGAAAGGGCAGTCAGTGGATCTCTTTGCCGCATACCCATGGCGGCCTTGTGATGACGCGCCGCGGGGCATCCGCGACCACAATCGCCTTAATCGAATACATCTCCGGCCTACAAGCTACGTCGCTGTAGTTCCAGATAGAGGCGCTTGATGGGTGATCAGTAACGTCACCGAATGGTGCCGTCTTCCCGTTCGACAAAGCCCCCGATTCAAAAAAATACAGAATGCGGGGGGCGCCTTTGGATCCACGGATCGGCAGTTTCGAACTGAGCGGAAAGACGTAGTACGGTCGCGTCATCACCGGTTTTGCCGACGATCTGCACGCCAGCAGGCAAGCCATTGGCACCTTGATGCAGAGGCACTGACGCCGCCGGATGACCGGTAATGTTGAGCAAAGGCGAGAATGCTGCGAACTCAAGGAGCGGTTTCGGGATGCCCGAAGCAGATTGCTCTTCTGGAATCCGTGGATCGAACTGCTTGACGGAGGGCGCCTGACAAACCGCCGCTGGTGTCATCCACACGTCGTACTTCATGAAGAACTGATCCAAAAGTTGGTGCGCGGCTCGAAAGTGGACATTGGCAATCACAATGTCGTCAACGGTCAGGGCCTTGCCGCGCTCGATCCCACTCAGGGTTCCAGCGTCGAGGGTATCTGGACCCGGTTTGCGCCCCGTCATCGCGCTGATCTGCTTTACACCGACCGGGAATGCGTGGAACCAGGCAGTGATGAATGACTGGAACAGCGAATTCCAATCGAGCTTCGGCTCCGCTTCTTCTACACGATGGCCGAGCGACTCAGCCAGTCGCGCCGCACGGTCCAGTGCTTCGAGGCACTCAGGCGCGACCACTGCGCCGCCAGGAGCATTTCTCGAAACTGCGATCTTCAAGCTGCTAGGAGGGCGGGTAATTTCCTCAAGATAGGGCCGATCTGGCTTTTGAATGCGGCTGGCTGCTCCCGGCCATTCACCCATCGTTGCGTCCAGGAATGCCGCAGAGTCCCTCACAGTTCTCGACGACACATGAAAGTGGCTCAACGGGAAAACGCCTGGCTTCAGATCAGGCGTACGGCCGCGACTTGGTTTGAGCCCGTAAATTCCCGTGCAATGAGCCGGGATGCGAATTGAGCCCCCACCATCGGCCGTTTGTGCCACGGGTACAACACCCGCTGCCACGGCGACCGAAGAACCGCCGCTTGATCCACCAGGGGAATGCTCGAGGTTCCAGGGATTGCGCGTGATGCCGTACAGGCTGGAGGTCGTAACGGGAGCAATCCCGAACTCGGATGCAGTTGTTTCTCCGAGAATGGCGACGCCGGCGTTCTTGAAGCGAGTCGTCAGTTCACTGTCCTGAGGTGATTTCAGTCCGGCAGTGAGCCGTGATCCCATCGAGAGCGAGCCCCCCGCCAACCCATGCCCTTCCTTCAGCAGGAACGGAAGCCCAGAAAACGGCCTGTCAGCGGTCCACGTCGGATTCGTTGTGGCCGCTCCTGCCATGAAATTGAGAGCCGGGTTAAGACGCTCAATCGCGTCCAACGCGCACCTTTGGAGTTCTGCGGCAGTAACGCTTCCCCTGCGTACGAGTTCCATCAATCCGATGGCGTCGTAGTGTGCGTATTCGTCTAGCCTCATTTACCTTTGTCCCTCCCGAAAATATCTGCAGCGCCCTGAGCCCGGCCCGGCAACGCTAAAGCATCTTTAATGCATTAAAGAATGAAAAGCGCCCAGCTGATGGCGCTTGGTGCAAGGTTTGCGAGCGCCTTCCCCCAAATCTTCCGCGCAACTACACCGGCAATAGGCCGTTTTCATATACAAGTAGGTTACCTTATTTGTACATGGAATGTGGCGCAACCGCTGGCAGACATTTGCGCGATACACATTTTCAACGTGTGCTCCAAACTTTACAAGTAATCAATACTACTTGTATTCTGCTCGCACCCTCGGGAAGCGTTTTCACGCAGCCCAAATGACCTCACAAGAGGCGCGGGGACAACGAAGGAGACCTGTATGTACAAAGCCAACTGGCGAACAACTCGCCCTGTCGAGTCAGAGTCTGCAGACATCAATGGGTCAGATATTCATCGACTGCGCTGCATGGGTCGGTAAGCGCAGTGTCGACAACCGCGTTATCTACTCCCGCAGGAAGCGACTGGTTCCGCAGGTTGCTGCTGCCAGGCTTGGCATTCAAGGCGATGGTGATTGGCGGCGGGTACGCCACTGGGCGGGAGCTTGCAGAGTTCTTCATGCCGGGTGGCGCATGGGGTGGGCTCTTCGCAATGCTTCTCGCCGCGTCCGTGTGGAGCCTGATTTGTGCTCTGACTTTCCTCTTCGGACGTGTTACTCAGAGCTTCAACTACCGAGACTTCTTCAAGCAACTTCTCGGCCCTTTCTGGTTTGCGTTCGAAGGTGCCTTTCTACTTTGCGCAATCATTGCTCTGGCGGCCTTCGGCGCCGCTTCGGGGGCAATCGCCAACACCGTGTTTGGCTGGCCACATATCGTCGGAACGATTGGACTGCTGGTGTCAGTCACGGCATTTGTCGCGTTCGGCGACGCATCAGTCGAGGCCCTTTTCAAATACGTTTCGTTCCTGCTGTACGGCGTCTACCTCCTCTTTTTTGTTCTGGCATTCACCAGCTTTGGAGATCGCATCGCCGAGCGATTTTCACAGTCAGATATTGTTTCTGGCTGGGCTATGGGCGGGCTTTCATATGCGAGCTACAACCTGATGGGCGCCGTACTCATCTTGCCCGTCATCAGGCATATGCGCAGCGACAGGGACGCGGTTGTTGCCGGCTTGTTAGCGGGCCCATTGGCCATGGCACCTGCAATCCTGTTCTTCATTTGCATGGCGAGTTTCCCGGAGCTCCAAGACAGCGAACTGCCCTCAGACAATCTCCTTTCGAAGCTCGGGCATCCCGTCTTCCACACCTTGTTCCAGGTGATGATCCTTTCGGCACTGCTGGAAAGCAGCACAGGCATCATCCACTCGCTCAATCAGAGAGTGGCGTCCGTCGTGTCAGGCGAACTGACGCTGCAATGGCGCGTAGCAATTTCTCTTGCCGTATTGGCGCTTTGCATGTTCCTCGCAACCCGCTTCGGTCTCGTCGCACTGATCGCCAGCGGGTACCGGCTACTGGCAATCGCTGTCTTCGCCACTTTCATTGTCCCGCTGGTCACGGTCGGGCTCTACAGGCTTTTCAGACGCCGCCCTGGGATTCACTCGATGCCTGAGGCTTTGAACTGATCCGCGGCCATACCCCTTCGGGCGCTGTCCTCACCCTCTTCCATCCTTCGAAAGGTAAAGCACCATGCCGATACTGGCATCACGTCTGGACGTTCGTTCTGCGTCTTACCGACAGAATCGCGCTGACATGCTCGACATGCTTGCTGATGTCAATGCGCTAACCGACAAGGCCGCACTTGGAGGCGGTGAGAAGGCCATCGCACGGCATACCGCCGCGGGGAAGCTGACGATGCGCGAGCGCGTCGCGCTGCTGCTGGACGCAGACAGCCCGTTCATGGAAATCAGCCCGTTGGCCGGGCATCTCACGCACTACAAGGACGGCGCGGGTTCACTCCTGGGTATCGGCGTCATCGCAGGTACCGAATGCGTGATCTTTGCCAACGACCCAACGGATATGGGCGGCGCCATGACTCCAATGTCCATGGCAAAGATCCTGCACAGCCTCAAGGTCGCGCGCCAGAACCGGCTGCCGTACGTACAAATCATTGAGTCCTCTGGCGGAGATCTGCGACGCGGAGCTGAAGGCATCGACCCGGACTACCTCCTCAAGGCTGAGCTCAGTCATTTCGGAGAATCCGGGAATATCTTCTACGCCATCACCGAACTGTCGAAGCTCGGCATCCCGACGGTTTCGGTGGTCTGCGGCAGCTCGACGGCCGGCGGCGCCTATATGCCGGGTCTCTCCGAGTACAACATCTTCATCAAGGGCGCCGCTCAGGTGTTTCTAGCGGGCCCGCCGCTGTTGAAGGTTGCAACCGGAGAGGTCGCCAACGCCGAGGAACTCGGCGGGGCCACCATGCACGCCACCAAGAGTGGCCTCTGCGATTACCTCGCAGAAAACGAGACAGAAGGTCTCGGCATGGCACGCGACGTCATCAAGCACCTTAACTGGAACAAGGCGGGCTATGGGCCGACTCAGCCGGTCAAGGCGCCGATATACGACAACGACGAACTGCTGGGGATCGTGCCGAAGGACTTGAAGGCCGCGATCGATATCCGCGAGGTGATTGCGCGCATTGTCGACGGAAGTGAGTTCGAAGAGTTCAAGCCGGTCTACAGCCCGACGATGGTCTGCGGGTGGGCGCACATTCACGGATTCGGGGTGGGCATCCTCGGCAACAACGGCCCGATCTTCCCGGAAACGGCGGAGAAGTCCACGCAGTTCATCTCGCTATGCAACGCCCGGAATATCCCGCTGCTGTACCTGCACAACATCACGGGCTACATGGTCGGCAAGCAGTACGAGGAAGCCGGGATCGTCAAGAAGGGCAGCCAGATGATCAATGCGGTATCGAACTCCACGGTACCGCACATCTCAGTAGTCATTGGCGCCAGCTACGGGGCCGGCAATTACGGCATGAGCGGTCGCAGCTTCGACACCCGGTTCCTGTTCCTCTGGCCGACCGCGAAGATCGCCGTGATGGGACCGAAGCAGATTGCCGGTGTGATGTCGATCGTTCGTCGTGGTCAGGCGCAGCGGGCCGGGACACCCATAGACGAGACCGCAGAGGCCAAGATCGTGGCGGATACCGAGGCATTCCAGGAGTACACCTCGCTCGCCAAGTATGCGACTGGACGCATGAAAGACGACGGCATCATCGATCCGCGCGACACGCGCGATGCGTTGGGTATGGCGCTGTCAGCTTGCCACTCAGCTCCGGTGAAAGGCACTGACAACTACGGCGTATTCCGGTTCTAAGACCATGAGCACGATCGAAACCCGCACTATCCGAAGACTACTGATCGCCAACCGTGGCGAAATCGCACGTCGCGTCATGCGCACTGCCGCAACGATGGGAATTCAGACCGTCGCTGTTTACGCCGACGGCGATGCCAACGAGCCGTTCGTGCGCGATGCAGACGAGGCATGGTCGCTCAACGGTCGAACGGCCGGCGAAACCTATCTCGATGTTGCGAAGGTGCTCGCTGCTGCCAAGGCGGCAGGCGCGGACGCGATTCATCCTGGCTACGGCTTTCTTTCCGAGCGTGCGCATTTCGCCAAAGCAGTGATTGAAGCCGGCTTGGTTTGGGTGGGCCCGCCACCGGATGCGATTGCAGCCATGGGCGACAAGCTTGCCGCCAAAAACCTGATGCAGACGATCTCGGTCCCCGTGCTTCACTCGGTTGAGCTCGATGAGCACTCGGATCTCGATACGGCGGCCGACAAGGTCGGCTTCCCCGCTCTCGTCAAGGCGGCGGCCGGCGGTGGTGGCAAGGGCATGCGCATCGTGCGCGAAAAGTCCGAGCTGGCGGCGGCGGTTGCTGGAGCCAGGCGTGAGGCGGGCTCGGCTTTCGGGGATCCGACCGTTTTCCTCGAGCGGTATGTCGAAGGCGCGCGGCATGTCGAAATCCAGGTGATCGGCGATAAGCACGGCAGCCTGGTCTACTGCTTTGAGCGAGAGTGCTCCATTCAGCGCCGCCATCAGAAAGTCATCGAAGAAGCGCCGTCTTCTGCGGTTGATGCGTCGCTGCGCAAGAAAATGGGTGAGGCCGCGGTCAAGGCGGTCAGGGCGATCGCTTACGACAACGCTGGGACGGTCGAGTTTCTGCTCGACAAGAACGGCGAGTTCTTCTTCCTTGAGATCAACACGCGCTTGCAGGTTGAACACCCGGTGACAGAGGCAATCACCGGCATCGATCTGGTTCGCGAACAGATTCGAGTCGCGCAAGGCGAGCCCCTGTCCTTCACGCAGGAGAGCCTGACGATCACGGGCCATGCCGTTGAAGCGCGCATTTATGCTGAAGACCCCCAGAACGACTTTCTGCCCGCTATCGGCGAATTGCTGGCCTGGGAGCTGCCGCCCAGCCCGCCAGCTCGCTACGACAGTGGCGTCGAGCGGGGCAGCAGAATCGGTGTCGAATTCGATCCGATGATGGCAAAGATCATCGTGCATGGACAAACACGCAGTGAAGCCGCGCTCAGTCTGGCTCTGGTTCTAGAGCGAATGCGCATTCAAGGCGTGACCACCAACCGTGATTTCCTGGTGGCGACGCTGCGTCATCCACGCTTTCTGGCCGGCGACACCACAACGTCTTTCATCGCTGACGTTAATCCGCCTCGTGGGCGCACCGCGGATGCTGCGGCGTTGCGTCAAGCCGCTATCGCAGCCGCACTGTTCTCTCAGAAAAACAATCGTTCCGAGGCCCGAGTTCTTACATCTCTGCCGAGTGGTTTTCGTATCGGGCGCCTGCCTCCGCAGCGTTTGAAGTTCAGCTACGGAGAGCAAGAGGTACTTACCGAGTACCGCAGTCAACGGGACGGCACCTTTGAGTTCAACGTTCTCGATCGGACATCGATCGCGCGCGTGATGTCCATCGATGGTCATGCGCTCATCTTCGAGATTGACGGCAGACAAGAGCGCACCACCGTGCACTGCCATGGTCGCCAGTGGTGGATGCACGGTCCGCGCGGAGATATCGCGTTGACCTTGATCCCGCGCTTCAAGGACGGCACCGAAATCGAGGATGTGGCCGGCGGGCTCAGCGCGCCGATGCCCGGCAAGGTCATTGCCGTAGAAGTTGTGGTTGGCCAGAAGGTCGTCGCCGGACAACTGCTCGCGATTATGGAGGCGATGAAGATGGAGCACAGCATCGTTGCTCCAGGCGCCGGGGTGGTCAGTGAAGTCCGCGTCCAAAAGGGAGATCAGATTGGCAGCGGAGCCGTACTGATCGTGATCGAAGAATCTGCAACATGAAAGAACCAATTGAGATGAAAAGACCCGTTCGAATCGCCAACTGTTCCGGCTACTACGGCGATCGCCTCGTGGCGGCGCGAGAGATGGTGGATGGCGGCCAAATCGACGTATTGACGGGAGACTGGCTCGCCGAACTTACGATGCTGATTCTGGCAAAGGACAGAAACAAGGACCTTGACGGTGGTTATGCGAAGACCTTCGTGAAGCAGATGGATCAGGTCATGCAGACCTGCTTGGAAAGAGGGATCAAGGTCGTTGCCAACGCCGGGGGCCTCAATCCTCGGGGTTGTGCCGAAGCGGTTCAGAAAGTTGCAGACAGGCTGGGTATCAAGGTCAACATCGCCTGGATAGACGGCGATAACCTGATGCCACGCCTGGACGAGTTGAGAGCGGCCGGCCATGACTTCAGGAACATTGATACCGGCGAAGCACTGGGGGCTCGCCAGGCGATCACCGCCAATGCGTATATCGGCGGCTGGGGCATTGTTGATGCCCTGAACCGCGGCGCTGACATCGTGATCACAGGACGGACAACCGACGCCGCAATCGTCGCCGGTCCGGCAGCGTGGTGGCATGGATGGGCCCGCGAGGATTATGACCAGATTGCCGGCGCAATCGTCGCTGGCCACGTCATCGAGTGCGGTGCTCAGGCTACGGGTGGCAACTACAGCTTCTTCCAGGAAGTCCCGGGTCTTGAATATCCCGGATACCCGCTCGCCGAGATCGCATCAGATGGCTCCAGCGTCATCACTAAGCACGAGGGCCACGGCGGCCTGGTGTCCGTCGGGACGGTCACAGCCCAGTTGCTCTATGAGATCGGCCCTCCGGCATACCTGAATCCGGACGCTGTTGCTCGGTTCGACACCATCAAGATCAAGCAGATTGCCCCAAATCGCGTGCAACTCTCGGGCATCCGTGGTGAGCCACCACCAAAGACCCTGAAGGTCTCAATGAACTATGTCGGCGGCACTCGCACCGTCACCAGCATGGCAATCACTGGCTTGGACATCGAGGAGAAGGCGGAGCTGTACCTCAAGGGTCTGTGGCGTCTGTTCCCGAAAGGCAAAGACAGCTTTTCCGAGGTCAAAACCGAATTGATACGCGGCAATACGACCGACCCGGTTAACAATGAAGAGCACACAAGCACCTTGCGCATTGTGGTCAAGGATGCCGATGCGAATTTAGCCGGCGGCGAGTTCTTTAGGAAGAACACCGAAATTGCTCTATGCAGTTACCCCGGTCTGTACAACCTGTCCACCACAACACAGTCGTATGGGGTCTGCTGGCCAACCTTGATTCCCGTCGAATTGGTGACGCAGCAAGTTCACCTCAATGGGGTATCCACCGAGATCACGTACACACCAGCAGATGCAGATGCAGATGCAGGCGCAGCGGCAATCGCACCGGTTCATCCAGTAATGCCGCCCAGCCCCACGGGAAAGACGCGCAGGGAGGCACTGGGCCGGGTCTATGGAGCACGCTCGGGAGATAAAGGTGGCAATGCGAATCTTGGGATCTGGGCGCGCTCCGATGCAGCGTATGCGTGGCTCGAGCACAACCTGACGGTTGAGAAACTCCGCTCGCTGATCCCGGAAGCTCGCGAGTACGACGTCCAGAGGCACTTGTTGCCCAACCTCAGGTCGATCAACTTTGTGCTCAAAGGCCTTCTCGGCGAGGGCGTTGCCGCATCGACCCGAATGGATGCTCAGGCGAAGAGCCTTGGTGAGTATCTCCGGGCGATCAAGGTCGACCTCCCGGTCGAACTGCTGGACTCAGGAACACTGCAACGAATGTGGCGCGTGTAATCCGTACGCGCCCATTTTGACCGCCATACCCCATCCGACCTTATCGAGCGAGCATTCAATGAACTTTCAGTGGCCAGGACTGACCCACGAGCACAACACGTTTCGCGATCAAGTGCGCAGCTTTGTCGAAAAGGAGATCACCCCCTACGTGGCTAAATGGGAGGAAGCGGCAGAGTTCCCGCATGAGCTCCCCAAGAAGCTCGTAGATGCTGGCCTGTTTCAGCTCGGGTTTCCGGAACAATATGGTGGCATTGAGCCCGCGGATCCCTTCTTCGGACTCATCTTCAATGAGGAACTTGCTCGATGCGGGGCCGGCGGAATTCCGGCCGGCATCCTCACCCACGGCATCGCGTTGCACCCCGTGTTGGCCGGTGGCAACGAAGAGATCAAGGCGCAGATCGCCCCTGCCGTACTGAAAGCGGAGAAGGTCATTGCCTTGGCGATCACAGAGCCAAGTGGTGGATCCGATGTTGCCCAGCTCAAGACTCGAGCCGTGCGGGACGGCGACCACTACATCGTCAACGGCAGCAAGACCTTCATCACCAGCGGCATGCGCGCCGACTACATCACGACTGCGGTGCGCACGGGTGGCGAAGGTATGGGCGGCATCTCGCTTCTGGTCATCCCGACCGACACCGAAGGGTTCTCACGTACGTCACTGAAGAAGATGGGCTGGTGGTGCTCCGATACGGCCACGCTTTACTTCGAGAACTGCCGCGTCCCGGTGGCTAACCGGATCGGCCCAGAGAACAAGGGCTTTCCATACATCATGCGCAACTTCAACGGGGAGCGAACTCTCCTGGCGGCCAGTTGCCTCGGATACAGCAAGATTTGCTACGAATACGCACGGAACTACGCCCAGCATCGAACAACGTTCGGCAAGCGCCTCGCCGACCATCAGGTGATCCGACACAAGCTGTCTCGCATGATGTTGGAAATCACCAGTCTGGAGACAATGATCTACACCGTATCTGCGGTTGCCGCCAAGGGGGAGTACCACCCGGTTGCTGAAACGGCGCTGATGAAGGTGAAAGGATCCGAAACCTTTGAGTTCTGCGCCAACGAAGCGATGCAGATCCTGGGTGGACATGGCTTCATGCGCGATAACCCGGTGGAGCGCCTCTACAGGGAAACCAAGGTCCAGGCTATCGGCGGCGGCTCCGCTGAGATCATGTTGGACCTCGCCGCGCGCCAGTACGGCTTCTAGACGCGACCGATCATGGAGACGCAGCAAGGCATCGACGGCGCAGGCGGGGTATCACTCGCTAATCCCGTTTCCGGAAGCAGCGACGTGGGCGGTCCAGCCAGGTCAGCCGTCACGCTTACCGATCGATACTCCAAACGCCAGGGCCAGATACTGATCTCGGGCGTACAGGCGTTGGTGCGGCTCATGCTCATCCAGGCTGAGCGCGATAAAGCGGCTGGCCTCAAGACCGGTGGCTTCGTCAGTGGCTACCGGGGGTCACCGCTGGGTGCGCTCGACTCAACATTCGCCAGTGCCAAGTCGTACGCTGACGATCTGGGCATCGTAGTAAAGCCGGCGGTCAACGAAGAGCTCGGCGCTACAGCCGTCGCAGGCACTCAGCAAATCGCACGATCACCGGGCGCTCGGGTCGACGGGATCTTTTCGCTTTGGTACGGCAAGGGACCCGGCTTGGACCGGGCGTCCGATGCAATTCGTCACGGCAACGTGCAAGGCGCATCACCTCATGGTGGTGTCGTCCTCGCCGTCGGAGACGATCACGTCGCGAAGTCATCCAGCGTCGTCTGCTTCACTGATGAAGCACTTGTCGGCCTGCAGATCCCCATCTTCTATCCGGCTGACGCCAGCGAGATCATCCGCTACGGCTTGCATGCGTTCGCCATGTCGCGCCTCTCCGGGTCGTGGGCAGCGTTGAAGATGATCAACGAAGTCGCTGATGCGACTCGCTCGGTGACGGCTGAGGAATGCGGCGTAAAAATCGTACTCCCCGAAGTAACGACGCCAGCGATGGGTCTGAATATCCGCTGGCCAGAGTCACCACTGGATCAAGAAGTGCGCCAGCAGCTGTACCGCTTCCCCGCGATTCAGGCATATATCCGGGCTAATCGACTCGACCTGTCGTCAGGGAAGACAACGAGCAGCCGAATCGGCATCGTCGCCTCCGGAAAATCCTGGTTGGATCTCCGTGAGGCTCTCCACCTTTTGGGTATCGGACACGAAGAGCAGCTCACCAACCTAGGCATTGCGCTCTACAAGCCTGCTGTGATCTGGCCACTGGAGCCTGATGGCCTCATCGAGTTCGCGATGGGCCTCGATAGCGTCATCGTCGTCGAAGAAAAAACCCCACTCGTCGAATCACAGATTAAAAACATCCTGTACGGCCGCAAGGGCGCGCCTCGGGTTTGGGGCAAGGCGTCCGACGATGGGAGCATTCTGTTTCGCTCAACCGCCGACCTTACACCTGAGCTGATAGCTGTCCAGCTAGGCCGCATTCTTGCTTCGGTGACGGCTGACCCCTTCCTGGACGGCGCATTGGCTCGCGCGAACCAGATGCTGGTGGAACAGCAGGAATACGCATTGGCGCCTGCGTCTCGCACCGCCTATTTCTGCTCTGGGTGCCCGCACAACCGATCAACTGCGGTTCCGGAAGGAAGTGTGGCGACGGCAGGCATTGGTTGCCACGGGCTCGCCGCGTACGTGCGTCCGCGCACCGAGGTGTTTACGCAAATGGGCGGTGAAGGCATTCACTGGATGGGGCTCTCTCCGTTCACAGACGAGGCTCACCGCTTTGTGAATCTTGGGGACGGCACCTACTTCCACTCAGGCCTTCTCGCTGTTCGGCAAGCACTCGCTGCCAAGCTCAATGTGACGTACAAGATTTTGTACAACGACGCGGTTGCAATGACCGGTGGACAATCCGTCGACGGAGAACTCTCCGTACTCCGAGTCGTGGAGCAGCTGCGCGCCGAAGGGGTCGGCACCATTGTTGTGTGCGCCGATGATCCCACCCGATACGGCCCTGGGGATCCAGTTCGCGCTAAAGCGGATCGCGTTGAACACCGCGATGACCTAGAGGCGCTACAGATTGAACTGCGCGCCGTACCTGGCGTGACGGTCATCGTCTACGACCAGGTGTGTGCAGCAGAAAGGCGTCGCTTGCGCAAACGAGACAAGCTCCCTGATCCGGCAAGAAGGGTATTCATCAACGAACTGGTTTGCGAGGGTTGCGGAGACTGCTCGACCAAATCGAACTGCCTGTCCGTCGAACCGATACAGACCGAGTTTGGTGCGAAGCGCAAGATCAACCAGTCCAGCTGCAACAAGGACTACAGCTGCCTCAACGGTTTCTGCCCCAGCTTCGTCACAGTTGAAGGGGGAAAGCCTCGCAAAGCGAAGGGCGCAGGTGACCCCAGACTCTTGGGAACGGTTCCAAAGCCACCCGCTGCGGTCCAACCTGATCACCAGCGCGTCCTCGTCGCCGGCGTTGGCGGCACCGGCGTCGTGACCATCGGGGCCCTTCTTACGATGTCAGGCCATATGCGGGGGCTCAAGACAGGCGTTCTTGACCAGACCGGCCTGGCTCAAAAGGGGGGGGCTGTAACAAGCCACATCCATATCGCGAAAGTGGCTATCAATGCTCTGCGTATCCCCGTAGGACAGGCCGATCTTGTTCTGGTCTGCGACCAGATCGTCGGAAATGGGCGTGATGTCATTGCCGCGATCGAGCCCGGCCGTACAGGGGTTGTCGCAAACGCTGACGTATCCATCACCGGTGAGTTCATTCGAAACCGAGACGCCATCCCCGATTCAAGCCTGCTCACGCGTCGGCTGACACAGCGGGCCGGTGAGGGTCGCATATTGGCGCTGCCGTTCACTCGACTCGCGGAGCGCCTGCTCGGAGATGCGATCGGCTCGAATCTGATGATGATAGGAGCTGCTTTTCAGAAAGGCTGGCTCCCGATGGATCTGCCGGCATTCATGGCAGCCATCGATCTCAACGGTGCGGCCGTCGCTCAGAACAAGGCAGCCTTTGAATGGGGCCGTCGCCTCGTGGTGGACCCGCAATCGGTCTACCTGGCTGCAAACCTCGTCGAACCTCCTCAGGACAGTGTCGATTCACTCGTGGAACGACGTGCCGGGTTTTTGGCTGAATACCAGAATCAGCAGTATGCAGAGCGCTATCGGGCCGCCATCGCGTCAGTTCGCACGGCGGAGTCGCGCATCTCTGATGCGACATCATTGACTGAATCGGCCGTGAGAAGCCTTTTCAAGCTGATGGCGTACAAGGACGAGTACGAAGTGGCGCGCCTTTACACGGACGGATCATTCGCACGGGAAATCGCCGCCCAGTTCGAAGGTGACGTTCAGCTTTCATTTCATATGGCGCCACCGATATTTTCTAAGCGGGACAAGCTAACTGGACATCTTCGAAAGCGCCGCTTCGGCTCCTGGATGATGCGGGTTTTTTCAATCCTTGCGCGGTTGAAGATTCTGCGTGGATCCGCCTTTGACGTTTTCGGATTCTCGGCCGAGCGCCGGGAAGAGCGTTCTCTAGTTGGTGAGTTTGAATCTCTATTGGTTCAACTCAGCGACACATTGTCCGAACGCTCCCTGCCACTGGCGATAGAAATCGCTTCCTTGCCAATGGATATCCGGGGCTACGGACACGTGAAGGCCGCTGCCACTCAAGCGTACCGATCCAAGCTCAAGACCAAGCTCTCGGAGCTGGAAAGCCTCTTTAATGATCCTCAGGTCGTCGTGGCGCGGTCCGGTAGCAGGATCTGACAAACATAAATTTGCCGATCCAGGCGACGGGTCCTCGCTACATTGCTATCTGTTAAGACCGCTCCCAATCGATAAAAAGGCAGTGACATTCGAAATCCACTGCTGAATTACCTTCAATGGAAGACAGACGAATGACTATTGATGCATCAACTGCTGCCACCTTGTACTGCGCTGTACGAGGTGCGGCCACAATCACGCTGAATCGCCCAGACAACAAGAATGCACTGAGCGCCGAGTTGCTTGACTCACTCGGTGGTCATCTGAGCATGGCCATCGCTGATGACGCAGTGCGCGTAATTGTGTTGACGCATGTTGGAAACACCTTCTGCGCAGGCGCAGACCTGAAGGAGAATCGCACGAGCGATCCTCGGTTCGCGCTTGTCGACATTCTTGATCTGATCCAGCAGTCGCCGAAGCCTGTGGTAGCGCGTATAGCTGGGCATTGCATGGGAGGCGGAGTCGGACTGGCCGCGGCCTGCGATTTGTCGGTGGCGACAGACGACGTGAATCTGGCCTTTACCGAGGTACGACTCGGTGTTGCGCCGGCGGTAATCTCGGTGGTTTGCCTGCCGAAGATGCGCTACGGCGATGCGATGGAGCTGTTCCTGTCCGGCGAGCGCATTTCCGCGCTGCGTGCCGCGGATGTCGGCTTATTGAACTACGCCGTTGAGCGGAACAATTTGGACGATAGGGTTTCCGAGATCGTTGGCAAGCTGATGTTAGGTGGGCCGAAAGCATTGGCAGCCACCAAGCAGCTCGTCGTGCGAGTACCACATCTTCCGCGCGATGAGGCTTTCGGGTGGACGACAAAACTGTCGATGAGCCTGTTCCGCTCGGAGGAGGCTGCGGCAGGTATCAGCGCGTTTCGCAATCGCACCCCGGCACCTTGGGTGACAAAGGGCTAGCACTTGATCGTCCGCTGCCCCTAGAAACGCGCCGTTACTGGCTCGCCGCCGCCTGCTAACCGAACGATCGTCATCCTTAGAACACTGACTCACCGCCAAGAGCTATGCACCGCTGGAAAGACGGTCGCTGCTTCAGGCGGGCAAGGTAGGTCTGTACAGCTGTCGGATAGTCCCCGCTGATCTTGAGGAGTTCGCCGAGATAGAGTGCAAAGCCAATGGCGATGTCTGCAATCGTGAACCGATCGGCGCATAGGTACTCTCGCTCCGATATATGTGCATTGAGAAGGCGCAGGCGGGCCAAGTACCACTTTCGATAGTCTTGCGCCGCTTGCGGCAAGCGCCTTTCCTCAGGCTCGAGGCGCGTGTAACGAAGGTAGATGGTCTGCGGGAATGTAAGCGTCGCGTCGCTGTGGAAAAGCCAGTTCAGATAGTCGCCATACTCAGGATGACTTGGGTCTAGGCCCAGATCGCGCCGACCGTACTTTTCGACCAGATAGAGGCAGATCCCTGATGACTCCGTCATGCGGACCTGGCCATCCGTAAAGTACGGCACCGTTCCTAGTATGTTCACGTCCAAGAATCCCTTGTGCAGTGACCGCGGCGGGAACGGCATCAGCTCCAGCTCATAGGGAATATCCAGTTCCTCCAGAGTCCAAAGCGGGCGAATGGAGCGTGAATCCTGACAGTGCCAGAGTTTCATAGAAGCCTGCTCTGCCACAGACTTAAAGCACTGTTAGCCAGTGGCTGTATGCACTGCTATGCCCCTTCACCAAATCGGAGTACCCCTTCTGCAGCAATGCAGTGACAGGCCCACGATTTCCGGCTCCTATGACTCGATTGTCAGCTTCACGAATCGGGACAACTTCGGCTGCAGTCCCGGTGAAGAAGGCTTCGTCGGAAATGTACAGCTCATCACGGGTCAGTCGGCGCTCGACTACCTTGATACCGGCATCATGCGCCAGCCGCATAACAGAGCGGCGGGTGATGCCATCCAACGCGGACGTGATGTCTGGAGTATGCAGAACGCCGTCCTGCACTAGAAAGATGTTCTCAGCAGAGCCCTCGGCTATATATCCCTGAGAGTCCAGCATGACGGCCTCTTCGTAACCATCTTTCAAGGCTTCGTTAAGTGCCAGCATCGAGTTCAAGTAATTGGCGTTCGCTTTGGCTCGGCACATTGCCGCATTGACGTGATGTCTCGAGAAGGAACTGGTCTTCACGCGAATGCCGCGCTCGGCATTCTCTGCACCCAAGTACGCGCCCCAGGTCCAGGCAGCGACCATGACATGCACCTTTAGATCCGCCGCGCGCAAACCGACGCTTTCTGGACCGAGGAATGCCATCGGCCGAATGTAGGCTTCAGTCAGATTGTTCCGGCGCAATACATCGAGGCAAGCAGCATTGATCTGCTGCTGGCTATACGGAATATCCAGACCCAGGATCTTGGCAGAATTGAACAACCGCTTCGTATGATCTTCGAGCCGGAAGGCAGCAGTACCCTTTGGCGTGGCATATGCGCGGATCCCTTCAAATACCCCGGCGCCATAGTGCAGGGTGCTAGTTAGGACGTGAGTCGTCGCCTCACGCCAAGGCACCAGCTCCCCGTCGTACCAGATGTATCCGTCGCGATTGGCGAAACTCATGAGGTGATGTAACTCTCAGTTTGTAGGATGAACTGCTTCGTTCAAATGCGGCTGCACAAAGACCAATGCTTCTTGGGCCAAGGACGTTAACCATCCATCAGGGCCTACCCCGCGCTTCGGGCAGATGCGCGTCGAAAGCCTAGAATCTGTTGCACGTCAGAGCAGATTTATCGGCGTGTGAACTGGGCCCGCAGCGGGCGCGGGCGCAGTGGAAACCAGCTCGTGGCGCAGTATATACAAGTAATATATTCTACTTGTCAACATAGAAGCATGGCCTGGAATTGCGCCTGGATTTTCGAGCGGTTCGCTTCGAGTTCCAGATCAAGATTCAATTCGGCGAAGGTGTAAACCCTGGCAGTCGCAAACCAGCACTTGTCCAGGGGCACATTTGGTAATTAATGGAGCGATCGCCAGTGAACGAATCGATTCGAGTCCGCCATTCGAAACTACCGGCTCTGGGGCGAGCGCGACTCGCTTTCTGCTATGCCCGCTTTGGTATCGCTTGCTGCATTTTACCGAGCATCAACGCTTACGCCGCACCAACATTGGATGCGCCGTCGCCTCCGTCGAGTTCCGCTGATCAGCAGTTCCGCGTCCTCGACGGAGATGAGCCGGTCGGCACTTTCGTTGTACGAGTGCTCGAAGACGGCATGTCGCGTACTGTTGTTACAACATCGCAGATCACGATCAAACGGCTTCTTCTGAAGGCGACAGTCGACCGGCGTATTGAGGAGCGCTGGAGTGGTGATCGATTCGTAAGCCTATCCGCAGACTTCAGATCGACTGGGACGCTGGGCACCTCTCATAAGAAGCTCGACGTCTCCAGAAACCCGGACGGTACCTTGGAAGCAGTATTCAACGGAGAAAGTCATTCCCTTCCCGAGGCCGCTGTACCTATGACCTTCTGGGGGCCGCCGGTCTTGCGTGAGGGTATTTTCTTCGATGCCACCAAAGGCGGCCAAGTAACCGTGAAGATGGCGCCGGCAGGAGATGGCGCGACAGCTCTTACCTATGAGGGCCAAGCCTGTGAAGCAAAGCAGGTTCGAACGGAAGGCGCAGAGAATGAAGAGTTCATCATTTGGCTAACTGCCGATGGCAGTATGCGCGGCCTGCGCCAAGACTCGGCACTTGCGGATCTGCGCTATGTACGAGAGTGAACGCGGCTTACGTTCGATCTGAACATTCAATTGGGAAGCTGCAGTGGCCCAGAACGCGCTGCATTCCAGGTTGTGGAACTTGAGGTTGGTCAGATTTGAACCTGCGCTCTCCGGGACGAACCCGGACACTTACCCCTTCGAGCGCGCCCCACGGCGGGAAGTGTTCATCTCGCGGGTAAACAGTTCCAGGATCATTTCTCGCCAAAGCGCGTAAGCGCCGATGACCGTCGCCCGGTCTCCGCCGTTGAGAAGCTCGACTGCCAGCCCACGCGTCACAGCATTGCTGAGCACTCGGGTCCTGCTATTCCAAACAGCATCATCGATACCGGCCTCCTTGACGATCTTGTCCAGGATGCGATTCATCTGATCTTCGTAGCGCTTCATGAGCGGCTGGAGCTCTTGCTCCAACTCAGGATCGTTTCTCTTAGCCAGGAGAATCTCCAATCCTGAGACGAACTCGGGATCTCGAATGATCGCGCCAGCCACATCAAGCATTCGCTTGACGCAATCAAGCGGATCGGTGGCAGTCTGCGCGGCTTCTTCATAGCACCGATAACGATGCTCTCCGAACCTTTCCGCAACGGCCGCCATTAACTTCGCTTTTGTGGGGAACTGGTGCTGCATTGCCCCAAGGCTTATCCCTGCAGCTTCCTGGATTGCCAAGGTCGTGGCACCGGAATAGCCGCGGGTATAGAGCACATGGACAGCTGCTGCGATCACTCGCTCCCGAGTTGACTCGCTTCGCTCTGCATTCGTGCGACGCACGGGCACTTTTTTTGTCGCCGCCCCGCGGACACTCTTGCTCTTTGCGCTCACAGCGGACCGAGCCATCTCACCTACCCCTTTACCGAGTTATTGATCACATGACGCCCAGATATTTCCTCATCATACAATACAAACAATACATATTTCTTGTCCGAAACGGCACTCGAGCTAACGCTTAGCTGCTGCCGATGGTCTTCCAGATTGGGGCATTTCAGATTTGTGCGCCAAGCGCGGCTGATGCCGGTTCCGCCCGAATCAGGGCCGACTGATACTGATGAGCGGTGCGCCAAAGCAGGATTAGCACGGGAACAAATATGACCGCCGCACCGATCGACAGGGACAGGTAGAGCTTACTTTCGTCGCGTAGCACGTAGTCCGTGATCAGCGCGAATATCGTTGGCCCAACACCGGCTCCGAAGAGATTTCCGAAGAAGAGATTCGTCGCGAAGAAGCGCGCTCTCAGGTGCGGAGGTGATGTATTGACCAATACCGTGGGCAAGGTTGCGCTTGCCGAAAAAGCCAAAGTGAGCTGCATGGCGAGTAGAGACATAGCGATCTCCCCATTGGGCGAGAGCGGGGTCAGTACCGCCAGAGGTGCGAGCAACGCCACCGCAATACCAGACACGAGCATTGCAGAATCACGACCTGTCTTCCGTGTGATTACCGATGTGATCCACCCTCCAAGAAGCGACCCCGTAATGCCGGCGCCCAGCACAGATATGCCGAGCCACTTCCCAACCTCCGCCAACTCCCATCCGTGTGTCCTGGTGAAATACGGGGTCTGCCACGTCAAATAGCCGACCGCATACAGATTCAAAAGCACGAGGCTGACGAGCAAGGGAATCGTGAAAGACGATGACCGCTTCAGGTATGGCATGAGCGGTTCACGAGCCTTGGGCTGAGAAGTGGCGACGACCCCTAGGTCCTTTCTCGGTTCGGGAAGCCTCAAGATCAGTGCCGCAAAAAGCAATCCGACGGCGCCGACGACGATGAAAGTCAGTCGCCACCCGTCTGCGGGGAACCATATCGTGGCTTCATCGACAAATCCTTCCAGGGCCTGCGACAAGGCGGGACCCGCCGCATATGCCATACCAATGCCGAACAGTCCGCCCGAGTTGAACAAACCCATAGCTCGAGGCAACGTTGCCCTGGGTATCAGGTCGGCAAGCAATGAGATAGCGGCGGGTACGAGCGCGGCCTCGCCTATACCAACACCCATCCGGAGAGAGAACATGCTGTTGAAGCCAGTGGCGTAGCCGCAGCCGGCCGTCGCCAAGCTCCACACTACGATACCCGCTGCAATCACCCGAGGCCGGTGACCACGATCCGCCATCCACCCCATCGGCAGCGCAAAGATTGCATAGCATGACGCGAACGCCAACCCGACAATCAGCGACAGCTGCGTATCAGACATTCCCAGACTGACTCGAATGGGATCAGCCAGAACGCTCGGCAATGTTCGATCCAAGGTGCACAGGATCATTGCGAACATCAGTAGCCATGTGCTACGCCAAGCCCGCGGGTGAATTTCATTCGCTTCAATATCGGGCTTCAAGGTTGCACCACGTTTGTTATTGTTTTAAATCTTTCGATCGTTGATATCCCGTACTTAGCTACGCCACCAGACGGTAGCTCTATTGGCCATAGGTATAGCCAAACTCAAGTCCGATCGACCGAGGCGGAATGATGTACCGGGCAGAGACGATGTCGCCGTTAGGCCGCGGTTGGTTCTTGGAGGCAGTGATTGCACGTTCGTCGCCGATATTCTTCACGAACGCAGTGATACTCCAGCCATTCAGCTTTGTGCCCGCACGCAGATCGAATAAATGGTATCCGCCGACGGGAATGTCCTTGAAGGACAAATTGGAGGGGGACTCACCGACATAGCGGTGAATCAAGGTCACGCTGGGAATGCTATTCCCTACGTACCAGACGCCGGACAGGAGATTGGTCACCGTTAGCTTCGGCGCCCCAGGAAGTTGATCTCCTGCCATGGCAGGCGGCTGCCCATTGTCGGGATCGAAGTCATTCAGTAGCCGAGCATCGTTGTATGTCACTGATGATCGGGCGGTAAGAAAGTCGAAAGGCATAATTGCCAATGCTGCTTCTACGCCATCAACTTTCGCATTACCTGCGTTTTCTAGGTAGTTGAACAAACCGGCGCTATCTTGAATCAGCAGAGGAATGTCCTTCCAATCAATTCGATAAGCGGTAACGTCTGCTGTCATGGCGCCAGAGAACCAGCGCGTCTTTGCGCCTAGTTCGAAATTGCGAACTTCGTCCGCAGAGTAGAACTGCGATGCATTGGTCAGCGGCGTCACCGGCGATAGGTTGACTCCACCCAGTCGATAACCACGGGAGTAGAGCGCGTAGACCATAACGTCATCCGTCACTTCCATAGAGATCGAGACCTTAGGGTTGAATCCTTGCCCGACTTGCTTGTCGTAAGCAGTAGCGCTGAGCGATCCAGTTGGGAGCATTAGTACACCGCTTGAAACGGTGCTGCTCTCAACCATGTTGTCGTAGAACCTGCCGCCTGCTGTCAGCTTGAATCGATCAAGAAAGGCAAACGTTCCCTCTAGGTATGCAGCCTTCTCCGGCGCTTTGACATTCGCAGTTTGGGAGAACAACGTTCCGACAGCCTCAATATCAGCCGGCACCGGAATGCCCAACGCTCCGAGGAGGTTCGTCGCGATCGCCACTGTGGTGGAGGTGAGCTCCGGAGTGAGGCTATCGTAGAAGAGTTCCTTGCGATCGACATATGAGATGCCGGCAAGCCAATAGAATGTGTCGTCCAGCGGCGAGACGAATCGCAGTTCTGCGCTGTAGCCCTGAACACTTCCGCCCTGGACGAGGGGAATCTGCAGCCCAGTCTGATCTAAGCCCAATCCTGACGAAGCATCGAAGCTGACCAGGCTGTCCTTTTCCTGATACCCGCCTATCAACGACCAGGTTCCGTAATCCTCGCTAATTTCATAGTGAAGGCTGGAAAGCCAGAACTGGTTGAATGTTTCTTCCGGCATGATGGATGACTTCTGTAGATCGTCCAACGTATCAAGTGTGTACCCCTGATCAGGGACAAACGTTCGCTGGTAGAGACCGCCCAAGCGCAAAACCGAATTTCCGGTAGGCGCCCAGCTCACCATCGCGCGCCCACCACCGGTTGTAGTCTCATTTGACTGGGGCCGATCCAGGCCCAGGTTGTCGATATAGCCAGGCTGGTGGGTGATGTGGCCGGCAACACGCAAGGCCAGACCATCATCGAATATCTCTGAGTCCTGGAAGAAAGGCGTGTTGACCATCATTTTGAAAGAGCCACCTACAGAGCTGTTCTCCATGATGTTTCCGGTGCCCATTACCGAAAACTCGTAGTCGGAGAAATTGGGCTGATTGGGCACGTAGTTCATCGCGCCACCCATAGACGCCGAGCCGTACAAGGCGCCTTGAGGTCCTCGAAGGACCTCCACACGATCCGCGTCAAAGGCGTCGATATCTGGCACAACAATAGGTGCCGAGGGGTCGGTCAGCGGGATGTCGTCGTAATAAACACCTACCGTTGTCTGCGTGAACCCGGGAACTGTGTCCGACGAAATGCCGCGAATGGTGATCAGCGATTGCCCGGGAACGCTGCTGGAAAAGTTGACGCCTGGCGAAAGCGACAAGTATTCCCCTAGACCCGAAGCCCCCGCTTCTTCCATTTGCTTTCCGTTGATACCGGTAACCGAGCCGGCAATATCGCGCACGCTCTGCTGGCGCTTATCTGCAGTGACTACGATCTCTTCAAGAACCGTGCTGCGCGATGGCGCAGCCATCTCCGGCTCAGAGATTTTCGCGGCCGACAGAACCGGAATCGTTGGAACGATCTCTCCTTCAGAAACAGGGTCTGTCGCATTTGCTGAGTTCGCCGAGGAGTCATTTGGTGGCGTACTTGGCGATGCATGCTCCTCACCTGCAGCCCAGAACTCCTCAGGTGGAGATTCTGACGTCGCCTCAACGGATTCGCCGATGACCACATCCGGCTCGTGAGCTTCCTGAGCCACGACGTCTACGCATAGCAACGGCATCGAGAGTCCGATGAGCGCAATTAGGGTCCGGTACTTCAATCGCATTTGCGTCTCGTAAGGTGTCAGCAGTGGGTGTGCCTTGAAACATACAATTAATATATATTACTTGTCAATTTAGTTTCCTTGCTCCAGTATTGAAAGCCATCGCTGCGCAGCTCTTAATTGGGGCGCCAACTGATTGCCAAATCCCGTACAGGATTCTTGAATGAACGACCAGCCCACACCTCGCGCTCACTTCACAGACATTGCCCAGAGCACACAACAGGACTGGGCAATTATCGCGGGGCAGTTCCTGCCGTTTGCGCAGCAGCTGCCGGATCGCATCATGAGTCACCTGAACTTGCTATCCGGCGATTTCGGTGGCTTCCCTGTTGACCGCCTGAGTCACTGCCTGCAGACCGCGGCGCTTGCACATCAGGATGGGCGCGACGAGGAATACGTCGTCTGTGCCCTTCTGCATGACGTCGGCGATACATTGGGCACGTACAACCACGCGGATGTCGCTGCAGTGATCCTCAAGCCGTTCGTGTCCGAAGAGAATCACTGGATGGTCGACAAGCACGGCATCTTCCAGGGCTACTACTTCTTTCATCACCTGGGCATGGACCGCAACCTGCGCGACCAATTCCAGGGACACCCCAGCTTCGAGCGGACCGCTGAATTCTGCGAGAAGTACGATGCCCCGGCATTCGACCCCAAGGTCGAGACTCCACCACTGTCCTTTTTCGAGCCGATGCTTCGCCGCGTGTTCGCACAGCCGAAGCGATCAATCTACGCATCCGTGAAATAGGAAATCGACCCGCGAGAGGGATCGGGAACTGCAGTTAGTATGAAAACCCGTTTCGGGCGCTTACCTCAGAGTTGCGCGGATGATGCTGAGAGCGGCACTGCCCACGTGGGACGGTGTTTTCCGCCACCGCCGGGAATTTGTGTCCTCCCCTTGACCAACCAGCCGGCAGGGGCGTCGTCAATTTGAGTGAGGCACTGATGAAAACTGGCTTCAGGGGACACGTCCAGAACGAGTTGGCATCCATCCGTTCCGCCGGCATGCACAAGAGCGAGCGCATCATCGCCACGCCTCAAGGCAGCCATGTCGGAGTACCCCTCAGGCAACGTCATCAGCCTCTGCGCCAACAACAATCTAAGCCTAGCGCAGCATCCGGCGGTTTCCGAAGCCGCTGCCGAAGGTTGGGATCGTTGGGGCTACGGAATGGCCTCTGTACGCTGCATCTGCGGCACTCAGGGAGTACACAAGCAACTTGAGCATGAGCTTTCTGACTTCATTGGCATGGAAGACACGATTCTCTATCCATCGTGCTTCGACGCCAACGGCGGATTGTTCGAGGCGTTGCTGAGCGAAGCCGACGCAATCATCTCTGATGAGCTCAACCATGCCAGCATCATCGACGGCAGCCGTAGTTATGACATCGTTCCTTAGGGCGTCGACCTGTAAGACAGCCGATTCGAGAAATTCAGCCAGAGTGCCCGCCACGGGATCGAGTCCAAACGAGATAAAACATGGCTGCTTGAACACTCCTGCCTGCAGTGAAGGTCGATCACTGCCTATGCTTGCTGAGACGTGACACCCATTCGCACGCCTCACTCCGACCAAGGTCGCATGCCTTCTGTGCATCGTTGAGGGCAGACGCAAAGTCGCCGCGATTGAAGTTGGCCCCACCTCGCTCAAAGTAGCCTTCCGCGACATCGGGATTGTCGAGGATAAAAGCGTCCCATATTGAAATGACTTCACCCCATCTCTTCTGAAGCGCCAACAGGAAGTCGGCCCCTCGAAATGAATCGATGCGATGCGGATCTACGGCCATTGCTGCCTGGAACCCTTCGAGGGCCGCTTCGGGTTGGCCACTTTTTCTCAGGGCGACCGCACGCCAGTAGTGCAGATCAACATCATTCGGGAGGTATTCGATGAGCTCCGTGAAAGCTTCAATCGCCGGCTCTAAATTGTCCTCGCGTTGCCGATCGTATGCCCAGTTCCGATAGGCCTCGAGCATGTTCTTAACAGGGTTCTTGAGCGTGCTGTACGGAAACAGTTCGCTCACCAGCTTCGCGTCCGCCAGTGCTTCCGAAAATCGATTCAACCGGCGATACATGGCCATGCGTCCGCGCAGAAATGGCTCCTCCATTCCGAACGCGAGCGCCCGTTCATACTCGGCAAGGGCTTCTTCATACTTCTCGTCGGTTTGCAGATCTCGCGCTGAGGCGACCATTGATGGATCGGACCCGAATGCTCAGTCGAGGATCGAGCGCGCAATGATCTCTTTCATGATCTCCGACGTGCCGGCGAAGATGCGGTTGATGCGTTCGTCCTGGTACATGCGGCAGATCGGGTATTCGTCCATGTAACCCGCTCCGCCATGGAGCTGGACACCTTCGTCAACCGCTCGACCGTAGACTTCGCTACAGAACAGCTTGGCGCGTGCCGCGTCCTCGGCGCTGAGCTTGCCTTCGTTGTGAACCTCGACACAGCGATCGACGAAGGCCTGCGCGACCTCGATCTCGGTATCCAGCGCAGCGAGCTTGAAGCGCGTGTTCTGCATTTTCGACAAGGGGTTGCCGAAGACCTTCCGATTACGTACGAAATCACGCGTCGTATCGACGGCGAGGCGAGCGGCAACGACGTTGCCTGCAGCAGACAGCAGGCGCTCTTCTGCCAAGGCGTGCATGAGGTGATAGAAGCCGCGGTTCGGTTGGCCGAGCACGTTGGCCTTGGGAACGCGCACGTCGTTGAAGAACAACTCGGCGGTGTCCTGCGACTTCAGGCCCATTTTCTTCAGGTTGCGCCCACGCTCGAATCCCGGCATGCCGCGCTCGACGAGAAACAGCGTGACTGCGTGCGGATTGTCGGGAATCGTTCGCGCCGCAACGATGACCAGATCGCAGAGGATGCCATTGGAGATGTAGGTCTTGGCGCCATTGAGCAACCAGTGGTCGCCGTGATCTTCTGCATGACTCTTCATGCCGGCCAGATCCGAACCTGCATCCGGCTCCGTCATGGCGACGGCGAGGATGCATTCGCCGCTGATGATCTTCGGAAAGTAGCGCTCCTTCTGTTCTTCGGTACCGAAAGTGCCCAGATACGGCGCGATCAGGCGGCTGTGTACGGTCATGAAGAATCCGGCGTCGCCATGCACGGCGTTCTCTTCGATGAGTATCTGTTCGTAGCGAAAATCCCTGATGCCGAGGCCGCCGTACTTCTCGTCCGCCCACATGCACAGATAGCCGGCTGCACCGGCTTTGAGGAAAGCTTCTCGATCGACAATGCCGGCTTCGCGCCAGCGCTCGGCATGCGGACGTATTTCGGTCAGGAAGAACCTGCGCGCGCTGTCGCGGAACATTTCCATCTCTGGCGTCAGTGGCTGGCGTTGCATGCAGCAGAGTCCCCTGTTGGTTCCCGATGAATGTCGTGCGGCGCGGTGCGCCTATAACGTCTTGAGGTATTCGATCAGCGCACGCCGTTCGGCGTCGGTCAGCACGGTGGTGAAGTCGTGCCCGCCGTTGCCCTGGCTGTAGAGATACGTGTTGTAGATCTTGCGGTCTTCCGCCTGCTGTTGGCTGACCTGCAGGAAGATCGGCAGCTGGCCGAGGTTCCATGCAAGCAGCACGTTGCCGTACAGCTCATGCAGGATCAGCTGCGTCAGCGGTGTCGCATCGCTGCCCGGCGTGCAGTCGAGGAACGGCAGCGTCCCGGTGCCGCAGGGCAGCGCGTCGTACTTCCAGCCCATGCGGTCCTGATCGTAGGCACGCGCCAGACTGATGTCGTAACCCATGACGACATCGCCCTGTTGGTCGGTACGCGCCGGTGTCGACACACGACGCCAGATCTTCGGCCGCGTCTCCGGCTTGAGCAGGCTTTCGACATCGGGCACCGCGCCATTGTGAAGATACGGTGCCGTCGCCCACACGCCATAAAGCGGCGGCGCGAGATAGCCGAGCGGACGCTCGCCGCGAATCTCGCTGCGGTTCTGCGGCCCGCAGTCGTTCTCGGTGCCGATCGTTTCCGGGTAGCCGAGGAAACTCGTCGAGCCATACTGGTTGACGGCTTCGTTGTTGGTGTCGGCACGGCGGCGATCCGTGCGGATGACGTCATGCGCGGCGATGTTGCTCGCCACACCTTCGAGCACCGGATCCGCGAGATAGGCGGGATCGTTGACGTAGCGCGGCGAGTAGGCACCGTGACAACCCGCGCAGGAGCCGTTGCCACCTTCCGGGCGCGGTGCCGGATTGTCGAGATTGGCTCCCCACAGATCCTTGCTGTGGAACAGGATCGCGCCTCGCTCCGCCAGCGCGGTGTCGACCGGCAGCGGATACGCCGGCGACTTCAGCGACAGAATCCACTTGTCCGCATGCTGGGCATGCGCGCGCACCCAGTCCTCGCCCGCGGTGCCGCCGACGACGCCATCGAGCGGCGTGTAGAAGATCAGGTCGACGCGGCTCGAATCGGCGGCGAAGTAGCCGTCCTGGAATTTCAGCGGGCGCGAGCCCATGTTCCACCACGGCGGCGTGTCGCTCGACGCGGTTGAACCGGACAGGAGCATGCTCAACGTGTACTGGTCGATGCGCAGGCCGTTCTGCTGGTTGGCCAGGAAGAACACATTCACGTCGCTGGCGTTGTTGGTCCCGCGGCTGGTGCCGAACAGTGCGAAGATCGCACCAGCCGACAGCCCGCTCTCACCGAGTTCGCGCGACATCAGCGCGATGTCCTGCAGGTTGTTGCCCTGCCCGTAGTTGAAGCCACCGCCTTCGCTGGACAGACCCGCCGCGCTGCTGTGACAGGCGTGGCAGGTGAAGCCGAAGCGGCCGGTCCATTCGCCGTCCGGTCCGCGCAGCTGAGTGACGAAAGCCGGGAGCTGGCCGCTGCCGCCATCGGTCTGGTTCGGATCCTCGCCCGGCAACGGATACGGATTGCGTGCCAGCGCAATCGGCATGCCGTAGCGCTCGGCCGCCAGTTCGTCGAAATTGTCAGGCCGCTCGCTCAGCCCCCAGAGACGCCACAGGCGGTTGTAGGCATCCAGCGAGCGCTGCAGGAACTGCTCATCGTGACTGTCGCCGCCGAAGAAGGTCCCCGACTTGGGGCCACCGTTGCCGCGCATCAGGTCTTCGCCGATCTGCCAGCTCGCGCGCAACTCGCCGCAAGTGCGCGGCTGGGCTGCTTCGCCAACCAGTTCGGGATCGGCATGGCAGTCGGTCCAGTAGGCGTTGAAGTGCACCGCTTTGCCTTCGCTGATGCCTGGCTTCACCAGCGAACGCGGATCGGCTGGCAGCACAGCATCGTCGTTGCGGTCCTTGCAGTAGTCGAACCAGGCATGCCCGCCATGCTTGCTGCCGAGCAGCGGATATTCCTGGACTGCTGGGCCCTCGCCCAAACCTGCGAGCAAGGCCTCGCACTGCTCCGGTGTCGCGAAACATTTCAGCAGCACGTCCATGTCGGCGTACGCCGCAGAGCCCTGCGGCCAAGGTGCACCGCCGGAATGGGGCTGCTCCTGCCCGGAAGCCATCAGCAGAATCCGCGACGTCGGCGCGTTGCCGCCCAGTCGCTCCCAACTCGCGCGCAGAGTGTCGAGATCCTGCGCCTCGGCACCGAGCATGAAGTCGCGGCCATCTTCGACATCGCCGACACCGCCCGGCACATGACAGGTGCGACAGAACGCGAGGCGTGGCTGCACCCGATCCGTGAACAGCACCTGCATGCTGCGCGGCGTGTTGACCCCACCGCCACCACCCGGTTGCGGGGCACCGCCGGTGCCGCTGTACTCACCGGCGCAAGCGCTGAGCAATGTTGCCGTCATCGTTACCGTCGACAGCGACCGCAGCAGACTTCGGGCCTGGGCGTACATGCAAACCTCCTCGCTGCGCAAAACCATGTGTGGTTGTCGCGTGGCCATGATGGCTCTTGTCAACGCACTATCTGCAGTTTCATGACATTTGTCAATTTCAGGTAATCACGATACCCTTGGGCCACATGGATGACGCCCTAGACCCTCTCGCAGTAGCCCGCCAGCCCACCCAGCAGCGCGCCAAGGATCGCTTTAACCGCATCCTGCAGGAAGCCGAGATCCTGCTGATCGAGAAAGGACTTTCGGGCTTCTCGATTCCCGATCTCGCCGAACGGCTGGGATACACTCGTGGCAGCGTTTACGCCTATTTTCCGACGCCGTACGCGATCCTCAACGAACTGGTGAAGCGCTATCTCGTCGATATCGAGGCGCTGTTCTACGCCCGGGCCGCCGAACTGCGCACGCTGGAATGGCGCGAGGGTATCGCCCGCGTCGTCGACCTGGCCGTGCGTTTCCACAATGCCAATCCGGCCGCGCGGCTGCTGATTCTCGGCGGCGCGGTCACGGACGACAGCTATCGTGCGCAGGAGCTGACAAACAAGCGGCTGGGCGAACTGGGCCGCAAGGTGTGGTCGCCGGGCAAGGCACTGCCCAAGGGACCGCCTGACGTGACGACGCTGTGCGCGGACATCGGCACTGCGGTGTTTCGCCGGTCGTTCTTCGAACACGGCGAGATCACGCCGGCCTATCGCGATGCCGCCACGGCGGCGATGACCGGCTTTCTCGCGCCGTATGTCGAACCCGGCGTGAAGAAGCTCACGCCCAAGCCCGTTGCAAGGACCAGCAGGAAAACGTAACTGCGGGCGATACCCGGGGCGGCGCTTGCAGCGGAGGAGTCCGCGGATTCCATCCGGACTGCTTCCGAACTCCCCTAGAAATTCCAGATCAGCTGCAGGAAGTACGAACGCGGCGGCGCCAGCGTCGGTTGCACGCCGAAGTCGGTCGCGAAGAAGCCGGCGGTGTAGAACTCGTCGGTGAGGTTGCGTCCACCAACCGTCGCGCGCAGGTTCCAGCGTTCGTACAGGTAGCTCACGCGCGCACCGAGCAGCCAGTACGATTCCTGCAGCGAGGCGTCGCGGTTGCTCGCCTCGTAGTAGAAGTCGCCGGTGTAGTAGCCATCAACCACCGTCTCGAGGGGGCCGCCCGGCACCTGCCAGGTCTTGCTCAGCGACAGCGTCGTCGTGAACTTCGGCGTGCGGATCAGCTCGTTGCCGCTGTAGTCCTGGTTGGAGACGAAGGTTCCGTTGTCGCTGAAGCCGGAGGCGCCGTCGAAATCCAGGTATTCAGTGTCGAGGTAAGCCGCGCCGCCGCTGAGCACTAGGTCATCGACCAGTGAGGGGAACAGCTGGACGAAGCCATCGAAGTCGGCACCGATGATGCGGGCCTGGCCGGCGTTCTGGAAACTGATGACGCCGCCGGCGAGCAGCGACAGATAGTAAGTCTGCAGGTTCTCGACGTTGTAGTGGAAGGCCGCGGCGTTGAAGCGCACGAGTCCGTCGAATGCGGTCGTCTTCAGGCCGATTTCGAAAGCCTCGATCTCCTCGGGCTCGACATAGTTCGGTCGCGTGTAGATCACGATGGTGTTGTAGGTCGCCGCCTTGACCGCCTGCTGCCAGGAGAAGAACAGCAGCGTGTCGTCGTCGAATGGCCGGAACTCGAACGTGACCTTCGGCGAGAAGTCCTTCTGTTCGTCCTGCGCCGGGTATGGATTGCCGTCGTTGTCGACCGCACGATCGGTGTTGTCGAACAATTGCGCCTGCGTACCGTCGGCACGCGCGAGGCCGACCGTCGATTCGACGATATAGCGCTCCTCGACCTGGTAACGACCGCCCAGCGTCAGCGCAAACCAGTCGCTCAGTTCGAACGTCGCTTGCGTGAACAGAGCACGCGAGTCGGTGCCGATCAGGCCCACCATGTTCAGCGCCCCGGTCGGGCCGAGTTGGCGCAGCACATCGACGAGTCCGGTGGCCAGGGGGAACCCGGCGATACGGCCCGTACTCAGGTCGACACCGCCGATGACGAAGTTCAGATCGCCGAAACCGTTGACCGAGCGGAAGTAGTAGGCCCCTAGGATCCACTTGAGCCAGTCCGGGCCGGACTCGTCATTCGACAGCAGCTGCAGTTCGAAGGACTGCGCATCGATGTACTGGCTGGGCGTCTCGAACGTCGAGATCGGCAGGCGCGAACCGTCGAAGTCGCGCACGCCGATCGTGTCCATGCGCTGGTCGCTGCCGATCAGCTTCACGTCGAACCACGGAGCGTTGTACGTCAGGCTGCCGTAGTAGACGGTGTTGTCGTCGGTGATGTTCTTCGGATACGAGTCGACCGAGCCCTCGTAACCGGGCTGCGGTGTGATCAGGCTGCCGAGCAGCGACGGCTCCGACGTGAACGCGGCGCTGCCGTTGTACGACTCCATCTCGAACTTGAACGTTGCGAGCCGGATGTCGAGATTGTCCGTCGGGCGCAGGCGCGCCTTGACCCGATATCCGGTCATCTCGTCGCCGGGCATTGGCTCTTCCGGATTGCCCTGTCGGCCTTCGTAGTAGCCGTCGGTGCTGCTCGTCATTACCGTGGCGTTGAGCGCGAAGCGCTCGCCGAGCGGCAGGTTGGCATGCGCACGGTACATCTGCGTATCGAAGTCGCTGATGCTGGCCAGCAGCTCGCCATGGATGCTGTCGGTGTCGGGCTCCTCGGTGTAGATCGCGATCGCACCACCGGTCGCATTGCGGCCGAACAGCGTGCCCTGCGGGCCCTTGAGCACCTCAATGCGATCGACCGCGCCGAAGTTCTGCGCCAGATTCGATGCGAACGGGTAGTAGATGCCGTCAATGTAGGTCGCGACGCTCGGATCGGCCGCAATCGTCGCATCGGTGCCGATGCCGCGCAGGAAGGTCATCACATAGCTGACCTGGGTCGTGATATTCAGGCCCGGCGTGATGCGCTGCAGGTCGGTCTGGTCGGTGACGCCGAGCGCGTCGAGCAGCTCGCCGCTGAACGCCTGCACCGACACCGGCACGTCCTGCAGGTTTTCCTCGCGCTTCTGTGCGGTGACGACGATCTCCTCGACCAGACGGCTGCGCGGCGCCCTGCCAGGGCGTGAATCAGGCGTCGGACTGGCTTGCGGAACGGGAATCACCGCAAGGGCTTGCGCCTCCCCGGTGGTTTGCTCCTCCTGGATCTGCAACTCGCCCGGGGTCGTCGGCTGTGGTTCTGGCGTCGGGGTGGCGACGGTCGCGCCTATGGGTGCTGCGGGCTCTGCAGTGGACGGTGCCGCGGCCGTTTCGTCTGCAAACAGCCATTCGAGATCATCCTGCGCCTGCAATGCGAACGGAAAGCTCGCTGCGGCCAGGGCCAAAAGAGCGGCGATGACGGTCGTTCTCATCCAATCTCCTCGCTGCGCACCCGGCTCGCGGCATCTGCGCGCTCAAGCGCCGCTTGTCATCCGGCTGACGGCGCAGAAAATGGCGGCTTTTATGACAATTGTCAATTTTATGGCTGAGCCGTGAGGGCTCCGGCCCTGCGCGCATCGAACCAGTCTGCTAGCTTCCCTGCCTGTCCGTCGATTGAAGAGATGCGTTACCAACAGACCTTCGTTCTGTCACGGCGCCCGACACCGCTCGGCGAGATGCTCGTGCTGTGCGACGAGCATGGCCGGCTGCGCGCGGTGGATTGGCAGGATCACGAAGCGCGCATGCGCGCGCTGCTCGGACGCCAGTATCCCGGTGTAGAAACCCGGATTCGGCCCGGATCGATAGACCGATCAGTTCATGACGCTATCGATGCCTACTTCGCGGGTGATCATGCACGACTGGATTCCTTGCAGATCGAAACAGGCGGCACAGATTTTCAACGACAGCTGTGGCGTTCACTGCGGACGATCCCGGCGGGCCAGACCGTCAGCTACGGCGAACTTGCACGAACCCTGGGGCGGCCGGATGCCTCGCGCGCCGTGGGGCAAGCCAATGGAGCAAATCCGATCAGCATCGTGGTGCCCTGCCATCGCGTCATCGGCTCGAATGCATCGCTGACCGGTTATGGCGGCGGCGTTGCGCGCAAGCGGTGGCTGCTGCAGCACGAAGGATTCGCGGCCGGGTTGGAGCGGCAAAGACCGCTGGAGTTTTGAAACAACCGCAAACCCCACCAACAAAAACGCCGCTGCAGGCCTTGAGCCTGCAGCGGCGGATTCTGAAGCTTGAAGCTTACTGAGCCGAAGCAGCCGGGTCAGCGGTCGGCTCGGCAGTCGGTTCAGCGGCATCAACCGGAGCAGCGTCGGTCGGGGCAGCTTCTTCAACCGGAGCAGCTTCAACAGCAGCCGGGGCCTCGACAGCCGGGGCTTCAACCGCCGGTGCAGCAGCTTCTTCCTTCTTGCAGGCAACCAGCAACAGCGAAGAGGCCAGCAGGGCAGCAACGGTCGTGGAAATCAGCTTCATAACTCGACTCCTAGGGTGTGGAATAAGGCGCGTTAGCATACGCCAACTGCGTCGGGTTCGGCTCATTTTGCTCCACGCAGCATGAAGCCCCGATGGATCTCTCCAACGGTCACCATATAAATCAATTGGTTACGCGCCTTCCACTCGAACAGCTGTCGTTGGACAGCTTCCGCGATGGTTTGGTTCGCGCCCCTTCTGCACCGTTTCGCAGGCTTGAGATCAGTGCCCCGGATCGGGCTTGCCGCGAAACATGCCGGCCTGCATGATCCGATCCGTCCAGGCAATGCCGATTGCCGAGGCGATGAACGCCATGTGGATGATGGTCTGCCACATCACACCGGCTTCGGTGGTCGTGGTGCAACGCACCCCCGCGGCAACGGTCGCGCAGACCGGCAAGGCCCCCAGCGATCCGGCTTCGATGAATGTCTTGAGCAGGTGGATTGACGAGATGCCGATTATGGCCATCGCCAGCTTGACCTTGAGCACCGAGGCGTTGACGTGCGACAGCCATTCCGGCTGGTCCGGGTGACCTTGCAATCCCAGCCGCGACACAAAGGTCTCATAGCCTCCGACGATGACCATCACCAGCAGGTTGGAGATCATGACGACGTCGATCAATGCGAGCACGATCAGCATGATCTGCTGCTCGGACAGCGTGAAAGCGGCGGCAACCAGATGCCACAGCTCCTTGACGAAGAGGATCACATAGACCACTTGCGCGAAGATCAGGCCCACGTACAGCGGCAACTGCAGCCAGCGTGAAGAAAAAATCAGCGTGGACACCGGCGTGAGCGGCTTATGCGGAGATGGCGACATGAATGCTCGAAAAGAGTGGGGATCAACGGATAGCGCCATCTTACCAAACCGCCTTTACAACTCCGTGCGCGGTGGGGCCCGTCTGACTTCTGTCAGCCGGCAGGCGGTGCGCGCCCGGCAAACAAGGCCTTGGCAGCGTCAGAGTTGACATCGAGCACCAGCGTCGAGGTCGCAACAAATCTGGTCTTGCTGATCTTCCAGCCGCTCGCCGTTCGCGCGTACTCATCTTCGTAGTAGCCACCGAGCTGGGTCAGCGTGCGGTCGCGCGTGTTGATCAGGAAGTAATGCAGGCCCCAGGTCCCGCGCGCCAAGTCAGCGGACACGCGATCGATCTGCGGATTGACTCCATGGTGCATTTCGACCATGTAGTCATGACAGCCAACCTCAACGAATAGCTTGACCAGCGCATCGGCAGTGTCGAACCGACCCACCACGCCGTAGTCGATCTCAAGCTTGCCATCGACGAAACAGCTACGCATGATGGCAGCGTCCTTGCGGTCACAGCTGAACAGGTATCGTGCCTTGAGCTGGCGAATCGCTTCGATATCTTCGAGGGCTTGCAGGCGGGCGGACAGGTCAGTCGACATTTTTCAAACCATCTATTCGGTGGGAATGCACAGAGTTGACCGCAGGCGGGCCGGTCACGAATCCCCCGTTTGGGCGAGGGTCTACTGCAAACAGATGACGCTGGGGCTTGCGCCGGAAGTTACCGTTCGGGACTGAGCAGTAACAGACTATGTGCGCAGCGCCGTGGTGCGATGCAGCGTAGACCCCTCGAGAAGGCGGGCGCACGATCCGCCGGGTTACTGGGGCTGTTGATGCGGGTGCGACGCGAGTAACGGGGGTTATTCATGAAATGGCGTAAGTTGCTGCCTGTGCTGGCGGCACTGCTGGCAATGGCAGCCATCGGCGTGCTCGGATTTCTGGTGAGCAAGACGCAGTCCGTGGACAACGCCTTGCACCTGCAGCGCATGTCGAACATCCGCGTCATTGACGCACTCGACGTCGGCCTCAACCGCGCCGTCACGCAGGTTGGCGTCAGTACCATGGCCAACATCGCCGACGTCCGCGCCGCAACGACGGCCAGGCTCGGCGAGTCGCTTGACGCATTGGAGCAGGGCGATGCCTCGCTGCGCGGCATCACGCCCGAGATCGACACTGCGCTGTCCCACTTTCTCGACACCATCGAAGGCAAGTTCGAACTGGCCTTCGACTTCGAAGCGCGCAACATTCTGGTCAACCAGCGCCTCATCGCCGGCCTCGACGCCGTCCCCATCGTGACCGATGCGCTGCTCAAAACCCTGTCGCCGGCCGACGCCGAGACGCTGCGCGCACCACTCGGCCAGCTGAAGAACGAAATTTCGACCTTTGCTGTCGTGCAGACGCCGACCAACGAAGACCGCATCCAGGCACTGCTGACCCAGATCAGCGAAACCCTGGCTGGGCAACCGGAGCCAGTGCAGCAAGCCCTGCGCAGCGTGCGCTCGCGCAGCAACGACGTGATCGCCGACAAGAAGGAACTGGTGAATCGCGTCACCGACTTCCTCGCCAGACCCACAGCGCCGCAACTGAAAGCGGTTGAACAGGCCTACATGGACTGGCATGGCGAAAAGGTCGCGGTGGCCAACCAGTTCCGGCTGCTCCTGTCCGGCTACGCCGGAATCCTGCTACTGATCCTGGCCTGGCTCGGCCTTCGCCTGAGCCGCAGCTACCGGCAGCTCAACACCGCCCGCCGCCGCCTCCAGCACGCCAACGAAAACCTTGAAGCGCAGGTCGAAACGCGTACGCAGGATCTCAGCCAGGCGCTCAAGGACCTGCGCTCTTCGCAGGCCCAGCTGGTGCAGTCTGAAAAGATGGCTTCGCTCGGCCAGATGGTTGCCGGCGTCGCACACGAGATCAACACACCGCTGGGCTACGCGCGCAGCAACGCGTCAATCGTCCGCACGTCGCTGACCGAGATTCGCGGCCTGGTCATGGCGCAATCTCAAGCACTGCGCCTGATGACCAGCGATTCGGCGTCGGATGAGGAGGTTGCCGAGGCTCTGACCAACGCACACCGCCTGGCCGAATCGATCAATGCCGACGAGTTGGCCGGCGAGCTCGACGGCCTGCTCGGCGATTCCGATCACGGCCTCCTGCAGATCGCCGAACTCGTCGCCAGCCTCAAGGATTTCTCGCGCGTTGACCGTTCGCGGGAGGAGCTGTTCAACGTCAATGATGGCCTCGACTCCGCACTGAAGATCTGCGGCAGCCAGTTCAAGCATCGCGTCGAGGTAGTCAAGGCGTATGGCACTCTGCCCAGGATCCAGTGCTCGCCGTCCCAGCTGAACCAGGTGTTCCTCAACCTGTTCACCAACGCCGCGCAGGCCATCCCCGATGCCGGGAAAATCTTTGTCCATACGGCCATGGAGGGCGATCAGGTCTCGATTCGCATTCTCGACACCGGCAGCGGCATGCCGGAGGACGTGCGCGCCCGCATCTTCGAGCCCTTCTATACGACCAAGCCGATCGGTCAGGGCACCGGACTGGGATTATCGATCGTTTTCCGTATTATTGAGGACCACGGGGGCACAATCACGGTACGCTCAAGCCCGGGCAAGGGGACTGAATTCAGAATCGTGTTGCCGGTGCGACAGAAGGCGACACCTATAGACACAGCCGCGCCCGCCCCTACGGCGGCCGAGGCCAGCGCATAAGACTGATGGAGTAAGAGGCATGACTGAGAACATCAAAGCACGAGTGCTGTTTGTCGACGACGAGCCACGCGTCCTGACCACGATGCGGATGCTGTTCCGCAGCCACTATGAAGTCCATATCGCCGACAGTGGCGCGAAGGCCTTGGATTTCCTCAGGAACAACGCGGTTGACGTGATCGTCAGCGATCAGCGCATGCCAGGCATGACGGGGATCGAGATGCTGCGCACTGCGCGCGAGCTCAACCCGAATGCGATGCGCATCCTGCTCACCGGCTATTCGGACCTGAACGCGATCATCGGCTCGATCAATGAAGGCGAGATCTTCCGCTTCGTCAACAAGCCGTGGTCAAACGAAGAGCTGACCGCGACGGTGGCCCGTGCCGTCACCGCCGCGCGCAACAGTGCTGCCGCCGCTTCGGCCCCGGAAGAAGAGGCTGCTCCCGTCGCCAAGGGCAGCGGCCCCGGAGTGCTGGTGCTGGACGACGATGTCAAGGTACCGCCGCAGATCCAGGCCATTCTCGGCCCTGATTTCCGGGTCGTTGGCGCCACCAACATGGACGAAGCTGTCGACCTGCTGGAAAACCAGCATATCGGCGTCGTGATTTCGGACACGATGGTCCAGGACAATCCGGTCCTGAACCTGATCAGCACACTCAAGCAGCATCATCCGGAACTGGTTTCGGTGATCCTGACCAACCGCGCGGATGCCGGCACCGCGATCGACCTGATCAATCAGGGCCAGATCTATCGCTTCATCACCAAGCCGCTGCAGGACAGCCAGTGCAAGATCACGGTCGGTTCCGCACTGCGCCAGCATCACCGCCTCGCGCAAAGCCCGGAACTGCACCAGCGCTACGAAGTGGCACCGACCGCCGCACCGCCGTCGGCTGACGCGCAGAACGGCAAGCTGATGGATCGCATCCGTGATCTGCGCGGCGTCGTGAAGCGCTGGGTGTAATCGCTTCACGCCTGCGGCGTGCCGCTCTCCTACAAACAGGTGAAGCACGCCGCAGCGCAGCGCCATAGTGTGTGACCTCCGCAGCGGGAGGTCGGCATGGCACAGCAAAGCAGCATCGAGGACGACGTCAACAGCGGCGCGCTATGGTCGCAGTTCTGCGACAACCTCAAGCAGGCTGGTCAGCAGATCCTGCGTCCTGAAGCAGCCGCAACGACTCTGGATCGCGCCGAGGGCTGGCGCTATCTGACGCGACTGCTGCGTATCGGCCTTGAGATGCATCTCGAGTTTGCCGATCCGGACTTCCCCGGCTTCTTCGCGCCCTCGCATGAGACCGGCAAGATTGGCGCCGACAATCCGGACAACCTTTACCTCATGGGCCGCATCAGCGGTCGCCACGAGTACGTGATCCGCGGCAGTCGCGGCAGCGTGTCGTATCTGAGTTTCGGCAGCCAGAAAGGCGGCTACGAAACCAACGGCAAGATGGAGCAGACCGGTTTTCTCGACGCCAAGGATCTGCAGATGGATGCCGATGGCCGCTTCGAGATCATTGCCAGCGCGACCAAGCAGCCGGGTAACTGGCTGCCGATCGACGCCGACTCCAACGCGATCATCGTGCGCCAGACCTTCCTCGATCGCAGCAAGGAGCAGGCGGCGCAGATGCGTATCGAGCGGCGCAGCAAGGACGCCAAGCCCGAGCCCCTGAGCGCCGAACGCATCCACCAAGGCCTCACACGGACCGCCGCGTTCGTCTCCGGCACGGCCAACGTGTTCGCGAACTGGGCACAGGGATACCTGTCGCACAACAACGAACTGCCGGCGGCGAATCAGGCCGTGTGCCAGGCCGCCGGCGGCGATCCGAACATCTTCTACTACCACTCGGCCTGGGAACTGCAGGACGATGAGGTGCTGGTGATCCACGTACCGCGCGTTCCGGACTGCCGTTTCTGGAACCTGCAGATCAACAACTGGTGGATGGAGTCGCTCGACTACCGCTACCACCGCGTCCACCACAACAAGCAATCGACGCGGCTCGATGCCGATGGTGGCGTAACCCTCGTGCTCGCGCACCAGGACCCCGGCCATCCGAACTGGCTGGAGACCACCGGACATCACCGCGGAACGATGTGCTGGCGCTGGGTCGGCGCATCGGAGCAGGTACACCCGAGTGCCCGTGTCGTGAAGCGCGATGCCTGGATCAAGGAGAACCAGTGAGTACTTCAACAACAACGCGCCGCTTCGAAGCGGAATCGCTGCTTGCCGATGCGCGCAGCGCCAGCGGTGGCCTGTCGGACTTCGGTGACGTCAGCTTTCGCGAAGGCCTGAATCAGCTCTGCCTGGCGCTCGACAAAGAGGCGCAGCTCAGCGACATGGGCGCGGCGATCATGCGCCAGAAGCTGGTCACGCAGCTGACCAACCGCCTGCGCATCGAAGACTACTTCACGCGCTATCCGGAAATCGCCCAGGAAGTCATCGCCGCGCCGGTCGTCATTGTCGGCCTGCCACGGACCGGCACGACGAAACTGCATCGCCTGCTGTCGCGCGATCCGCGCTTCTACTGGATGACGTTCTGGGAATCGCAGTTCCCGGTGCCCTTTCCGAACGAAACCCTGCAGGCCCCCGACGCGCGCATCCATGAAGGTCGCGCACTGTGCGACATGATGACGACGGCGATGCCCAAGCTCGTCGCAATGCACCCGATGGTCGCCGATGAAGCAGATGAAGAAGTCATGCTCACCGAGCATTCGTTCATGTCGGCGTTCAATGCCTATGCCAACATCCCAGGCTACATGCGCTGGCTCGACGCACAGGATCAGACGCCGGTGTACCAGTACCTGCGTCGCGGCCTGCAGTTCCTGCAGTGGCAGAAACGCCAGCGCGGCGTCACTGCCGGGCGCTGGGTGCTCAAGGCGCCGCATCACCTGTTGCGCATGCACCTGCTGCTGAAAGTGTTCCCCGGCGCCAAGGTCATCCTCACCCATCGCGATCCGCTGCAGAGTATTCCGTCGATCGCCAGCTTCATCCATACGCTATGGTCAATTTACAGCGAGCGCGCCAGCGAAAGAGCGGCCGGTGCGGAGTGGAGCGAGCTGATGCAGCGCGCACTGGATCACACTGAAAGAACCCGGCAGTCCGCACCATCGCAGTTCTTCGACGTGCAGTTCCGCGACACGGTCAAGAAACCGATGGACGTCGTGCAGGCCATCTATCGCTGGCTGGGCATGGATCTGCCGGCTGCAGACGAACAGGCGATGCGCCAGTGGCTGCAGGAAGACGAGAGATCACATCAGGGCGGACATGACTACACGCTTGAGCAGTTCGGTCTGTCCGACCCGCAGATCCGCCGCGACTTTGCCGCGTATCGGAGCAAGCACATCGAAGCACCCGCCGCCTAGGAAGCTCTGACTAACTACTGCGCTCGGTATCTTGGCTGCCGGCGGTGCTCGGATGCTCATGTATTCCTACATACACTCCGCGTCCTGCGCTCCGGCGGCAACCAATCTACCTTCGCTCGCTACGTTGTTCAGAGCTTCCTGAATTCAGACGCATACTACGAGGAGAAGCAGACATGCTGTTGAAGGACAAAGTGGTCATCATCTCCGGCATTGGCCCAGGCCTGGGCGTGAAGCTGGCGATTGAAGCGGCGCGCGAAGGCGCGCGTGCGGTAGCCATCGGCGCACGTTCCGCCGACAAGCTCGACGATGCCGAGCAGCGCGTGCGCGAAGTGAACGCCGACTGCAAAGTGCTCAAGCAGGTCACCGACATCACCGATCGTGCACAGTGCGATGCACTGGTCGCCGCAACGATCAAGGCTTTCGGCCGCATCGATGCGCTGGTCAACAGTGCGTTCTTCCATGGCGAGATGGATTACGTCTCGAATGCGAATCTCGACAATTGGGGCGCCGTGCTCGGCACCAACCTGATCGGCACGCTCAAACTGACGCAGGCAGCACTGCCGCAGATGAAGGCACAGGGGGGCGGCGCAATCGTGATGATCAACACGATGGCTGCCCGCGTCGTGCCGCCGCTCGGCGAAGCCGGATACGCCGCATCCAAGGCAGCGCTGGCCAATGCGGCGAAGTACCTCGCCAAGGAAGTCGGCCCGGATAACATCCGCGTCAACACCATCCATATGGGCTGGATGTGGGGCGCGCCGGTGCAGGGCTACTTCGAATGGCAGGCACAGGAAGCCAAGGTGCCAATGGAGACGCTGAAGAAGAAGATCGCCGACACGATTCCGCTGCGCCGCATCCCCACCGACGATGAATGCGCGCGCGCTGCACTGTTCCTCGTTTCGGACTACGCCAGTGCAGTCACCGGCGCGGCGCTGGACGCCAACGGCGGTTCATACATGCCGTAACGGCTTGCATCGTGTGTAGCGCAGAAGCCCCCTGTGAACGGGGGCTTTTCTTTTGTCAGCGCGCCTCGCTGAGCAAGCCGGACACGCGATAGACCTCCAAAACGTGATTGGCCATCACGCCGGCGAGCACCTGCTCCGTCATCAACGCCAGGCCTACGCCTTCGCGCTCAAGGAAGGCTCGCTCTTCTTCGCTGTGCGTACGCACAACCGTGTCGATGCCCGGGCAGACCTTGCGTGCGGTTTCGAGGATCCGGCGCGAGTGAAACGCATCCGACACGGCAAGGACGAGCAACTTGCAGTTCGCCAGCCGTGCCTGCTGGAGAACATCGCGCATCGCGGCATCGCCGCTGATCGTGAGCATGCCTTTCTTGCGCAGGCGCGCCACATGCTCACGGTTGTTGTCGATGACGACGAATGGCACTTCGGCCTGCAGCAGGATCTTGCACAGGGCACGCCCGACGCGGCCATAGCCGACGACGACCACATGATCGTGGAGCTGGGGGATCGGCTTGTCGTCGTCTGCGATCCGGACTCTTGCCTGCCCCAGGCGCCCGAGCCACGCCAGACGCCTGTTGCTGTCGACGATCCGCTCCAGGGGTTGGATCAGCTTGAACAGCAGGGGATTGAGCGCGATCGACAGCAAGGCTCCGGACAGAATCAGGCTCTGCGCTTCCGGGCTCAGAATGCCGAGTTGCACACCGAGCGCTGCGATGATGAACGAGAACTCACCGATCTGCGCCAGGCTCGCCGCGACCATGACCGCAGTCTTCAGCGGATAGCCGAACAGCAGAACGATCAGGACAGCCACCAGCGATTTTCCGACCACCACGACGCCGAGTACGGCAAGCACCTGCAACGGTCGCTCCACCAGTATCGATGGATCAAACAGCATCCCGACCGAGACGAAGAACAGCACCGTGAAAATGTTCTGCAACGGAATCGATTCGGCGGCAACACGGCTGCTCAGCTGCGATTCGTTGATCACGACACCGGCAAAGAACGCTCCCAGGGCAAACGACACGCCGAACAGCTCGGCCGAGCCGTAGGCGATGCCTAGCGACGCGCAGATGACGAACAGCGTGAGCAATTCGCGAAACCCGGTATGTGCGATCTGCGCGAACAGCCACGGGAAGACCCGCATTCCAATCACATACATCAGGACGAAGAACAGCGCGATTTTCCCCAGGACGATCGCCAGCTTGGTGATCGGCACGATGATGTCTGTCATCGCGCTGGTGCCGGGAGTGCCCATGACCTCAACAGCAACCGGCAACAGCACCAGTGCGATGACCATCGCCAGATCTTCGACCACCAGCCAGCCGATGGCGATGCGACCGTTCAGGGAGTCCAGCTTGCCCATCTGTTCGAGTGCGCGCAGAAGCACCACGGTACTGGCCACCGAAAGGGCCAATCCGAAGCAGAGCCCCGCCGCCAGCGACCACCCCCAGGCATGCGCCATGCCGATGCCGATCGCCGTAGCCACCAGAATCTGCCCCACCGCACCGGGGATGGCGATGCGCCGGACCTCCATGAGGTCGTGAATCGAGAAGTGCATGCCGACGCCGAACATCAGCAGAATGACGCCGATCTCCGAAAGCTGGGCCGCAATATCCGTGTCCGCAACAAATCCAGGGGTAAACGGACCCACCAGGATTCCGGCGACCAGGTAGCCGATGATCGGCGGCATTTTCAGACGCGCCGCCACGGCCCCACCGAACAAGGCCATTCCCAGCGCAGTTGCCAGGGTGGCGATCAGCTGGGGCTGGTGCAGCATGACGGAACCTCGATGCGGGCGCGGACGAGCAGCTTACCGTTCGATCTGGATTGCGGCGAATAAAATCCCCCGGATGATCGGGGGCGCCACACCATGCCGCTTGAGCGGTCTTGGGATCAGCCCTTGTCCTTGCCCTGCCACAGCGCGTTCGCCGAACCATCGTCGACCACACCGAGCAAGCGGTTGAGCATGGTCTTGAGCACCGCAGCGTCGCCGGCATCGAGACGTTCCAGCACCTGAGACTCCACACCCTTGGCGACCGCGATCAGGCGCAGTGCCAGCGCGCGCCCGCTTTCGGTCAGCTCATAGCCGCTGCCTGCCGCATCGGTGATGCGCTGGGCGAAGCCGCGTTCGACCAGGGCATCCAGCGCGCGCTGCCAGTTCTCGTCGGCAACGCCGGCCATGCCTTCGGCGATCTGGCCTTCGCTGAGCAGCGGCCGCAAGGTCAGCGTCGACAGGACATAGAACTCCATGTCCTGCAGACCTTCGCGGTCGAGCAAGGGGCGGATCTGCGCGAAGAAGCGGAAGTGGCTGCGCCCGAGCAGGTAACCGAGGAAATCCTCGCCGAAACTGCCGGCGAGATGCGCACTGCGCGGCTTGAGATCCACCGGGTCGCGACGCGTTGCGTGGGCGTACTTGCCGCCATGGAATACCAGCGGCGCGGTTTCATCGCGCTTGAACGCAAGCACTTCGCCGATGAAGATCAGATGATCGCCCCCTTGGTACTGCGAGGCGGTGCGGCATTCGAAGCGCGCGGCGCAGCCCATGAGCAGCGGAGTGCCGCCAACGCCGACTTCGGTTTCAAGGCCTGCGAACTTGTCGATGCCACGCCTGGCGAAGCGCCCGGACAGCTCTTCCTGATCGGTCGCCAGCACATGCACAGCCCAATGCTGCGCGTTGCGAAAGGCATCGAGACTGTTGGAGTTGTTGGCCAGACTCCACAACACCAGCGGCGGATCCAGCGATACCGAGTTGAAGCTGTTGACCGTCAGGCCCAGCGGCGTGCCATCGTCGGCACGCGTCGTGATGATCGTCACGCCGGTAGCGAAGGTTCCGAGCGCCTTGCGGAACTCCATGGGATCAAATGCCGCCAGTGCGCTCATAGGCCTTGCTTGCTGCGTGATGACACGGCCGCCCAATGGACGGCCGTGCATGTAGATGAACCTGCGTGGCTACAGGTTGTACTTGATGGTGAAGGTCGCGTACTCACGATCTGCCACCGGGTTGGCCGGAATCGGGCTGTCATGCACCTTTGCTTCCGCGTCGCCGAGGAACCAGTTGTAGCCGAGGGCAAACTCGAGGTTCTGCAGATACTGCGCCGTGACCGACAGGCCGATGCGCATGTCGCCTTCGCCGAACAGCGAGCCGAAGGCGCCGGCAGTGGAGGCGTAGCCGCGCGCCGCATGGGCGAATGCGACCGGCGTGCCGATGTCCCACCCCGGGAACACGTTGCGCCCCTTGGGCAGCATCAGGATCTGATAGGCCCAGGCCATCTTGTCGTAGAACATCACCGTACCGTCGCCGCGCGGAACCTGGCCGTTCTTCGCCTCGATCGGCTCGACCTTGTCGACATACAGGTAGCTCGCTTCTGAAACGATCGCGACTTCGTCGAAGATCAGGAAGTCCGGATTGGTGACATACAGCGACGAGATGTTGCCCTGGAAGGTTTCCGCACGGGTGAATACCGGGCTCAGCACGCCGGAAATTTCCGCTGCGGCGGAAACGTCGACGCCCTTGCGGTACATCAGGTCGCCACCGACATTGAGGCCGAACAGCGTCGTCGACCAGCTGCCGGCGTACATCTCGATGTCGCCAAAGTACTTGATGTTGTACGACACCGGCACCGACTGGTTGATGATCGAGGTCGTGATCTCCTGGCCCAGCAGTTCGCCGATGTAGGCGAAACCGAAGTTCAGATTCACCGTCGGATTGTGGTTGTGATAACGGATGTAGTACGCGCCAATCGAGGTTGCCGGCGTGACCTGCAGCTTCGCGCCCACACCCCACTGGTCGTCCTTGTCCGGACGGATGTCCGGCTCGCGCACGGTGTTGATCGTGCGCGGTGCATTGAGCAGCGGACCGCCGATACCGCCGCCGACCTGGCACAGGAAGCTCAGATCGATGCCGGTGCCCGGCACGTTGAGCAGGCCCGGGCAGTTGTCGGCGAACGCCGGATTGCCGGAGCCGTAGGCCAGCTCGGCACCCGGACCGACGACATCGGCGACCGAGAAGAAGTCGCCGACAGGAAACACTTCCGTCGGCTTGTACTCGAGCTGGTAATAGCCCATCAGCGAGAAGTTGAAGCCGAAGGCGATCGTTGCCGCGATCTGATTCGTCGGCAGCAGGATCTCCTTGATCTCGGCACCCGGTACGAAGGCCTTGGTCGCGTCGTTCGGACCCTGCGCAGCGACGATGCCGGGGAAGAACAGGCTCTCGCCCCAGGCCACCAGCTGCTTGCCGAAGCGGATGTTCATCGCGACGTCTTCGGTGACGTAGAAGTCGGTGTACATGTAGGCTTCCAGCAGACGCGAGCGCTCGCCGTTGTAGTACTCGGCGCGCTCGTGGAATTGGTTGTAGGCGCAGCCGGTCGGGTTGTCCGAGCACTCGTAAGTGTTCGGCCCGTAGTCGTTCAGATTGTTCGGGTCGACCGGATCGCGGGCGTTCTCGTCGTGAAACACCCAGTCGTAGAAGCCGTTGCCGCTGACAATGAGGCCGAAGTTGTCGCGCTTGAGCTGCACTTCGTAATAGGCGCTCAGGCGGTTGTTGATCGGATCCCACTGCTTGAAATTGCGGTCGCCATCGTCGAGGTTGATCGTCGTCGGCAGGCCGGTATGGGTGAAACCGGCAACCTGATACTGGTTTGGCAGGACGGCAGCCTGAAAGGGGTCGACTGCGCCATTGATCAGCGCGTTGTCCGCATCCTGTGCGCGCACCGCCAGGCTGTAGGTCGTCGTGATCTTGTAGCTGCCTTCGATGCCGCCAAATAGATCAAAGGAACCGGCCCAGGCCGCGTTGTGCATCAGTGCAGCACCGACCGCGAGGGCGCTGAGCCGCCCCATCAGCACCCGTTGCGCACGCACGTTCTTCTCCGCTGTTCGCCGCACCATTCTTATCCCCTCTTATCTTTATGGATGTTCCCCAATGCCCACCGTAGTTTGGCGGGGCAAGGTCAGCATCACCCGAATTGAGTAGGGGGTCAGGGACAGCCGCGCCCGGCAGACCAGCAGTCTGCGGGCATTGCCGCTGGAATGGAACGTCTGGGGTTCGGCGTCAGTAGGTGTACTTCACCGTGATGGCGGCGTAATCGCGGTCGGCGTAGGGGCGTTCCTTCATGTCCGGCCGGCCGAGAAAGGTATTCAGGCTCAGGCCCAGCGTCAGCGCCTGCAGGCGGGTGAAGTTAAAACCGATGCTGGCACGACGATCCCCGTCACCCATCAGCGAGCCGAGGCCGGAGGCAAACGATGAGTGCCCGTCGCCGACGGCGGCATAGCTGATCGGCACCTGCAGATCCCAGCCGTCGATGACGTTCTTGTAGTCGACGAGTGCGAGGAAGGAGTAACCCCAGGCGTCCCGCGAGTTGGTCAGCTCCGTCGAGCAGCTGCTTGGACCGCAGGCTTCGTCCTGATCGCGCACGTGCACGTAGCCCAGCTCGCCGACGAGGGTGAACGCGTCCCAGATATTGGTCGGGCCAATCACATACAGACCGGAGAGCAGGCCCTGCATCACGCGCGCGCGGGTCGGTGTCGGCACCGGCCCAAGCAGGCCACCGTCGACGTCCACCAGCACGTCGACGCCATCGCGATAGATCAGCTCGCCGCCGATGTTGGCGCCGAACAGCGAGGTCGAGAAACTCACGGCCGTCAGATCAATGCCGTCGAAGTAGCGGATGTTGTAGGTGACCGGAACCTGGATGTCGAGCGCAGCGGTGGTCAGCGGTGGCCCCCCGTTGAGGCCCGGCATGAGCACGGCATAGCCATAGTTCTGCACCGGCGCTGGCGTGGTGTTGTGGTAACGCAGCTGATACAAGCCGAGCGTCGTATCGGAGGTGATCTGATACTTGAGCCCGACGCCCCACTGACCATGATCGCTGGGCAGAATGTCGCGTTCACGCACGACATTGATGTAGCGCGGCGTGTTCGGCTGCGGAATGATGCCGAGCGGCAGGTTCGCATCCGGCAACAGGGGATTGAGCACGTCCAGCACGCCCTCAAGCAAGCCGGTCACCGCACCCGTCGGCAACTGTGGCGCGAGCAGATCGACCACCAGTTGCAGGGTCTCGGGCAGATCGCCGGACAGCAGATTGAGGTCGGACAGATTGCCGAGGTAAAGCGGGTTCTCGATGCCCCAGATGAACTGTGCGCCAGGCCCGACCACATCGGCCACCGAGAAGAACTCACCGACCGGGTTGAGCTCCACCGGCTTGAACTCAAGCTTGTACTGCGCCAGCAGCGTGATGTCGGCATTGATCGCGTACTGCAGCGACACCTGGTTTACCGGCAGCAGGATGCTCTTAACATCCGCGCCCGGCACCGAGGCCTTCGTCGCATCGGCCGGCGACTGCGCCAGCGCGACGCCGGAGAAGAACAGACTCTCGCCCCAGGCCGCGATGTGGCGACCGGCGCGCAGGTTCAACGCGCCCTCGTCACCGATGTACCAGGAGCCGTAGGCGTAGGCATCGAGCAGGCGTGCGCGCTCGCCGGCATAGCGCCGCGCGCTGTCGCTGAACTGGTCGATCTCGCCCTCGAACTCGAACTGCGGATCACCGTCGGTGCGACTGATCGTCTCCGGCGAGTTGTTGTCGTTGCGGCGCCGGTAGGCGCCGTCGATGAACGCATCGCCACGCAGCAGCAGGCCATAGTCGTTCTTCTGGAAATGCAGTTCGCCGAGCAGGCTCAGGCGATTGTTGACGATCGAGCCTTTGGAGAAATTGCGGTCACCATCGTCATAGTTGTTCGATTCCGGAAACTTGATGAAGTCGGGAATCGGGATTTCCGAACTCGGCGGGGTGTCGATGATCCCGGCATGCGGATCCCGCAGGCGCACACCGAGTGCGTACGTGCCCTGCAACTGGTAGTCGGTCTCGATGCCGAACAGCGTGGTGGAACCGGCGTGGGCCATGCCATTGATCCCCGCCAAGGCGATCAGACCCGCGCCCGCGGACAGCACCCGCGCGCGGGCGTACTTGGTTTGCAGCATCATTCTTCAGCGTCCCCGCATCGATCAGCGGTCGATACTAGGGAGCAAACGTGACGCGGTCGTCATCCGACAGGACGAACGGACGAGGTCAATCGCTACTCAATTTCGTATTGTTTTGGTCAGCGGTTTCCTACACAGTGACGCAAGGCTTCATGCAGATAAAATTAAAGACAGAGGGGGACACCATGCAGTACCTGAGTCCGATCGACGCCGCATTCCTGCGCATGGAATCGCCGCGCACACCGATGCACGTGGGCGCGATGATGACGTTCAAGCTGCCGGACAAGGCCCCGCGCGATTATCTGCAGCGCCTGCTCAAGCGCATGCGCCAGCATCCGTTCATGCCGGAACCCTTTGGCAGCAAACTGTCGCGCACCCGCTTCTCCAAGCTGGCGCCCGCCTGGGTCGACGCCAATGTCGACATGGACTACCACCTGCGGCACTCGGCCCTCCCGTATCCGGGTGGCGAGCGCGAGCTGGGCATCCTGGTGGCGCGTCTGCATTCGCACCCGCTCGATCTCTCCAAGCCGCTGTGGGAAGCGCATGTGATCGAAGGGCTCGAGAACAATCGCTTCGCGATTTACTTCAAGGCGCATCACTGTGCAATCGACGGCATGGGCGCAATGCGCATGGTTCAGCGCTGGTTGTCGCTGGACCCGAACGACGCCCGCGCAGACGGTCCCTGGGTGCTCGCCGCGAAGCCGCCGCGCGAAAAGGTCGCCGCGCCGAAAGAGAGCTTCGCCACGCGCCTCAAGAAGCCGATCAGCTTTGCCGGTGGCCAGATCAGTTCGCTGCGCGATCTGACCTCGGCGCTGATCAAGATGAGTCAGGGCGAGGACAGCGGCACGCGCGCGGCCTTGTCGACACCGCGCAGCCTGTTCAATGTCGCGATCGGCCAGCAGCGCCGCCTCGGCACGCAGATTCTCAGCCTCGCACGGGTCAAAGCGATTGCCACCGCCGCCGACGTCAGCACCAACGACGTCCTGATGGGTGTCTGCGGCGGTGCGATTCGCCGCTATCTGAAGGAAAACGGCGAACTGCCGTCACGCTCGCTGCTCGCATCGGTACCGATGGGCCTGGCGCGACCGGACGGCAAGACCGGCAACGCGGTCGCCGGCTTCGTCTGTCCGCTCGGCACCCACCTGGACGACCCGCGCGAACGCCTGCGCATGATCCGCCGTGTCAGTCTGCGCGCGAAGGCAGAACTCGGCGCGATGTCACCGACCGCATTGAGCCAGTTCGCGCTGCTCGGCCTGTCACCACTGATCCTCGGACAGATGACCGGCGCGCTGCCCAAGCTGCCGCCGTTCTTCAACTTCGTCATTTCCAACGTCGTGCTGTCCAAGCAGCCGCTGTACCTGATGGGCGCAGAACTCGAAGCGATGTATCCGGTGTCTTTCCTGTTCGACGGCTACGCGCTGAACATCACCCTCGTCGGCTACTGCGATCGGGTCGCGGTCGGCTTTCTTGGCGACCGCGAGGCGATTCCGAGCCTGCAGCGCCTCGCGCTGTATGCCGGCGATGCGCTGGGCGAGCTTGAGCAGGCGGTCGGCATTGCGCCCCGACCCGCAGCGACCAAGCCGCCCACCAAGAAAAGCCCCGCGCCCGCCAAACGTAAATCCAGTCGTTCAGCCAAGGTCAACTGAACGGGCGCAGTATCGATGGCTTGCCGGTTACGCTGGAGCGCGTCAATGAACAAGATCTCGATCAGCCTGCTTGCTGCTGGATTGTTTGCCACGCTCAGCGCGTGCTCGAACGATGACAGCAAGAAGGAGCAGCGCTGCGAAACGCCGTCGGCAGTCAATCCGCCGATCAACGAAGTCTTCAACATCGAGGTTGGATCGACCGTATCGGTCGACGACGGCGGACTGCAGGTCACGTTTGTTGGCGTCGATGGCGATTCGCGTTGTCCTTCCGACGTGCAGTGCGTCACTGCCGGCAGCGCGATCATCCGCCTGACCGGTCAGCCCACCGGACGCGACGCCGAAACATTCACGCTGGAAACTGACACCGACACTTCGCAGACACTGGCGTTCGATAACGGCTTCTATCAGATCGAGTTGAGTGAAGTCGAACCGTATCCGATCTCGACCCGGGAGATCGCCGACGATGGATATTGCGTGACGCTTACGGTTGCGAAAGCGCTGGAGTAGGAGCAGTCGCCCAAGCTGTTGCGCCGGTCTCTCGATACACCGCGCTACGCGCGGCACTCGAGACGAGCGGAGTTCTGTTGGGTTGTCGCAGAAAGCCCATTCGCATCGAGTGCCGCGCCATCGGCGCGGTGTATCGAGATGCCCTCGCGAGCCTCAGCCCTGCTTCGGAAACGCCTTCCCGATCGCGCTGAGCACCGCTACCAGGCGCAACAAGCCTGAGGGCGCAACGGATTTTCCGGTGTTGAGCAGCGCAACCGAGATGTCGCGCTGTGGATCCGCCCAGGCCAGCACGGAGACAAAGCCCAGATGGCCGAAGGCCTGCCCGCAGTGCGGCCCGAACAGGCCGAAGGGCTCTTCGCCGAGCATGAAGCCGGAGGAGAAACGCATGGGCGCACGTAGCGTACCGTCCCACTGGATGCGACCGACCGGCTGGATCGCCTCGCGAACAGTTTCGCTGCGCAGGATGCGCCGGCCTGCGTACTCGCCGCCGTTGAGCAGCATCTGGAACACGCGACTGGCGTCATCGGCACTGGCGAAGATATTGCCGGCAGGCACGACCGTCGACAGGAACGCATCGGTATTCGAAGCTGCAATTGCCGCATCGAATTCGACGCCGACGATGCTCTTCACATAGCGCGCGAGCGGGCCGAAGGGTCTGGGCCCGGTCATCCAGTGATGTGGCGCATCGTCGCGCAACGGGTCCGGCAATCCATAGGTCAGGTGCGTACAGCCGAGCGGCTCTGCGATCCACTCGCGCAGGGCGACACGCAGGTCGAGCCCACTGACGCGGCGCACGATTTCACCAACGATGTACCCGGCGGTGAGCGCGTGGTAGGCCTGACGCTCGAAGTGCGGATCGAAAGGCTTGGCCGCACAGAGCAGCTGCACCGCGCGATCCCAGTCGCGCAGCAGTTCAGGCGTCGGCTCAACATCGGGAATCGCCGGCACGCCGGCGCGATGCGACAGCAGCTGACGGATCGTCACGCGATTCTTGCCGTGCGCGGCGAACTCCGGCACGTAGTCGACAACCAGATCATCAAGCCGCAGCTTGCCGTCTTCGGCGAGCTTGTGGATCAGCAGCGAACTGACCGACTTCGATGCCGAGAACAGGCATAGCGGTGCATCGGGCGAAAGCTGCACGAGTGGGCCGCGCTCGCCGGGGCCGTTGCCGCGCAGACAGCCGATCGCGCGCTTCATGACGATCTGTCCGCGATGGCGGATCACCAGCGTCATCGCCGGCTGCAAGCCGGTGCGGTACAGCCGCTCCATCGCCTGCCAGATCGCATCGACCGCCTTGGGCTGCAGGCCCAGTTCGCGCGGATCGCGCTCGGCGTTGTGGTCGATCTGCGTCATCGTCGCGAGACGACGTGGCACTGAGACGCGGGTACGGCGGCCAAACGGCAATGACACGGGCAGGCTCAGCATGCGGACTTCTCCCTCCCTCTGCTGGGGATTGACAACCTCAGGCAACCAGCGTCTTGATCGCGATACTGTCGTCGGCAAGCTGCGCCGGGTCGATCACCGCGCCAACGGCCACCATCTTCTTCGCAAACATGAAGTCCTGCGGACGGCTGATGGCGTCAGCAGCGATCACGCGACCACCCTTGAGATAGAACACCGCGAAGTTGCGTTGCGTAGACGGATCACCACGCACGACCATCTGCTCGTAACCGGTCGATACGCCGACCATCTGCAGCTTGAGGTCGTACTGATCGGACCAGAACCACGGCACGTTCTGATAGGCCTCGTTCTTGCCCATGATGTTGCGTGCTGCGGCGCGGCCCTGCTCCATCGCGTTCTGCACGGATTCCAGACGCACACGGCGGCCGAGGAACTCGCTGGGATGATTGGTGCAATCGCCGGCGGCAAAGATCAACGGATCAGTGGTGCGGGCAAACTCATCGACGACGATGCCGTTGTCGACCGTGAGCCCAGCCTCGGCAGCCAGCTCGACATTCGGAATCAGGCCGATGCCGACGATCACGAAATCGGTGTCCAGCGTGCTGCCGTCACCAAGGCGCACGCGTTCGACCACGCCATCGCCTTCAAAGCCGTTGACCTGCACACCGGTGCGCAGATCGACGCCGGCTTCGCGGTGCATGCGCTCGAAAAATTCGGAGACTTCCGGGCAGGTCACGCGTGCGAGCACGCGCGGCAGACCTTCGAGAACGGTGACTTTCAGGCCCTGCTTGAGCAGCACCGCTGCGGCTTCAAGGCCGATGAAACCACCGCCCACGATCGCCACGCGCTTGCCCGGTGCGCACTGCGTGCGAACCTTCTGCACGTCGGTGATCGAGCGGAACAGGAAAACATTGCCCAGCTCGGCGCCCGGCACCGGCATCGGCCGCGGACGGCCACCGGTCGCAAGCACGAGATAGTCATACGCCAGCGTGGTGCCGTCGGTCAGCGAGACGGTCTTGCCGGCGCGATCGATCTTCGCGACCGCCATGCCGCCGCGGTACTCAATGCGCGCCTTCTCCAGGCTCGCGGCCTGCATCGTGTAGAGCTGCTCTTCAGTCAGCGTGCCGGCGAGATAGGCCTTGGACAGCGGCGGCCGCTTGTACGGCAGGAAGGCTTCGTCGCCGAAGATCATCACGCGGCCATCGAAGCCGAGCTTGCGCAGCTCCGCCGCCACTTCGCCGCCGGCCTGACCGCCGCCGATGATGACGACGGTCTTGGGGGACACTTCACTCATGCTGGTCTTTCTCGGTCATACAACGTTGAACTCACTGAAGTGTCCCGCACGCCGTTGTGCCTGACTTCAACCATTTGCAGCAGAACGCTTAAGGTGCAGGCGAGGCCGGTAAGACGCCTTGGGCGTAAGGCTTGAGCGGCGGCTCCGTGTCAGACGGATGCAGTTGCGGCAATCCGTTGGCCGGCTCTTCACGCAGCACCGAGATCAGGCCCTGCACCACCTGCGGCGCAATGATCTGCTCGGGAATGATCGGCGCGAGGCCACACAGGCCCATGCCGCCGGCACGCAGGACGTTCGCCGGACCTTCGTGTTCAAGCGCATCGATGACCAGATCGAACGTCAGGCGATCGGTCAGACCGATCGTCACGTGATCGACGATGCGGCCGGGGCAGACGTCCTGCAGCAGGATATTCGCCAGCTTCGGATTCTCCTGACCAAACTCCAGCGCCGCCGTCGGCACTGGCTCAACCGGGCGCACAAGCTCATCGAGCGCGGTGTAGATCGCCGAATACGAAATGTCACCCGGCGTTTCGTCAGCGGAATTCGTCGCGGCCATGAACTGCGAGTCCGGCGCGAGCTGATAGACCACCTCGGGCACCAGACCCACGGCGGTAAGGATCGGGAACACGCCGCCCAGCGTAACGACCTCGGTGCCATGATTCGGTCCGGCGAGCAGCACGAAATCATCGACCGCATTGCGTGCAGATGCCCACCATCTGATGGCCCAGCGTGGCACCGCCACACCCTGGCTGTGCCCGATGACCGCCACCTTGCGGCCGGTCTCGGCATGCATGCGGCGCAGCGCGTGGACGATGTACTCGGCGGAAATCTGCATGTCGCCCAGACCACGATCCGGATAGGTCACGGTGCAGACGTCGTAGCCGCGCTCGGCGAGCAGCGGCAGGTAAGTCCAGTTGTACTGCTCGAAGCCGGCAGTGAACGTACCGTGCACCAGCAGCACCGCCGGCTTGTCCGGATGGGTGAATTCGGTGCAGCGCAATCCGGCTTCGAGCGCGGCGGGGTCGGTTTCCAGCGCCGGCTCGTCGGCCGATACCGGGATGTCGATGGTCGCAGCGCCGTCATCTCCGCAGCTGACCAGCGCGAATGCCGATAGCAGCGACGTCAGCACCAGCAGTACCGTCCCCCTGGCCAGCAAAACCTTCCGCATCATTCGCCCCGCTCACCCCGATAAACCGCCCAGTTCTTTTCAGTCTCAAAGACGCGGACTTCGTACAGCAGCCCGGCAAAGCGTCCATGCAATACCGTCCAGAACAGCACCGCCAGATTCTCTACCGTCGGATTCAGACCCCTGCACAGCACCGAATCATGATTCAGATGCCGGTGATCCACATCGTCGAGGATCAGCTCGCGCGTCGCGTCACGCACCTCGGTGAGGTTGACCACGACACCGGTCTGCGGATCGACCGGCCCGCGCAGCGTCACTTCGAGCACATAGTTGTGGCCGTGGCCGAACTCATAGGCACAGGGGCCGAACAGTGCGCGGTTCTCTTCGTCGCTGAGCGCCGTCGACCACAGCCGATGCCCGGCGCAGAAGGTCTCCCTGCGCGTCAGGTAGACGATCGGGTCCTTAGTCGTCATTGCAATGAATCTCTACCGTTGTGCCGGTGATCACGCCGGACTGCGTGCGATCCAGCAGATACTCCACCGTCGGCGCGACCTGCGCCGGCATGGTCTGCGCCGTTACGCCCAGTTCGCTGACCATGTCCGTACGCATCGTACCCGGCGCGATCGCGTTGACGCGGATGCCGTGCGGCCTGCCTTCCAGCGCCAGGGCTTCGGTCATCCCGACCACCGCGTGCTTCGAAGTGGCATATGCACCGAAGCCGGAATAGCGCTGCATCCCACGCAGGCCGCCGAGCGAAGCGACGTTGACGATATCGCCTGGAGATCCGCTCGCGCGCCAGAGCCGCATCGCCGACTGGCATGCATGAAACGTTCCGCCGACGTTGATCGCCATCACCTCGGCGAAGCGCTGCGGCGTGAGTTGTTCCCAGACATCGCCGCGGCCGAGGATCGCCGCGCTGCAGACCAGCGCATCCGGCTTGAATGCAATGATGGCGGCATCCACCGCATCCGCATCGCGGACATCGAGCGTCGTTGCTTCAATGGCTGCACCGACCTGTGCAAGTTCCGTCACCAGCGTATTCAGCG